>JADFXU010000019.1 GCA_015233365.1 Nitrospirota bacterium | reverse complement strand
AACCACACCGTGCTGGTATCAAGGAGCGGGGGAGAGCGGGTAATCGCCGATAGCGGCTCACCCATAAGGGACAGCGAGGGCAAGGTTATCGGGGTCGTGCTCGTCTTCAGGGATATCACCGAACGCAGACTGGCGGAAGAGGCGCTCAAGCGGGTAAGTCGCCAGAATGAATTGATACTCGATGCAGCTGGGGAAGGCATCTTCGGGTTGGATTTAAACGGGAATCATACGTTTGTCAATCCTGCGGCTGCAAAAATGCTGGGATATGAGCCTGATGAGCTCATTGGAAAGCATAGCCACTCAACATGGCACCACACAAAAACAGACGGCACACCTTATCCGGAACAAGAATGTCCTATATATTCAGCTTTCAAAGACAGCGCAGTTCATCATAGAGAAGACGAGGTCTTCTGGAAAAAAGACCATACGAGTTTTAATGTGACTTATACAAGCACACCTATTATAGATAATGAGAAGCTTGTTGGAGCAGTTGTGACGTTCCGCGACATCACCGAACACAGGCTGGCGGAAGAGGCTCTGAGGAAGTCCGAAGAAGAATACCGCAGCCTTTTCGAGGAGTCCAAAGACGTTGTGTTCATCAGCACACCGGAGGGGAGATTCATCGATATAAACAAGGCTGGAGTTGAACTGTTCGGGTACTCCTCAAAGAAGGAACTCATTGAAGCTGATATCGAAAAGAACCTCTATGTCCATCTTGGCTACAGGAAAGAGCTTCTGAAGATACTGGATGAGCAGGGATATGTAAAAGACTATGAACTGCTGATGAAAAATATCAAGGGAGACATCCTGATAGTCCTTGAGACAGCAACAGCCTTTCGTGACGAAACGGGCTGTCTTACATTATACAGAGGGATACTGCGCAACATCACCCACCAGAGAAAGCTCGAGCAGCAGCTCATGCAGGCACAGAAGATGGAGGCAGTGGGGCAGCTTGCAGGAGGCATTGCCCACGACTTCAACAATTTCCTGACTGCAATCATCGGCTATGGAAGCATGCTGCAGATGGGAATGGAAAAGGACAATCCATTGACACCCCATGTCCAGCAGATCCTCAGCTCGGCAGAAAGGGCAGCAAACCTCACGAAGCAGCTCCTCATTTTCAGCAGACAGCAGATCATCGACCCCAGGCCGGTCAGAATCAATGAAATTATCTTTGCCATAGAGAAACTTCTTTCAAGGCTCATCGGTGAAGATATCGAACTGAAATTGACCCTTTCACCTGGGAATCCCACGATAAGGGCCGATATATGCCAGATAGAGCAGGTCCTGATGAACCTGGCGACCAATGCCAGGGACGCAATGCCCAATGGGGGCAAGCTTATGATAAAGACGGAATCCGTCGTCATGGATGACAAATTTATGATGACCTGCGGGTGTGGCAAGGAAGGCCAATACGTAGTTGTCACCGTTTCCGATACAGGTGAGGGGATGGATGAGAAGACGAGGGAGAGGATCTTCGAGCCGTTCTTTACGACCAAGGAGGTAGGCAAGGGCACGGGGCTGGGACTGGCAATCATCTATGGGATAGTCAAGCAGCATAACGGCTGCATCAATGTCTATAGCGAGCCCGGTGAAGGGACCTCGTTCAGGATATATCTGCCTTTAATAGAAGACAAGGTCGAGGACAGGATAGTTTCAGGGCAGCCGGATGCAATCGGAGGAACTGAAACGGTCCTTCTCACCGAAGATGACAGCGAGGTCAGGCAAATGGTGAGCGGCCTCCTCGCTGATTTCGGCTATACAGTCATTGAGGCAGTGGACGGTGAGGATGCTGTGGAAAAATTCAGGGAACACAAGGACAATATCCATCTGGTCATTCTCGACGTTATCATGCCGAAGAAGAACGGCAAAGAGGCGTACAGAGAGGTGGCGCTTATGAAGCCGGGAATAAAGGTTATTTTTGAAAGCGGCTACCCTGCGGATGTGATCCGCAGGAAGGGAATCATTGAGGAAGGGGTGGAATTCATCTCAAAGCCGTTTGCACCAAGTGAGCTTTTAAAGACGATACGAAAAGTTCTCCAGCAGTGATCCTCAATGATTATGGCCGTGATGCTGCATCCCGTCATTGCCGTCATTTGAGGGATGAGACGACATCCCTTCTCCTGAATGTCCCTGGTGCGCCATATGGCGCGAAGGTACTTCATGGCGGAGAAAGGCTGCGAATAGAAGCACGCTCACAATCAGAAGGGCTTCTACTGTCACACAGCTCAGGAACCGGAAGGCAACCAGGCGTCCATCCCTGCTTTGTTTCAGACGCCCATAAATATTAAGTGCCGGAGAACTGATAAAGTCTCTCTTTTCCGGATGCCGTCCGGCCCATTGCTGCAAAAGAGCAACATTGATGTAGCGGTTAAAGGCCCCAAGAAAAAGAAGAAAGCATAACAATATTATTTTCACGGCTGCAGCCAGACCGTATGGCGTACTGCCGAATTCTGTAAGACTGCCTACAAAATACCACGAATTGTAAGATGCAGTAATTATCACAACTCCAACGGAAATACCGGCGATTCTCGAAAACCGGCCTGCAACATCAGCGATTATCGCTTTCTGACGGTTGTCCGGCTTAACAAGTTGCGGAAGGACAACAGTGGAAAGCACCATGAGGCCGCCGCCCCAGACAGACGCCGCAATCAGGTGGAACCAGTCTGTCATTTCAGCGACGCTGAAGTCTCCTTTATCAGAGGCATGCCCGGTTGCACTCAGGGAAAAAGCGAAGACAGCAGCAAGGCATAGCATAAAGCCGGAAAGCTTACGCGAATCGCGATATCGTCGGCTTAAACACCATGCAATCCATAAAAGGATGAGGGTTACCATACCCATAAGCCAGAAATAACCATAATGGGTTTTGCTTATGACCGTAGGAAGCAAAGGAAAGCTTGCCCTGAAGGTCAGACCGCTCATCTCAGCCGTGCGGGTCAGAAGATCCACGATGCTGACAATGGTCATTGCCGTGAGAGCGACAAATAACAGCCGCCACATGCTGACAAGCAAATTCTTGTAATAAGGTATGGCAGCAGTATGCGACGGCTCAAGCACCAGGAGGCGGCAAACCAGGGCACCTGTGCAAAAAGCGAGGGCTATGAGTTCGACCCACGCAGGGATAATGTGTATAAATGTCTCCGTCATTGCGACATCCTATTTAACGGTAAATAAATAATTTCCCTCTGTGCGGTGTCCGTCCCGTGCAACAACGCTCCAGGCTACCTGATAGTTCCCCGGTGAAAGCGGCTGCAAACTTGCCTCCAGAAGGGTGGGGTCAGAGGCATTCACATGGCCGTCTCCCTTGTCCACTTTCTTACCGCTCATATCCTTTACACTAATAATACAAAACACAGGTTCCAGTTCACCGTCAAACCAAATGCGGACCTTGGCCGGCGAAGCCGTGATAGTTGAGCCCACTCTTGGGTCGGAATGGTCCGGGAACGCATGCCCTTCAGAAACTCCGCGCAGCGCCAACAGGAATAAAAACACCAGGACCATTAATGCAGGACTGTGTTTCGACATTTCAGTGAAAAATCGGCCCGCCTATACTCTTCGGGAAAAGGTCGTCAACAAAGAAATGGATCAGGCCGAGGACTCCGACATTCTTCCCCGTTTGAGAATTGACGGGGATCTGCGCTGCAATGCCCAGTTCCATGAACTTACCGGCCCAGACAACCCCAGGGTTGACCGTGCCCGTTGTAAGGCCTTTATTGTCACGGCTCAGGTTGGTCTGCATGGGAAACTCGGTCACAATAATCATACGGTTAAAAGGTGCGCCGAGTCCGATGTCCTTCACAAAGGACTGCAGGTACATGAGGCTGTATTGAACAGTGAAGCCCCAGTTCAAGGTGGTTGAATTGCGTTGAATGTCGGTAGAACCGTCATCATTAAAAATCACATTCTTGCTCCTGGTGGGGAAACTCGTTCCTATAGCGCCGGTAATCGCGAACGGCCTGATGTATTTAACCGATTCAGGCAGATCACCAAGGCCTTTGCCGAAAAAGAATGTGGGATTGATATGAGAAAATGAGTCGGATACCTGATGGGCGCCGGTGCCGCCGATCTCAACATCTGTGCCGACAGAAAGAATCATTTCATGTTTCGGATCAGTGAGAAATTGCCATTTGGCCCCCAGATCGAGGTTTTCCCAGCCATGTGCCGAACCATCTCCGTCTGAGCCGAGGTGCTGCCATGCTTCGTGGATGGTGACCCCGAAGTCCGGCACGATGCGTTTGGAAGCGTCAATATTGATTTCTGTTGACTTATTCGGTTCGTCACCGGGTTTCTTGATATGATCTACAAGAATGGAAAATTCGTCCGAAATAAATGGATCATCGACAGCAAATGTAGTAGGGAAAAACCTCTCTCCGGCAAGACCGTGAGCAAACGAAAGAGGCGGCACAGCCGCTATTGACATCACAACTATGGCAAAACACAGAAGCCGTCCCGCTCCTGATGATAAATACCTCTTAAGTGCCCTAATTGTAAAATCCATGGAATTTCTCCCCCTTTTGAAAAGGTACCGGCCCTGAAAAAGGCTTAACAAATAATAACATAGTTAAAAATAAAAACAACTCATCTTTTGTAAAATGGCTTCAGAAGGAGTGTGCGGCTCCAGGGTCTGACCCTGCTTAGCTCCACTGTTTTTGTTTGATCGCCATGACCGTCTGGTCACGCAGTATTCTCAGGTAGTTTAAATGACTGCCGGAAATCCTCTCAAAGCCTTCCCTGTCCCCTTCTACATAGAACATGCCTATAGGTTTGTTATTTATCAAGATAGGCAAAAGGACAATAAAGATTTTTTCAAATACCCTGCTTTTGAACCACTCCGGCAGCAGTTGTCTGATAACGTCGGGCTCGATGTCCTTCATGACAAGATCAAGCCCCTTCCTCATCGCCGTATTAAAGATGTCCTTCGAATCGCCGAGTGGAATATTAAACCATTTCTTCAATTCATCGATCCCGCTCCCGAACCCGAATCTGATGCTCATAATCGGGGACCTGGTATCCTTTATCAGGAAAAGTGCCTTTGCTTCGCCAGACAGCTGCATGCCCCTGTACATGGTCTCCAGCACGATTCTCATAATATCATTGAGGGAGTAATTATTCAGTATCGCACTATTGATGTCCTGGATGCCTTTCGTGAAAACGCTCTCGGGGGTAGACATTTTTTCCGATTCAAAGATAACATCAATAGTCTTGATCAATTCAGTATTAAAGTCAGCCGGCACTGCTTCTTCGGAGGTTGCAGAAGATTTCCCTGCGTTATCAGACCAGGTAAGAAACTGACGGTTAAATGGGACAGTTGCAAAGCTGTCGCCATTGAAAAGGCCCGAAAACTCGTCCAGATTCTCAAAGCTTGCATTAATAATACTCGCAATATTGCCATACAACATGCCGAAATGTGTTTTGTAAGTTATTATTAACTTATCGATCTTCTCAAGCATATCCTTTTTTGCCGTGGCGGTCGACAGTATTTCGGTGATCCCGTTTGCAAAGGAGGCAATGCTGTTGAGTTTATCATTGTCGCCGGTATTCGCCGTGATTTCCATTCCGCTCAGTTTATGCATGCTATGAACTATTTTCTCCGGGAAATTCCACTCCCTGGCCATTGCCATGCCCATTTCCTCATAACGTGAGCCAAGGACCGAGAGGGCTGCGGCATCTTCTGAAATGCCTTGTTCATGGCTGACAAATTTTATTTCCTTTATTTTTTCAGGCAAGGCAAAGTATACCAGCACCTTGCCTAAATTATGAAAAAGTGAACATATATATGCTTCTTCCCTTTCGGCAAAATTAATGCCGCTGGATATCTTCCCGGCCAGTATTCCGCTGTATAAGGATTTGAACATCGCATCGATATGCTCAACATTTGAGTCCTTTTTCCTGAAATGATCAAAAAGGATAAGTGTAAGCGCAAGATTTCTAATGTTTTCAATGCCAAGGAGAGTGATTGCACGCGAAATGGTGGTCACCTCTCCCATCTGCGCGAAGTGGACACTGTTTACAAGCTTCAGGACCTTTGATGTTAAGGCATAATCCCTCAAAACAAGATTGGCAAAATCGGTAATCGAGGCATCTTCCGAGGCCTTGAATCGATTAATAACCCTGATCGTATTAGCCATGGCGGGGAAATCGCTGTATTCACGCAGCCGCGCCATAATCAGATCTTTTGTGTTCTCAATCTCTTGTTCCATCACGAGCATAATCTTCCCGAATGTCAATCTTCCTGTTCCAAAAACAGTTAATCATAAAGTAATGGTTCCTGAGTAAAGCGTATAACGTATGGGCAGACATGTCAACAGTAATTCAACTTTCAAAGCCCGGATGGAAGTCGTCGTTGCTGCGGATCTGGTCTGACCCCTTCAACTGTCGAAGTCGGACAATTTGGAATGTAGCATCTGTGCGGTGTTCTGCTTGAAACGTACAACAGCATCCATTTCCTGCAAAAGGTCCTGTGCATCCAGCACCACCTTTGTAATCACGATTATTTTCCTGTCGTTTGCCCTTTCCCTGATCATAGCTTTTAAAATACCGCGCGGTTCGCTGCCGAGACTGTCCAGATCATCAAAGATTATGCACTGTCTTCCTGGCGCAATGCCACGAAGCGCCTGGACATTTTCGATAACGGTAACCTTATCATTATACTCCAGTATATTCCGTGCAGTCACTGCCGGTTCGCTGTAATAATAAACAGCTCCCATCCCTTTGACAGCTTTAAGCGCCGTAACGGTCTTTCCTGTACCTGTCCACCCTTCGATCAGGATAATGGAATGGGTCTTGACGATGTTCCGGAGTATCTCCTCTTTCGCGGCAAAAGTCATTTGTCTGTTTGCGCTTTCCATTTATTTTATTACCACTGTTTATGTTTGATCGCCATGACCGTCTGGTCACGCAGTATTCTCAGGTAGTTCAAATGACTGCTGGAAATATTCTTAAAGCCTTCCCTGTCCCCTTCTATATAGAACATCCCGATAGGTTTGTTATGTATCAAGATAGGCAAAAGAACAATAAAGGTTTTTTTAAAGACCCTGTTTTTGAACCACTCCGGCAGCAGTTTTCTGATAGCGTCAGGCTCTATGTCCTCGATGACAAGATCATTCTGTTTCATTATCGCTATATTAAAAATGTCGTTCCACTTGCCGAGCGGAACAGTAAACCACTTTTTGATTTCCTGGATCCCTTCCCCGAACCCGAATTTGATGCTCATGCTGGGAAACCTGGTATCCTTTATAAGAAAGAGGGCCCTGGCCCGCTCCGACAGTTGCATGCCCCTGTACATGGTCTCCAGCACAATTCTGATAATATCGTTCAGCGAGAAATTGCTCAATATCGCACTATTGATATCCTGAATGCCCTTCGCGAAAATGCCCTCTGCAGCGTCCTCCTTTTCCGATTCAAAAATGGTATCAATAGTTTTGAGCAATTCAGTATCAAGGGCCGCTGCTACCGTCCTGTCCGGCATATCAGCCCAGGTCACCAACTGCCGGTTAAAAGGGAGTTCATCAAGGTTGATATTGTAAATGCCCGAAAACTCTTTCAGGTCGTCAACACCTGTATTAATGATGTCCTTTATTTCGTCATACGGCAACCCGAGATCGGACTTGAACGCTATTACGAGATTCCCTATCCTTCGATCCATCTCTTTTTTTTCCGCACCGGTCGACAGTATTTCGGTGATTCCGTTTGCAAAACAGGAGATACTGTCGAGCTTCTCAAGGCCACCGGGATTTGGCGTGCTTTCCATTCCGCGCAATTTACGCATGCTGTCAATTACTTTTTTTGGGAAATGCCACTCCCTGGCCATTTCCATGCCAAGCTCATCATAACGCGCGCCGAGAACGGAAAGGGCTGCCGCATCTTCTGAAATGCCTTGTTTATGACAGATAAATTTTATTTCCTCTATTTTCCCCGGCAAGGCAAAAGATACCAGCATCTTGCCGAAATTGTGGAAGAGAGAACATATATATGCTTCTTCCCTCTCGGCAAAATTAATGCCGCTGGATATCTTCTGGGCCAATATTCCGCTGTACAAGGATTTGAGCATTGTGTCCCTATGCTCAACATTTAAGCTGTTTTTCTCCAAATGATCAAAAAGTATAAGTGTAAGCGCAAGATTTTTAATATTATCAATGCCAAGGAGGATGATTGCACGCGAAATGGTAGTCACCTCTCCGAACTGCGCATAGTTGACGCTGTTGACAAGCCTTAGAACTCTTGTTGTCAAAGCATAATCCTTCAAAACAATATTGGCAAATTCGGTAATCGTGGTATCTTCAGAAACCTTGAATTGATTAATAATATTGATGGTCTGCGCCATTGCAGGAAAGTCACTGTCTTCTTGCAGGCGTTCCAAAATAAAATCCTTAATACTTTGCTGGCCCCCAGGCATTACGCGCAGTATCCCCCAAAAGATTATAATATTGTAACATGAATGTAACATATTTTCAGATATATCGTGCTATACGTATAGGTTAAGTCAATGCGTGCGGGCAGGAGTTAAAATTGGACATGTGCTACGAATTGCTGAGACCCAACTTCTCCTGGATAACCTCCGCCACTTGCTCAGCAACGCTTTTTGCCATGCCTGCATCCTCTGCCTCGACCATGACGCGTATCTTGAGTTCCGTACCGGAAGATCTCACAAGTATTCGGCCTTTGCTGCCGAGTTTTTCTGTTGCGTCGGCAATGGCCCCGGTTATCTCCGGGATTTTTTTGATATCACATCTCTCCGCAACAGGAACATTCGTCAGCACTTGAGGATAGAGTTCAATCCCCGCAGCCAGTTCGGAAAGGAGGGCGTTCTTTTTTCTCATCAGATGCAGCACCTGCAAAGCGGTTATGGGTCCGTCTCCAGTTGTGTTGTAATCAAAAGACACGATATGGCCTGATTGCTCACCGCCCAAATTGTAGCCGCCTTTGATCATCTCTTCAACAACATACCGGTCGCCGACCTTTGTTCTCAGAAATTTGACACCCTGCCGCACCAGATAGTTTTCGAGTCCGAGATTGCTCATAACGGTAGCAACTACCCCGTTTCCCTTGAGCCTGCCTTCTTTCTTGAGCTCTGCCGCCCATATCCCCAGGACCATGTCCCCGTCGACTACGTTGCCCCGTTCGTCGACCAGGAGCGTTCGGTCGGCATCGCCGTCATGTGCAATGCCCACATGCGCGCCTTCTTCCTTCACAGCCGCGGCAACGCAGTCCAGGTGCAGCGAACCGCACTTGTCGTTGATGTTTACACCGTTGGGCTTATCGTTGATCGCCACAACCTGCGCGCCAAGTTCGCTCAACAGCATAGGAGTGACCTTGTATGCTGCGCCATTTGCCGTATCGACAACCACTTTGAGTCCGACCAGGTCAGCCCCCCTGGGGATGGTGGATTTTATATACTCAATATAACGCCCCGTGGCATCATCCAGCCGGAATGCCTTGCCGATCCTGTCCCCTGTCGCACGGCGCGCCGGGAAATTATCATCCGCGATCAGCCGCTCCATCTGCTGCTCAAGCTCATCGGAAAGCTTAAAGCCTTCGGAAGAAAAAATCTTTATCCCGTTATCCTCAAACGGATTATGCGAGGCAGAAATAATGATGCCGGCATCGAGTCGCAGCGCACGTGTCAGATAGGCCCCGCCGGGTGTGGGGATGGGTCCGACCAGAGTAACATCCATCCCTTTTGAGCAGATACCCGAGGTAAGAGCGCTTTCGATCATGTATCCGGAAAGCCGCGTATCCTTGCCTATCAGTACCATGCGCCGTCCGTGGTCATTCTTCAAAACCGAGGCGATCGCCATACCGACACGCAATACATTTTCGGGTGTCATGGGATATTTGTTCACTTTTCCCCTGATCCCGTCGGTGCCGAACAACTTCATTCCATTATCTCCTTATATCTACGCTTACCATAACTTCGGGCGTCTTTGTTCTTATGTTCCTGCCGTTGGTATTAAGCCGGACACTCTCCCTGATATCAGAATCAAGTCCCGTAACATCGATAACCTCCGTCCTCAGTACAGCAAGTCTTGAAAGTTCTGTTCTGGACCCTTCAACCGTGACCGAAGAGGGCTTTACATCGACAGAAACGATTTTAAACCCTTTTTCAGGAGTTCCGACAACAGACGCCTTCACTGGAAGCGTCCTCACCACTGATTCATCGAGGACCACCCTGACTGATGTCGGCTCTACTCTCAGTATATCCGCAGGCCTGGGCAGTATAATGGAGTTCTTGTCCAGGAAATACATATTCTCCCCCCGCTTGGCCTTGGCCATGTCGACAATAACACTGATGTCAACCGGTCTCAGGCTCTTCAGAAGCCTCTCGTGGCCGCGCAAGTTCAATGTCACCACCTTTGCGCTTTCCCTGACCAGTTCCAGGCCTTTCGGGACATTCTTGAATGCTATAGGGACATCGACCGCCATTTCCGTCTGCCCCCGGTAGCTGACAAATATCCACAAGGATATCGCGAGTATTACTGAAAGGACCTTTATTCCGACATTACCGAAAAAAACCTTCTTCATTACTGATCAGTCCTCTGGACCAATTTTTTTGCCGCGCCTTTTCCCTTTTTCGATTCAGCAAACAAATCGGTAAGGATATCTCGCAACGTGCCCATATCGACATGGGTATCGAACTTGCCGTGCATTGCCACTGAAACCATTCCGGTCTCTTCGGACACGATGATAGCCACTGCATCCGTCTCCTCAGTAATGCCGATACCGGCCCGATGGCGCGTACCCAGAGATTTGCTTATGTCCAATCCGAGCGTTATCGGCAGGAAACATCCCGCGGCAACGACCCTGTTGCCCCTGATAACTATCGCGCCGTCGTGAATCGGCGAAGTAGGATGGAATATGCTGAGAAGCAATTCCCTTGAGACCTTCGCATCGAGCTGGGTGGCAATTTCGACATAGTCCTTGAGGCTTACCTCCCGTTCAATAACGATCAACGCGCCGATTTTCCTGTGGGCCAATGCTACGGATGCCCGGACTATCTCTTCCAGGGATTTCAACTCCTCTGCAACAGTCAAATTCTGGAAAAAAGACGACTCACCCATCTGCGCCAGTGTCCTTCTGATTTCAGGCTGGAAAAGCACTATCAGCACGATAACGACCTGCGACCAGATGGACTGGATAATCCAGTCCATCGTATAGAGCTGGAAAAAATTTGAAAAAAAGGAAGCGATCAGGAGCACACCAAGCCCGATAAGCATCTGGGCCGCCTTGGTGCCCCTGACAATGAGGAGGACCTGATACAGGACTACCGAGACAACAGCTATATCAAGAAAATCCTGCCACCTGATATGCTTAAATAACTCTAACAACCGTTCTCCCCAAGCGAATCAAGATTACGCTGCACGCTGTGCAATTAACGGATGGAACTGCAAGACACTTACGGTTATTATAGCATATACCGCCTGCTGCTCCCTAAGAAGCGCTGTTCACGGGTTTCCGGCATAAGCATACATGAGCACCCTGTAACACCTGAGGCACCTGCCGGCCTCCTTAACAGCCTCTTCAGAAGTAAACCCCTCATCTACTTCACGGAAATCCCTCTTCCTTGTCAGCGGCGATTGATGACTGACGGGAACACGCAAAGTGCCTCCGGGGACTTTTACCTTCTCGTCAGCGTCAAATCCCCTGAAACTGTTCAAGAGCTTTTCATCCATTTCCTCTTCAAGCACCTCGATCTTGCCCGTTGCAATGAACCGGTCGATTTTAAGTCCCGCCAGCCTGCCGTGAGCACAGGCCCGTATAAGCACGTCCGGCCCCGTTATACAGTCGCCGCCGGCGAAAACGCCCTTTCTGGTGGTCATTAAATTCTCGTCTACAACTACCGAGCCCCTTTCAGATGTTTTAACACCGGGGAGATTGCAAAGACAGGAGAAATCACCCTCCTGCCCTATTGCCGCCACAATCACGTCACTGTTTATGATGAATTCGGAACCCTTAACAGCAACCGGCCTTCTCCTGCCTGACGCGTCAGGCTCGCCCAGTTCCATACTGAAGCACTCCAGGCCCGTCACCTTTCCGTGTTCGCCGATGATCTTTTTGGGGGCGGTAAGGAAATGGAACTTTACACCTTCCTCCCCGGCATCGGTGATTTCGACAGGGTCAGCCGACATTTCTTTGCGCGAGCGGCGGTAAACCAGATGGGATTCCCCGAACCCCAGCCTGAATGCTATGCGCGCACAATCTATCGCAACATTGCCGCCTCCCACAACTACCAGTTTTTTCCCTTTTGGCACTGCATCCATAAGACCGAGATTAATATTTCTAAGGAAATAAACGCCCGGCACATGCCCATAATATCCGGCGTCCTCTCCCTCTATACCCATTTTCTTATGGCAGTGGCAGCCCATGCCTATAAAAACAGCCTTGTATCCCTGCTCCTCCAGGTCGTCCAGGGTGAAATGCACGCCCAGGGCCTTTCCATAAATTATTTCAACGCCCTCGTCTTCTATAGCTTTTATTTCACTGCGTAGTACAGAGCGGGGAAGCCGGTAATCAGGAATGCCGACAGCAGCCATTCCGCCCGGCTCTGAAAGCATCTCGAATATGGTTACCCGATAGCCCAGCCCGGCAAGGACATGGGCGCATGTCAGCCCGGACGGGCCCGCGCCTACTATCGCAACTTGGCACTCATGGTTACTTGGCTTGCGTAATGAGATAGAGAGGGGCAGGTTATTTCTCTGCGCGCTAAAACCACTTCCCCTGCCAACACTAGTTTCTTTAAATGCGTTATTCGTGCACATTCCCGGCTGGGGCGGGACGGTGCCTCGCCCCTGCTCCAGTACACCCGTGCTATCGCTCCGAGAAATGACCTGCCCCTCTCTATCTCCTGGATAATCAGCAACAAACCGCTTCAGGTGTTTTATCTGTATAGGCTCATCGACGAGTCCCCGCCTGCAGCTGGACTCACAAGGTCGCACACAAACTCTGCCCACAACACCAGGCAGGGGCAGCCTTTGCCGTATCACTTCCAGCGATTCCCTGAATCTTCCCAACTTGATTTCTTCGATATATTTTGGGATATCCAGATGTATCGGACAGGCCTGCATGCAGGGGGCTGTGATTATGGACTTATAGGTATATCCGCTGCTGTCCTTCCTAGTGCCGGCGATTGCAGCCGTAAAGACATCCTTAAACCGCTCCAGGAGATACAGGAACACACGGGGAGAGCTTTTGCCTATCTCGCACATGGACGCATCAGACATTGCAGTCGAAATGCTTGTTATTTCATCCATGTCGCCAGGCCGGCCTTTGCCCGCCCTTATTCTACTGAAAATATCCGCCAGTACGCGAGTTCCTGTTCTGCACGGCACACATTGCCCGCAAGAACTCTCCTCAACTGCCAGTGCGTATTCATAGCAGAGCTCGACTATATCAATGCCGGGATCGAATACCTGTATCCCGTCCCAGCCTATAACCGCGGCAAGCTGTTTTTCCCCGTGCTTAAGGGGCACAACAGTCTCGCTCATCCTGTCCATTTTTCATCTTCCCGGCCCGGACACATCCGGCGGAAATCCTCCAGCCAGGGCCCCGGCATAAATTATGCGGGAACATTCAGGACAAAGTTTTTTTATCCCTTTCCTCAATTCACAATCAATACGGGCCATGACCGAATCAATAGATGCCTGGGTTGCGTACGGCGTCCCGCACATGCTGCATGCAACCAGGTCCAAAGTATTTGCAACGTCGCCATACACCAGGATATTTCTCGCCGGCCCCGTATCCTCAAATCGAATAGCAGCCACAGGGCAAACTGCGGCGCACGCACCGCAGCCTATGCATCGTTCCTTAAGCAGCCGGATTTTCTCGGCTACCCTCCAACGGTTTTCGCCCGTTGTTTCAAAACGCAAAGCGTCTGCTCCGATGCTATCACGGCACACCCTTACACAAAGCCCGCATAGGATGCATTTATCGGTCTTCTCCGTGCCGAAACTGCTGCGGCGAATACCGGCCGCTTTTGCCAATTCATTCAGGGGATGAGAAAACACAGTAGCCGACAGAAGCAGATCGAGGATAGTCTTCCTGAAGGCCACGATGCGGGGCGAGGCAGTTTCGACAGACATGCCTTCCGTTGCCTTGAGATTGCATGATGTAGTAACCATACGATCTAAGCCGGGCCCGTCTGCTTCCACTATGCATAACCGGCACACGCCATAAGGGCCCAGCGCTTTGTGATAACAAAGCGTAGGTATCCGGATTCCATATCTGCCGGCAGCTTCCAGAACAGTCATTCCAGGCTCCGCGACAATTTCTTTCCCGTCTATTTCAAGTCTTACATTCATGCCTTTATCCCGCATTATTAACAAATTCTATCCAAGAGCAGTCAGGCCATGGTGCTGAAGCGGGCGTTGGCAGCCTGAGACGCCATGGATGGCTGAACAGGCTGACATCGCTTCGAGCAAGGCAAGGATGCCTTGCGAGATTTAGCTGAAGCACTGTGGCTTGACTGCTCGACACCTTACTAAAAATACAGATTATGAGCATCAGTAATGGGAATTCTCCGCGATTTCCCTGGCAAACTTTTCTCTTTTCAGCATGGACGCTTCATCCGGAGTGACCCATCGCAGGGCATGAGCAGTGCATTTGGTGACGCACGCCGGTTTAAGACCTTTGTCGACCCTGTCCATGCAGTAATCGCACTTTATGACCCTGCCGGTTTCGGGTTTCCACTGCGGCACTCCCCACGGACAGGCGGTAATGCAGGATTTGCAGCCTACGCACAGTGATTGCTCTACAAATACGATACCGTCCTTCGCCCTCTTCTGCATCGCCCCTGTAGGGCATGCAGAAACACACCAGGGCCTTTCGCAATGGAAACAGGGCATAAAGATAAACTGCAATTTAGGAATACCCGCAGCCATTTTCGGGCCCACAGGTACAATCCTGCAGAACCTTGGGCCTGCCGGCAGATCATTTTTGGTCTTGCAGTGCACCTCGCATGCATAACAGCCTATGCACCTTCTCAGATCCTGATATATGTAATATTTGCTCATTGTTTGATCCTCCCGACTCTTACCATGCACTCAAGATAGGCGACGCCGCCCCCGACAGGGTCCACCGTTTCGAGCAGGCCTTTTGCGAACTTTGTGTCCCTCAAGCCTTTTTTGAACGACCTGGTTTTAAGCGGTATCTCGCTGCCGAAGCCGTGCAGCATAAAGACAGCCTCAGGATGTATATACGGAGTGACCTTCGCTTTAATTTTTCCGCTGTATCCATCGGAACTCACCTCAACCATGTCGCCGTCCTTTATCCCGAGCTTGTCCGCTTCATCCCTGTTTATCCATATCTCGTTTTCCGGTACAATCTCATGCAGATAGATATTGTTCTGCGACTGCGCATGGGCGTGGACCGCAGTCCTCCCGAATGCCAGCCTGAAATAACCCTCTCCGGGCTTTTTGGGACTCACATAGGGAGCAAACGACTCAAACGTGTCTTTAGCCGGCAGCTGCGATACGAATTCTATCTTCCCGGACTGGGTCTTGAATTTAAGGTCGTCTCTGTCCATAGGCAAGGGATTTTTCGCAAGACCCACTATTCCCTTAGCATCAAAGTCATTAATCCTGATACCTGTGCCCGCAAGCTGGCGCTCCCAGATTTCCTCTATGCTACGGTACGGGAAATACTCGCCGGCGCCCATTTTCCCGGCGATGAGCGTAAAAATCTCCCACGCGGGCTTGCTGTCATATCTCGGGGCCACAGCTTGCCTCCGCATTATGAAGCCCGGCTTCGGCCCGGTCTGCGTCGCTATAATGTTCGACCTCTCAAGATATGTAGCTTCAGGCAGAATCACATCCGAATACCATCCTGTTTCACTGTAATTAACGTCTATTGAAACAAGCATCTCCAGATTGTCCAGCACTTTTTTCTGTTCTTCAGGGTCAGGCAGGGATGCCATGGGATCATAACGATATGCCAGAAAGGCCTTGACCGGGTAAGGCACTCCTGTTTTAATGGCCTTGTAGAGGTTTACCACATGGCCTGTCCCAAGAGACTTGTGAGCCATCCCGGCATCGACAATCTTGTCTTTAACCTCTGGAATCGATTCGCCCAGGGAATGAAGCGGACTCACGCCTGCATCCTTTGGACCTTTAGCAATGATAAGTCCGCCTTTTGTCTCTATATTACCCATCAGGGCATTCAGGATATAGATCGACCTGCTGCTGTAGAACGAATCGATGTAACGGGAGAGCATCCAGCCGCCGTGGAATATGACCCCGGGCTTGTCCCGGCCCACATCATGCGCAAGACCGGCAATTTCACAAGCGGGTATGCCCGTTTCCTTTTCAGCCCATTCCGGGGTATAAGGAGCAACAAAGCCTTCGAGTTCGGTCAGTCCCGTCACCCATTTATTTACGAAGTCGGCGTTGTACAGCCTCTCTTTCAATATCACATGGATGAGCGCCAGATTGAGAGCGTAATCTGTTCCGGGTCTTATCATGAGAAACTTATCCGCTTTCGATGCCGTCACTGTGGCCCTGATATCTATATAGGTCATTTTTGCGCCTGCATCAAGGGCATCCAGAATATTGTTAACTTCCTTGACCTGCAGCGATTCAAAGACATTTCTTCCATACAGCACTATATGGGAGGTATTAGCGAAATCGTAAGAGATGTCGCCGCGTCCATATCCGAAAACAGACCGGCATGCCATGTTCACATTCTTTGCGCACGTGTCGTCATGGTCAAAGTAGTTTGGAGAGCCTAAACTTTTAATAAAACTCTTTGTCAGGTCGGTAAAAGGACCGCCCCTGTCTGCCAGAGCAATGGCCTTGCTGCCGTAAGTTTCCGTAATTTTCTTCAGGCTGCCTGTTATGAAATCGAGTGCTTCATCCCATGTGGCCTTTCGCCATTGTCCCGAACCCCTCGGGCCTGTCCTTATCATGGGATACTGGGGCCTCTCAGCATCATATTCGAATGCAAGCCCCGCAGACCCTTTTGCGCAAAGGCTACCCTCTATGCCGGGGACATGCGGGTTGCCTTCGATCCATTTCAGCACACCGTCTTCGACCTCCACCCTTATAGGACATCGCACAGCGCACATCCCGCACATGCTATAAACTGATGATGTTTCTCCCATCAATGCCTCCAAAAACCGATATTGCGGTCTCGTAAAAAGTCCATATGCTGCGTTGCGCTGCATCCTTCGTCACTGCGACGTACGAAAAAAGTACGCCTCATTCCTCAGGATTTGCGCGCCTTGCCTATGAACTTTTTACAAAACCGTCTACTTTTATTATAAAATGTCCTTCTAGTAAACTCCCAGCAGGTTCAGGGCAAGAATGACCAGCCCGGCAATAGCCACCCTCTTTACCACCAGCGGACTTACTCTTTTGGCGATCTGGGGTGCGATAAAGCCGCCCAGTATCGCGGCGGGAAACATAATAAGAAAGAAAAGGAGGTCGAAATTCCCGAACTGGTAATGGCGCATAGTCCCCATCATCGTATTAAAGAAGATAGCCAGAAGTGAACTGCCTACCACCAAGTACATGGGCAGCCCGAGACCCACCGTCATCAGCGGGACCATAAAAGGCCCGCCTCCGAAACCGAACATCGACGCGACAACCGCTATAAGAAACCCTCCGATGCATCCCATTACTATATTAACTTTGAATTCATGTCCCCAGAATTCTACCGTCATGATTACCCCCTATCTGTTTTTAGGCAAAGCACATGCCGCTTCTTTTGTCTTTGCACATTCTTCGGCCCTTTTCTTGAACTCCTTCAGTATAGCCTGCTCTTTACTGTTCTTTGCCAGATATCCCGGCGTAGTCTGCCAGAACATGAGGCCGGCAAGAACAAGTAAAATCCATCCGAAGACGAATTTGAACTGATCGAGCGTGATCAACTCCGTCAGTTTCGGTCCTATAAAGCCGCCTGCGACCATCGCAAGCCCTATGGCAACGCCCAGCTTCCAGCTTATAAATTTTATCCTGGAGTAATTATAGATACCGCTTCCCTGGGAAAACAGGACAGTAGGCATAACTGTTCCCGCCACAACAGTGTGAGGAAGCGGCCAAAAGGAAACCAAAAGCGGGTTCATAATGAAACCGCCTCCCGCTCCCATCAGCACGCCGAATATGGAGATGAACAATGACAGGAAAAATGGCCCGAATAAATTCAGGCTCGTTCCCGCGTTGCCCAGATAAACATTCGGGAATGTAATATTGTTTTCAAATGCTGCAGGTTGGCTCCTCGTATTCTTGTCAATTGCCGCCACAATATTATATTTGCCCGGAGCAAGCCCCTTCCTGATATTCAACACCGCCTTGTAAGTGCCGTCAGGATTTACTTCCACTTCTGCTCCAATGACTTTATCGGGAGACCTGAAACGCACCTTTACCAGTTGCATGGAGCGCTTCGCGTTTTCCTTTTCATCCAGCTGAGGCAGCAAGTCCCCCCTTGACCCGATGATACTTCCCATAAGGGTCGCCTGATACCGGTCTACTTTGGCCTTTGCCGGCGCGGAATAAACCTGGGCGGCGCCCATATCCTTCAGGGCCTTTGAAAAACTCCACTTCTGCCCCTCTTTCTTTATCTTGTCCAGGTTTTCCTTCCGGTCTTTCGGAACAAAGAGCTTGTAGTAGGCAGGGATTTCATGCGTCATGTACAGGATATAAGGTCTTTTCCCGGTATCCTTGTCCACGTCCGAATCAAAACGTGATGCCCGCACCTGCTTTTCAGACCAGACCTCGATATAAACCGGCTTACCCGCAGGAGCTGTTCCCGTAATCGTAATGGTCCCTCCATTGCTTAATGATGTTTTATCGGCCTGCAAAGTAATTCCGCTCCCGGGTCCGGAAGCAAATACGCCGCTGCGACAGACAAATAATGCGGCAGTCAATACTATAAAGAACGACAAACGCTTCATTTGTTTTCCTCCTTATGTCAATTATCGCGATAGTAGCTGCAACTATGCCGCAGGCCACTAAAAGGTATGAATTGATTTAACTCCGACCGCGAATCAGCAGCAGGGCAAACAGCGTCAGGCATTCTATCTTCACTTCAGAAATTCTTCTGAAAACATGTTCCACTTTTTCTCATGGCCTATAGTTGTGGCCGGTCCATGTCCCGGGAAGACCTTTGTGTCTTCCGGCAGGCCCATCAGCCGCCGAAAGGATTGTTTCAGCTTTTCCATATCGCCGCCATGAAAGTCTGTCCTCCCTATAGAACCCTGAAAGAGGGTATCGCCTGTTATCACGACCCCATCTGCATAAAGGCAGATCCCGCCGGGACTGTGTCCGGGAGTATGGAGAACGGAAAACTTCAAACCTCCCACTGCGAGAGTATCCCCTTCGGACAATAAGATATCCGGCTCCGGCGGGGCCTCGACCGAAAAACCCCAGAAAGCGGCCATATCCTGCGAGCTTTTGTACACTGCAAGTTCATCTGTGTGCAAGGCCACACGTGCACCGGTTTCTTTTTTGATATCGCTCACAACACCCATATGATCGAAATGGCCGTGCGTGCATACTATAATGTCAACAGTCAGCCCCATATCACTGACAGTCCCGGTTATCCTGTCAGGCTCATCCCCGGGGTCTACAATAGCGGCCTTTTTGGTCGCCTCGTCGGCAATTATAATACAGTTCGCCTGCAGCGGCCCTACAGCAAGACTTTTTACGATCATATATTCCTCCGTCATAGGTTGAAGGTGAAGGGTAAAAGGTTAATGGAAGTCTTTTTGCCGTAACCTTTAACCTTTAACCTTTAACCTTTTATCTTTCACTTTTCTTATTATATATCCGATCTCGTCACTTTTTATCAAATACGCCGTTGAGCCATAAACTGCCAGGCAAAAAAGGATAATCGCACCCAGATATCCTGCCTTGAAAAGGCCATGGCCGCTTAAAGTCCAGATTGCGGAACGGCTTGCCAGAAACCATCCCGCAAACCCCATTAAAGCAGCGGCAAAAAAAGTCTTTGCAAATGAGACAGCGATTTTCCGTGTACCCAGGCCTCCGAGCTTTTTTCTCAGGAAGTAGAAAAGCAGCAGGAAATTTACGCCTGAAGCCAGGGCATTGGCAAAGGCAAGTCCATTGTGGCGCATCGGTCCCATTAGTGCAAGGCTTAACAGTATATTAGTAAGCACTGCAACCGCCGCTATTTTGACAGGTGTCCTGGTATCCTGAGTCGAATAGAACGTGGCAGTAATGACCCTGACTCCCACCATAGACCAAATTCCCACCGAGTAGAACATCAGGGCATCGGCAGTTCCTATTGTAGCGGCAGCACCGAATCTTCCCCGCATGTAAAGAGTAGTGACAATGGGGAACCTCAGCGCTATAAGCCCGGCCATGGCAGGGACCGTCATGAAGAACAGCAGACGCAGTGCGAATGAGAAATCTTCCCTGAGCTTGTCTGTTTCGCCTTTTGCCGAATGCTCTGAAAGAGCCGGCAGCACAGCCATCCCCATGGCAACGCCGAAGATGCCTACGGGGAAATGAATCAGTCTCATTGAATAATACAGATAGGTGATGCTGCCCACAGGCAGATTAGAGGCCAGGATTGTGCTTATAAATATATTGATCTGGGTTATTGCCAGCCCTGCAGTAGCCGGCACTATAAGCCGTCCTATTCTTTTAAGCCCTGGATGCCGGAATACTTTATGCGCCCTATCTTCCTTTCTTTGAAAAAACACATACCCGCTTCTGGAAAAAGAAGGCACCTGAAATGCAAACTGCACAAAACCGCCGACCACAAAACCTATTGCTACCGCAACAATAGGATTATGCAATCGATCTGCCAGTATCAGTATGCATATTATGTTGGCGACGTTAAGAACAGCGGGAGCAAGAGCAGGAATAAAGAAAATCCGCCGCGTATTGAGCGCCCCCATAGTAAGTGAAGCAAGACTGATAAACATCAGAAAAGGGAACATGATTCTCGTAAGGAAAATTGTCTCGGACAGTTTCTGCGGGTCTTTCAGAAAACCGGGAGCTATAACGGCAACGATAACCGGGGCGAAAACCATGCCGGCAGCACAGATCAGTCCGACTACAATAAGAATAAACAGGAAGGTCGAACTGACCAGTTCGTTGGCCTCCTTGTTGCCGGAACGGGTCTGATATTCGGTAAGAACAGGTACAAATGCCGAAGACATTGCTCCCTCGGCAAAAAGGTCCCGGAGCAGATTGGGAATTCTGGAAGCAACATAAAAAGCATCCGCAGTCCCGGTAGCGCCAAAATAACCGGCAACAATCATGTCCCTGATATATCCGAGCACGCGGCTGATAAAAGTGGCAATCGACATCACGCCTGCCGCCCGTGCTATTCTGCCTCTGGCGCTCATTCCCCTGCCATAAACTTCAGTAAGTGATATTTAGCTGACATCTGCATTTCTTAAAGTCTGTCAATCGGCTATTTGGCAATTAAAACAGACTTGTAATTATATCACAGCAGTTGAAAGCTCCGTCTGTTTTGAAAGTTGTTGCCTTAAAAAAATGACGGGACACAATCCCGTCATTTTTTTTAAGGTTGGGGCTGCTACAAACCTCAATAGCTGACTATCCTCCAAAATCCCCCGCTGATGTAAAATCCTTGTCAAACTCGGCTTTTCCCGGGACCTTCACGGATACGCTTTCCGCACCTGCTGCGTACCTCATCCAATCAGTCGGGCATACCTTTGTAAGGATTTCGAGTTTCCAGTCGATAGTGTTGGCAATATCGTTGAGATGTCTCACATGCGATATCACCAGTTCCTTATCATGCCCCTGCATCAACTCTATGTCCCGGACCAGCCCGAGCACCCTTGATTTCATGTCCGTAAGCTCGTCAAAGATCACATCGCAGTAACTTCTGATGTTGCCTATACTTCTTCCGCTTGCCATGGCTTCCTCCTTTTTGAGATAACCACTTTACCATGCCTGCAAACTGCCGGCATTGGTCATGTTCCCGGCTATCAATACGCCGGATTGACGATTGTACATCCTAGATATAGGATAAATCTTATCCTGTTTAATGTCAAGAAGAATATCCCGGGCATTCGCAATCCCGCTTTTTTGACATTGCCTTTTTCGCTGCGGATGTAATATTCTTTAACAAAAAAGGAGGACGGCATGGCAAAATTTCTTTTTGTTTTGAGTCGGGGAATGGACGATCCCGTTCGGGCTACCAGATGCATCCATATTGCAAAACTTGCCAAAGAAGAGGGGCATGAAGTAAATGTGTTTCTTCTCGAGGATGGCGTAATGATTGCAAAGATAGGTATGGCTGACAACATGAAATCCCCGACCGGCGATGAACTCAAGACCGCGTTGGATTATCTTATTAAGGCGGCGGTCCCGATCATGGTTTGCACTCCATGCGCAAATGCCCGGCATATCGGGCAAGAAGATCTTGTTCAGTCAGCCCGGTTTGAAACCGGAAAGAAGCTGATTGCTTTGGCGGCAGAATCAAAGGTGTTTACTTTTTAGTTCCAGGCTGATTCGTTTATGTTATAGCTTGCCGACAGCGGCCAGATAAAGTGTGAACTCATCCACGCCATCCACGTCCAGGAGCTTGTCCATCAGTTCCTGATGATAAGCCCCGACTGCGCAGGTTCCGCAACCGATTGCTTCACAGGCCAGGTACAGATTTTGACATACGTGCCCTGCGTCCAGTGCGATAACTTTGTGGGCCGCAATGTCATATCGCCATTCCATGCGATATGGCACAGCAGTCCATGCAAATGTCACGGCGGCCCGACCCGTAAACGTCTGGTTCAAAGTGGCATCCACAAGTTTTTCGGACAATGCTTTGTCTGAGGCGAGGACAAGAAGTTGATGCTCGACAGGCAGGTATCGGTATATTCCCGTTTCCAATCCCGTGACATTCAGGACACATATGTATGTTTCGAGCGCATGGCGGCAACCGGCAGATGGAACTGTGCGAAAAGTCGCGAATTCGTTTACTTTGCCCCTTATCCCCTGAGTTGCCCAGAGCAAAAGGGACAACTCCTTCAAAGTCAGGGGTTCATTACTGAAATCTCTATGACTTTTCCTGTTGTTTATAGCTGAAAAAAGATCAATACCGCATATGCTTTCCAGGTCTTCTTTATTTGCGAGGTCGATACGGGGAGCGCCTGCCGGGTATGGTTTTTCAATGGGAGGAGGCTTGATACCACGATTTTGGTCCGTCAATGAGAAATCCATGGTCAGCCGCAGGCTGTCCTTTAAAAAATACCGGTACTTCTCCACAAGGGGGTTCATCACTTCTTCAGGCGGGATTGCTCAAAGATTGTGTCTTTCAGAAGTTTACCTGCGACGTCTTCTCCCTTCACGTTGTAAGTGCCGGAATTAACAGCACTCTTCAGTTCTTCCACCTGGCCTGTCCGCACCTCAGGGAGTTTCATCACTTCCGCCTGGAGACTCCCAATCTTTTTGGCCGTATCCGATATGGTGACCTGGTCTCCTGTAGATACAGCCTCACCGCCTTCCCGGATATTTCCACCACTTGCACCACTTGCCTTTCCCTTTGCCTTGTCGGACTTCTGAAGGTTAGTTCCATCAATATCGACAACATCCGTGATCTTCATTTTTCGTTTTCTCCTTCATTAACTGAGCACGCCCTCTTCAATATTATAACACCTCAACTCCGCCGGTGGCGAATAAACTCGACCACAGCCGGCATGACCGAGATGAGAATAATTCCGAGGATTACAAGAGAGAAATTATGTTTCACGACCGGAATATTCCCGAAAAAGTATCCGGAAAAAACGCATATCGCCACCCATGCCGTGCCGCCGAAAACATCATAGCTGATGAAACGGGTGTAAGTCATCCTGCCTATGCCTGCCACAAAAGGGGCAAATGTACGGATGATAGGGACAAAACGTGCAATAATGATCGTCTTCCCTCCGTACTTTTCGTAGAACCGGTGAGTACGCTCCAGGTGCTTTTTGTTCAGGAAGCGCACGTCGTCCCTGTGAAACACCCTCGGCCCGACAATATATCCTATCCAGTAATTAGTCGTATTGCCGGCCATGGCAGCGAAGGCGAGAAGCCCGTAAAGCAGGAAGATATCAAAGGAGCCGAGCGCTGCAAAAGTGCCGGCAGCGAAGAGCAGCGAATCACCCGGCAGAAACGGAGTGACTACAAGGCCGGTCTCGCAGAAGATGATAAGCGACAGGATAAAATACGTCGCAGCGCCATACTGATGAATTATCAGGCTCAGGTGTTTGTCCAGATGCATGAAAACAGAAATAAAGTTCCCGATCAGCTCCATCAGCGCTCCGCGGCAATAATCCTTTCTATGCCTGCAAAATCCTTTATGACATTAACTCCAGTAAAACCCGAGCGCATTGCGATTTCCCGTATCGCCGCAGCCTGGCCAAACCCCATTTCGAGAATTATTATACCATTTCCCACGAGGTGCGGGGCCGCGTCCCTGAAAATCTTCCTGTAGAAATCCAGCCCGTCCCTGCCGCCGTCCAGCGCCTGCACAGGTTCGTGCTCCCTTATCTCCACCTGGAGCGTTTCTATTTCATCATGCCTGACATACGGGGGATTGGAAACGATGCAATCGAAGCGCAGGCTGCCGACCGGACCAAAGAGATCGCCCAGTTTAAAACGGACATTGCGGATATCATTTGCCAGGGCATTTTGTGTTGCATACACCATTGCGGCCTCAGAAGAATCCACTCCATATACAATCGCTTCCGTAAGATGCCTTGCGAGCGCAAGCGCAATGCACCCGCTCCCTGTACAAAGATCAAGAATGGTTAGAGGAGACGCCCTTAGCCCTATTTGTTGTATCGTTTCATCCACAAGCAATTCGGTTTCGGGCCTCGGGATCAGCACTCCCTTGCCGACATAAAGAGTAAGGCCATAAAACAGTACTTGACCTATCAGATACTGGATCGGTTCTCCCATGGTACGCCGCACGGCGATATCAGTGATATGCCTTGACACATCTTCCCGCACAGAAATGTCGCCTGCGTAAAGTTCGGTCCGGCTGATATGAAGGATTCCGGTAATAAGCATTTCGGCTTCCCTGGCGGGATCTTCAATGCCGCCCCTCTTGAGAAGGGCCGCTATCTCTTTCATCTTGTCAAGTGCAGTCATGACATTAAAAACATTTACAGCAGACGGTTGAGCGTCACAGATCTCTCAGCCGTTCAGACTCATAGTGAGTGTTCAACGCTTCGACAAGTTCATCCAGTGCCCCTTCAAGCACGTGATCGAGCTTGTGAAGGGTCAGGCCTATCCGGTGATCAGTCACCCTGTTCTGGGGATAATTGTATGTCCTGATGCGCTCACTCCTGTCTCCGCTTCCCACCTGGGTCTTTCTGTCTGCAGCCCGGTCCTTATCTTTCTTCTCTATTTCCATTTCAAGAAGTCTCGAACGAAGGACTTTTAATGCCTTTTCACGGTTCTTCAACTGTGATCGCTCATCCTGGCACTGCACCACCAGTCCGGTCGGGATATGCGTTATACGCACAGCGGAGTACGTCGTATTCACACTCTGCCCGCCTGCACCTGATGAACAGAAGGTATCGATTCTCAGGTCCTGGGCCTCGATCTTTATATCGACTTCTTCGGCTTCAGGCAGCACCGCAACGGTCGCGGCAGACGTATGGATCCTGCCTGATGTCTCGGTCACAGGGACCCTTTGTACCCTGTGCACACCGCTTTCATACTTCAGTTTACTGTATGCACCCTTGCCGGTTATATTCGCAACGATCTCCTTTAAACCGCCAAGACCTGTCGGGCTGGAATCGATCACGTCAATTTTCCATTTGCGCGCTTCGGCATACTTGGAGTACATCCTGAACAGGCTCGCCCCGAACAGGGCGGCCTCTTCCCCGCCGGTTCCCGCCCGTATCTCGATAATCACATTCTTTTCGTCCCGGGGATCTTTCGGCAGGAGCATCTTCTTCAGTTCATCTTCGATAAGCGGCTTTTTTTTCTTGAGTTCTTCAAGCTCTTCCTGGGCAAGCTCCTTCAAATCCCCATCACCGGCCCTGAGCATTTCTTCAGCATCTTCCATCTCGGAGAGCATTTTTTTGTATTCCCTTATCTTTTCTACAATAGGCATAAGGTCGGACTGCTCCCTGGAATATTTCAGGTAAGCCTGTGCATTGGACAGCACTTCCGGATTTGAAAGGGCCGCAGTCAGTTCATTATGCTTTTCTTCCAGGGCCAACAGTTTATCAATCATTCTTCGGTACCTCGTTACTGCTTTTTTCCATCTTCAAAACGTCGTGCATGGCGGCAATCGCCACCTCTATCTGGGACTCGTCAGGTTCCCTCACCGTCATCCTCTGCAGCAAGAGACCGGGGACGATCAGCATCCCGATTACAGGGTTGTCCTTCAACCTTGCGGAAAACTTGAGCATTTCGTAGGAAACCCCCGCCACGAGAGGAATGAGAACCACCCTGGATGCAGCCTTCCACGTAAAAGGCCACTGCTGGGGGATAAAAGAGAATATAAGGATACTGATGACCATGACAATCAAAAGGAAACTCGTACCGCACCTCGGATGGTAGGGTCTGTACTTTTTCGCATTCTCGACAGTCAGTGATTCCCCGGCCTCATAAGCATAAATGACCTTGTGCTCAGCGCCGTGGTATTCATAGACACGCCTCATCTCTTTCCACAGCCCTATTGCGAACACATAAAAAAGAAATACGGCAACCCGGATTACCCCGTCGACGAAATTGAAAAGCAAAGAACTTTCCGCAATGCCGTGAAGAACATTGCCGGCGAATTTGGTAAGCAATAACGGCATAAGTATAAAAAGGGCGACTGCAAGCAAAATGGCCGCGATGATCGAAATACCGAAGCTCCATGGACTGAGCGGTTTATCCGCGTCTTCCTCCTGGTAGGCCACATTCCCTGAAAATTCGAGCGCCTTGATCCCTATGTGCATTGCCTGAAAAAGGGCCACCGACCCTCTAATAACCGGCAGCTTCAAAAAACCCGCCAGTTGGCCGGTCTTCTCGCGTTTGATGCTTATATCACCTTTGGGTCCCCTGACTGCAACGCTCCACCCCTCGGGCGACTTCATCATCACACCCTCTATAACCGCCTGTCCACCGATATTTTTCATGCCGTTCTCCGGGGTCAATAAAAAGGGGCTAGACTTTTGGCGCAGCACCAAATTCTAACCCCTGCTATCTATCTAAGCTACTTCTTGGCGTATTTCTTCTTGAACTTTTCTACCCTTCCCTCGGCATCCATAAGCTTTTGCTTTCCGGTAAAGAATGGATGGCACTTTGAACAAATGTCAAGGCGGATATTGTCTATAGTCGATTTGGTAGTGAAAGTCTCACCGCAGGCGCACACAACTTTAACTTCCTTATATTTGGGATGTATTCCTTCTTTCATAAAAGCGACCCTCCTCGCACTGAATTGAATGATTATTCTAAACCATATTATACAACTTTATCAAGCCGCTTCCCAGCCGAGCATCGCTTTTTTTCTGGCAGCGCCCCAACCATAATCGCCGATTACTCCGATTTTTCTGATGACGCGATGGCAGGGGATAATGTAGCCGATCGGATTCCGGGCGACAGCGCTCGCTACGGCACGTGTCGCAGCCGGTTTGTCAATCGCCGAGGCAACGAATTCGTAGCTGACCATTGATCCCTCCGGAATTTTAAGCAATGCCTCCCATACCTTAATCTGAAAATTCGTACCGGCAAGCATCAGCTTCACTGGAAAGGCTTCTTTATTTTTCGATCCGCTGAATATCCTCCGGATAAATGGGGCCGTAGATGCGTCATCTTGAACAAGGGTAGCATTCTTCCATTTAATCTTCAAATCATTGATGGCGCCCCTCCGTCCCCGCGCAGTCATGAAGGCCAAGCCGCAGATGCCACGCTCCGTAATTGCCGGCATACATTCGCCAAAAGGTGTATGATGAAATCCATAGCGAATCACAAGGCCCTCGCCTCTTTTTTTAAACTCTCCCGGAGTCATCGCCTCAATAGTTACGAAGAGATCATGAATGCGGCTTGGTGCAGACAAACCCGCCTGATATGTCGCATCCAGCAGGTTTTGAGATTCATTCAGAATTTTTTTTACATGTTCGACCGTCAGGAACTGCATGAATTTCTTGGGACTGATGCCTGCCCAGCGCCTGAAGAGCCTCTGGAAATGGTACTCGCTCAGATTCACTGCCCGGGCCACTTCCTTCAAAACGGGCTGACGGCGAAAGTTCTTGTCCAGAAAGAGAATTGCCTTCTCGATCCTCTTGTAATCTTTCGCCGATGATTCAAGTTTCATCATTATAGTTATCTACCTGTTTTATGATAACGCGCTGAACAAAAGGATACAACCCGATTCTTGCTATACACCCGACCAAAAAAATCACAGGAGCGCGGCTTTCACCTTCTCAACACCGCGGACATCTCGCCAAGCGTGTTGAATTCCTGTGGAAACCTTGCATGGCGCTATACCGTAACAGCCACTCACTCCCTGCCCCCCATTCATGCTAAAATTGAAAGTGTGCAAGTAGAAATTCGATTATTCTAAGCATGGCTTGGGAGGATAATATAATGAAGAAGTCCTTGGGTCCTAAAACACTGCTTTATCCGACGCCGGTATGGGTTGTCGGAACATACGATAAGGAAGGGAAACCGAACGTTATGACTATTGCATGGGGAGGAATTTGCTGTTCTAAGCCTCCTTGTGTGGCGATTTCTCTCAGGAAAGCGACATACAGTTACGGCAATATTGTGGAACGAAAAGCATTTACTTTGAGCATTCCCTCTGAAGTCCATGCCAGGGAAGCCGATTATTTTGGATCGGTTTCGGGCAGGAATGAGGACAAGTTTGCCGCCACCGGATTTACACCTGTAAAAAGTGAAATAGTCGATGCCCCTTATTTGAAAGAATTTCCCTTGATCCTGGAGTGTAAAGTAATTCATGTAATAGAAATCGGACTTCACACCCAATTTATCGGAGAGATCTTTGATGTCAAGGCAGATGAATCCGTGCTCAGCGAAAAAGGAGTTCCTGACATCGAAAAAGTGAGACCCATCATCTTCAGCCCGGAGATGCGACACTATCATAAAGTCGGCGACTATCTCGGAGAAGCTTTCTCTATTGGGAAGAGTATCATAAAACAGTGATCTCCGCCGCAGAGCGGACTTCCCGGAATGAATATTTCGGGAACACAAAAGGGAAATGAATATGATAAATGTAATTGCGACGATCCGCGTAAAGACAGGAAGTCTTGCCGGTTTTCTCGAACTCTTTAAGGCTAATGTGCCGAAGGTCAGAGAGGAAAAAGGGTGTATCGAATATTTTCCGGCAGTCGATATCGATGCCAAACTTCCGCCACAAATTTTGGATGAAAATGTTGTGACTGTTATCGAAAAGTGGGAAAGCCTCGAAGCCCTCCGCGATCATCTTGAAACGCCCCATATGCTGGCTTACAGGGAAAAGGTGAAGAACATAGTCGCAGAGCTATCTCTCAAAATATTGAGGGAAGCATGACATGCAGGGCAGGAGGCTTGGTTGCAGGCTCCGGAGATGAATGCTTACATAAACAATAAAGGAGACGCGAGGATGAGCAATTCTTCGATATCCAGTCGTGGCCTTCTGGTCATTCTTGCCCTTGTCCTGTTCATCGTAATCATATTGATTCTGATCGCATATCATTTCAGGCCTCCTGCCGCCCTGATAATGACTACCGGTTCCGAAGGCGGGAGTTATGCAGCCTGGGGTGAGCGTTACCGACAGGTCCTGGCACGCAAGGGCATTCATATTACGCTGCTTCCGTCTACAGGTTCCGTTGAAAATCTCAACCGCCTTGGCGATGGATCATTTCATGTTGATGCCGGTTTTGTGCAGGACGGAACGACTCCGCTCTCAGACGCGCATAATCTCGTTTCCCTCGGGGCTATAAGCTACGCCCCCCTTTGGGTTTTTTATAGAAGCCAGGAGACGTTTTATGATGTGTCGGAACTCGGGGGCAAGAGGATTGCGATCGGACCCGAGGGGAGCGGAGTGCGCAAATTGGCCATTGATTTGCTGACTGCAACTAATATTGCGACACCGCCAACCATGTTATTTGACATTTCAGGTGTTGCTGCCGGCAGGGACTTATTGGCAGGCAAACTGGATGCGGTTATGATTACATGGACAGAGGACAATGCCCTTATTAAAGAACTTTTGTATGCCCCAGACATTAAGCTTATGAATTTCAGGCAGGCTGAGGCTTACACACGTATTATCCCCGCATTGTCGCATGTCGTATTACCCAAAGGCATACTCGATTTGTCGAAGAAAATGCCGAGTGAAGATGTTCATCTATTGGCCGCGACGACAAATCTTATTGTGCGTAAAGACCTGCATCCTGCCGTGGTATATCTGCTTCTTGAAGCTGCTATTGAGATTCACAGCAACGCCGGCTGGGTAAATAAACAGGGAGAGTTCCCCTCGCCAAAGGGGCTGAGCATCCCCTCCTCAATTTATGCAGAGAGGTTTTATAAATCAGGACGGCCTCTTTTGCTGGACTATCTTCCATTCGGGCTGGCCGCGTTCGTTGACCGCACGCTTTTATTTTTAGTCCCTGCGGCCATAATCCTGATCCCCATAATCCGAAGCCTGCCCTGGCTCTATTCATGGCGTCACCGCAGGAAATTCCTTCGATGGTATCGGGAACTCAAGAATCTTGAAATGGAAATAGTTCAAAATTCCAGACCAGAGGATACGCCGGGATATCGTGAAAAGCTTGACCGGATCGAGGCCGGGATCATCAGCATCTCGGTGCCGTTGGCTTTTTTGGACGAGGCCTATAAACTTCAGCAGCATGTTAATCTGATCAGGGTTAAGCTTATCAGACTAAGCCATCAATAACATCACAGGCTTAACCTTCTACTCACCGTAGACATTTATCCAGGGATGTTGATTTCCGGAAGTAATGTCTTTCACATCCTTATTGACAATACCCCTGAAAGCGGCATAATTAAATTAAGAAGCGTATCGTAATTTGCGCCTTGATAATTTTGTAGATTTCTGACTTCGAGGAGGAGACGATGATAATATCTGATCTTGTAAGACTGGAGGATTTTATTGCCTCTGCAAAAAAAGGCTTAAAAATCGGTGTAACGGTTGATCTTCAGAAGCAGTATGTTTCTCAGAAAATTCATACCGGAAATACGGAAGAGTTGAAGAGAGAAGTGAATATGTATCTGCTTCTTGGAATTTTTGCATTCAAAATCGGCAGTGAGGAAAGAAAGATATCGAAGGTTTATTTGTTTGGTTCGGCTGAAGAGTCCGCAAAGGATGCCAGGATCAACACAAATATTGCAAATGCCCGCTTACAGGAAGATTACAAAAGGCTGGCGGCCGCAAATATATCTGTTGAAGAGAAGTTGTTTTAACTTCCGAGGGTGCTTTTTTTTGCTGCGGCTACGGTGCACCTGATAACCCGCATTTTTTCTGCGCTCGGAAATGGAGCGGAATTCACCGACCAATTGATAGTTTCAGGCGGACGAAATTCTGTGAAGATTACGAATGGAAAGGGAGACCTTTCAAGAAAAGTGAGGGCGTTTATTTCAGCCACAAATAACGCTATGCTGCCCCTGTCTGTCAATGTGTCTGCCGTTACGTCAACTTTATTGATTCTGCACTTGCTTTTGTTGCAGTTCTGTTTCATAATTCCTTACTTATTGGGTAATAGTTTTTGTTTGGTTCGCAACCATATTTTAAAAAGTACTATCGCCCGTTAAGTGCTTTTTTTCTTTTTCTTTAGACTATGAATGGCTTAACTTAGGGTATAGTATAACTTTAATAATAAGAACATCAGCGTCGGTACTTTAATACTGGGTAAAAGGACATAGAGATGAAGAAAGGAGACAAGTCTCCGGCTTCCCAAGGCCTGTTTATCAAGAGGATGGCGACAGCCGTCATTTTAATCAACCTTTTCGTAATTGCCCTGTCCGGATTGTCGCTGCGCCGGAGCCTGCTTCAGCATGAGGAACGCGCAGTTGTTACGGCACAGAACCTTTCACAGGTGCTGGAGCGCTACATTAGCGGTGCAATTGACAAGGTCGATGTGACGCTGCTCGCCATATCGGATGAAATCGAAAAGCAGGTTGCCAGCGGGGGTATTGAAGGGCAAAAGGTGAACAGGTTCATTGCCCGGCAATGTGCGCGTCTCCCGGAGCTCGACGGAATGAGAATGGCTGACTTACAGGGGAATATCATCTACGGGACAGACGTTACTGCCGGGCTGAAGGCAAATATTGCCGACAGGGAGTACTTTGTTCGCCTGCGCGAAAACCCAAAGGCAAGACTCGTGATTTCCAAGCCGGTGGTCGGACGGGTCAGCGGGAAATGGGTGATTATTCTGGCCAGACGCCTCAATAAGCCTGACGGATCTTTTTCCGGCGTTGTTTACGGCGTGATTACCCTAGAGAGTTTCATAAAGGTGTTCGCCTCTATCGATGTCGGCAAACAAGGCTCTATCACCCTCCGTGACGAGGAATTGGGTCTGGTCGCACGCTACCCTGAACCCGGGAAAGTTGGCAGTTCCATCGGCCAGAAAACAGTATCGTCTGAATTTCTTGAACTGGTCAAAGCAGGGAGGAGTTCAGGCACTTTCCACGCGTTTTCCAAAGTGGACAAGGTCGAACGGACCATGAGCTTCCGCAGGATTGCGGGCTACCCCCTGTATATTATCACAGGCCTTTCCACAGAGGAATATCTCGCAGACTGGCGTGATGAAGCTTTGAAAACATCCGTTATGGTGGTTCTCTTTTTTCTGGTGACCCTCTGTTTGTCGTTGCTTGGCTACCGTGACTGGGTGCGCGGAAAGACCGCCGTCCAGACCATGAAGGAGAATCTCGAAACCCTAGTACAGAAGCGGACCGCAGAACTGGTTGTGGCGACGGACCGGGCCGAGGCCGCCAGCCGCGCCAAAAGTAATTTTCTGTCATCGGTGTCGCACGAATTGCGCACGCCGATGACCTCGATATTCGGCTTCGCAAAGCTGATCAAAAATAAGATGGAAGCGGACATTGCTCCCCGCCTTGATCCTGGAGACAAAAAAGCGATGCGCAGCGCACAGCAGATACGCTCCAATCTTGACATTATCGTGTCGGAAGGTGAACGGCTGACCAGGCTTATCAATGATGTGCTCGACCTGGCAAAACTGGATGCGGGACGGGTGGAATGGCATTTCGATAAAACCGATCTGCCTGAAATTGTGAACCATGTTGTGACACTCTCAAGGCAACAGGTGGAGAGCAAAGGGTTATCTATGAACGTGGAGCTCAGTAACGATTTGCCGCCCATCTCGGCCGACCGTGACCGCATTCTGCAAGTACTGCTTAACCTTATATCCAATGCGGTGAAATTTACCGAGCGAGGAGGGATCACTATCGGTGCCTGCCTTCATGACAGAGAAATTATAGTAAGCGTTGCCGATACCGGCATAGGTATTAACGCAGAAGATCAGGACAAGGTATTCGACAAGTTCCAGCAGATAGGCGATACCCTGACCGCCAAACCTCACGGCACCGGGTTGGGACTTGCGATCTGCAGAGAGATCATAAACCGGCACGGAGGCCGCATCTGGGTGGAGTCGGAACACGGTAAAGGGAGCATATTCCGTTTTGTACTGCCTCTCACATCTGAGAAGTTTAGTCCTGAAGAAGAGTTGCCCCAGTGATCCCCCAAGCGTCAAGCCACAAGACACAATGCAGATCTTTTTGTTGTTTTCATAACAGTGTTGACAGAAATGGTCATTTGACCCGCTTTTTGGAGTAATCAGGACAGAACTTTAATGGGTGACCCAGCCTGTAATATCGCATACCTGCAGTTATAAGAACAGAAGGTGTTTGGAGCCCGCTACTGTAAGCCGACTCCGAGGGGCCTGCCCTTATCTTTTCGTGCAGCCTCGTGGCGCACGTACGAACGGAAAGAACCAGTTATCAGATCACAAACGCGATCCAGATTACAGGAAGAACACCACTCACCAGTATGATAACGGTCCGCTGTTAGGTTCTGTGAGGACACAGCGCTCTTTCAGAAGTATCCTTTCTCTCGAGGGAAATATGGATTCCCTACGGAGCCTGCCCTCCAATGCCGTTGCCGGGGGCGGGAATGACGGGGTGCAATGACGGTTTAATGCGTATTATTAAAAAAGGCCGGCAGAAACTTCTGCCGGCCTTTTTATCGAAAATATTCGGCTACTTCATAAGTGGAACGATAAGCAGTGCCACGATGTTGATGACTTTGATCATCGGGTTGATGGCCGGTCCTGCGGTGTCCTTGTAAGGATCGCCGACCGTGTCACCTGTAACAGAAGCTTTGTGACCATCGCTGCCTTTCTTATGAACTACGCCTTTGTCATCCGTAACGCCGTCTTCGAAGGATTTCTTGGCATTGTCCCATGCGCCGCCGCCACTTGTCATAGCGATTGCCTGGAACAGTCCGGTCAGGATACTTCCGATAAGAACGCCTCCGAGCGCCTCTTTACCCAGAAACAATCCTACAACAATAGGAACAACAACAGGAATAAGCGCCGGTAACATCATCTGCTTTATGGCGCCTTTTGTGACAATATCAACGCACTTTCCGTATTCCGGCTTTGCCTTGTATTCCATAATGCCGGGGATTTCCCTGAACTGTCTTCTGACTTCCTCAACAATGCTGCCTGCCGCTTTTCCGACAGCTTCCATAAGGAGCGAGCCGAAATAATAAGGGAGCAGACCGCCGATGAAGAGTCCGGCCATGACCATCGGGTTTGAAAGGTCGAATCTCAGCTCCAGTGGAAGAAACGATCTTGAATACTCTGCAAAAAGGACTAAGGCCGCAAGAGCTGCCGATGCTATGGCATAACCCTTTGTAACAGCCTTTGTCGTATTGCCGACTGCATCCAGAGGATCTGTTATGTTACGGATCTCTTCAGGCAGTCCCGACATTTCTGCGATACCGCCTGCATTGTCTGTTATCGGGCCATACGAGTCAATAGCAACGACAATCCCTGTCATTGAAAGCATCGACACAGCGGATAAAGCAATAGCAAAAAGACCGCCGGCTGCATCACCGGCAAACCCGCCGCCCAATGAATAAGCGCCCAGGATTGAGCAAACGATAACTATAACAGGCGCACCGGTTGCTTTCATGCTGACCGCGAGGCCGGCGATTACGTTTGTGCCGTGGCCGGTCAGACTGGCCTTTGCAATGTGCTGCACAGGGCTGTACTCTTTTGCGGTGAAGTACTCAGTTATGGCCACGATCAGGCCGGTCAATACGAGACCGATAAGTGCCATAAGGAAGACATGCATCTGTGTAAACGCCGGGTGCGCGGCCAATGAAGCCGAAGCAGCGCCTTCCAGGAACTTTCCCGTCACTATATAAAATGTTATTGCTGCAAGAATTCCTGCAACTGCGAGCCCTTTATAGAGGGCGCCCATGATATACTGGCTTTTACCAAGCTTAACCGCGAATGTTCCGATAATTGAAGCTATGATTGATATGCCGCCGAGAAGCATCGGGAATTCCACCCACGGACTGTCTGCTCCGAAAACCGTCTTTGCAAGCAGCATTGCTGCAACAAGCGTGACCGTGTATGTTTCATAAAGGTCGGCTGCCATACCTGCGCAGTCTCCCACGTTGTCACCGACGTTGTCCGCGATAACAGCCGGGTTCCTGGGATCGTCCTCAGGTATTCCAGCTTCAACTTTACCGACAAGGTCTGCCCCAACATCAGCAGCCTTTGTGTAGATACCGCCTGCGATACGGGCAAAAACGCTCATGAGTGAACATCCGAACCCAAGACCTACGAGGGCGTGAAAGGCCATCTCAGGAGCAGCCTGCTTTGCGACATAATAAAAACCGGCAAGTCCTATAATTCCGAGGCCAACGACCATAACGCCGGTAACTGATCCGCCCTTGAAAGCGAGACCGAGTGCGGCATTCAGCCCCTTGTGAGCGGCCTGTGTGGTGCGGACGTTTGCCCTGACCGTGACCCACATCCCGACAAAACCGGCGAGTGCGGAACCGACTGTACCGATCATAAAACCGATACTTGTCCAAATTCCAAGGCCGGCAACAGCAATTAAGATAACTAAGAGAATAGCTACAACTGCAACAGTTTTATACTCGCGGGCCAGAAAAGCATATGCCCCTTCTTTAACTGCATTGGATATCTCCTGCATCTTGGCACTGCCTGCGTCCTGCTTCGATACCCACATTGCGGTCATCACGGCGTATATGACGCCCAAAACGCCGCAACCTAAAGCGAAAAGTATTGTAGGACTCATGAACTCTCTCCTCCTTACGAATGAATTATTTTAAAATCCTGTAAGACTAACACAAAAGGGCCTCTGCCGTATACCGATCAGGCCTGGCCGATCAATAATAGCCGGCTCCGTAATGAATCCCTTATCACCTCCCCTTTGGTTAGTGTAGTCCCCATTGAATGATCCCGTCCCCGTTGATTACCCTTCCCTTTGGGCATGCCTAGCAAATACCATTGCGGTTGCCCTGTATACCATATGCGCCATTTTCGAAAATGGTGCGTAAGCGAAAAGGAAAAAGATAAAAACCAGGTGGATGAAGTATACAATATAAGCGATCGGGTCAACATCGGCAAGCCTCAAGACTTCAGATAAAATACCGGTGACCACGATTGTAAAGATGACGACAATAAAGAGCCAGTCAAAATAACTACCGCTGCCCGCCTTTTCTGCATTCTTCATACGGTTCGCCGTAACGAACAGCATGCCGAGCAGCAGGGCAAACGCGCTTGCGTTGCCCACGATCTTCATCGGATCGTAGAGTGGATAAGGCGTTTCGCCAAAGTGGAAAAGAGACGTACCCTGGATGCCGAAGATTTCATGCCCGTAAAGATAAAGGACACCCCATCCCGTCGTTACAGCAAGGCCTATAAACGCATAAAAAACCAGCATGTGCGCTGTCGAGCGGTCTTTTGTGACATTGCACTTCTGGAATCTGTCGTGGGACAGTATATCGACAATAGTCGCCTTCAGGCTGTCCATTACATTGCCTTTCAACTGCATACCGGCGCTCATATCCGCCCAGTATTTTTTAATGCCCATAAAAAAGGATATTACGGCAAAGGCGCTCGCCAGTATGAACACAGTATCTATGTAAGGAACCGGTATGAAGTGCGAGTACACGATTCCCCCGTCCTCGCCTCTCGGGATGTCCGAAAAATGGCCCAGCGAACCGATAATCCCCAGGAAAATAAGGACCGGCAGTGCAAACAGGAGGATAAGATATTTCGGGTCGGCAGTCATATTTGCCAATGCGCTCGGCGCCGAATAATTCTTGATCGCCATTTTCCTTATAGCGCCGAGCACCTCTCCGGGCTTTGCTCCCCGCGGGCAGTATGCGGTACAGTCGCTGCACTGGTGGCAGAGCCAGACATCGGGGTTGCTTATCAGCTTGTCTTTCATCCCCCACTGAGCATACATCATCTCTTTTCTCGGAAAAGGCTTTTCGTCAGGCGTCACACCACAGACTACCGTACAGGTTGAGCACTGGTAGCATTTTTTCAACGATTCTCCACCCGACGCAATAATATCTTTCACAAAATTTAAATCAGGCTTTATTAGTTGCTCCGGCATCCTTATACCTCCTACATTTTATAGGGATTGGGACCAAATCCTTCCAATTTCTGAAGAAACTCATCCAATATTTGCGGTATCTTATGGTATTCCGAAATTGATACTTGCGTCATTTGGACCCTTCCAGACTCAAGCTTTAATCTGTCCAGTGTTTCGGCGACCTTCGACAATCTGATTTTTGCCAGGTGGCTCCCCGTAGCCATATGACACTGGTAATCTTCGCCGTATTGACATCCCATAAGAAGCACGCCGTCGATACCCTTTGAAAGGGCATCCGCCACCCACACAAGGTTCATTGAACCTATGCACCTCAAAGGAACAACCCTCACGAATGGATTAAATTGCAGGCGGTTGATTCCGGCCATATCCAGCGCCGGATAAGCGTCATTTTCACAGGCGAAAACTATGGCTCTCGGCTTTTCGTCCTCTTCTCCTGGAACCTCTATATTCTTGACCATGTTCCCGATCATGTCGACCGAGTAGTTCTTGAAGCTGATAATCCTCTCAGGACAGGCGCCTAGGCAAACTGCACATCTTCTGCAGCGTGTCGGATTGTAAAGCGGGTTTGCCTTCTCGTCTTCATTGATTGCGCCGAAGGGACATTCCTCTGTGCATCTCTTGCACTGCGTACATTTCTGCATAAAAAAGTCGGCATAGGATATATCACCGACTCTCGGATGCACTGCCTCACCCCTCGATGTCAGCTCAATACACTGGATCGCTTTCAGGGCTGCACCGGTAGCATCTTCCTTGCTGGATGTTATATCCATAGGCGCCCTGACAGTGCCGGCCGAGTATACACCGGTTCGTCGGGTTTCATAAGGGAAACAGATAAAATTTGAATCAGGATAACCTTGCGCAAGAGAAGGCAGCTCTCCTCCCTGCCTGTACCCGAGATTTAAGGTATTTGTTTCGATCATTACATAAGGGATAAACTCGTCCCCCGGTTTTACGCCGGGAGGCAGTATCTCTTCGCCTAATCCCGTGACCGGAACCATGCCTGTGGCAAGCACAACAAGGTCCGCGTCCACACTGATCTTTTCACCAACAAGAGTATTTTCCACACTGACTATCAGGTTCTGATTATCACCTTCCGTAATTCCTTTAACTTCTCCCTTGGTCAAGAACACCCCCGGATCATTCTGCATGCTCTTATAGAAGTATTCATAATGACCGGGCGTTCTCATGTCTTTGTAGAATATAAAGACCTTTGCATCGGGGTCCTGATTCCTCACATACTTTGCCTGTTTAAGAGATTCGACACAGCATGTTGCCGAACAGTACGGTAAATGATTCTCATCCCTCTGTCCGGCACACTGGATAAAGGCGACGCTCTTAGCGGGTTTCCCGTCCGAAGGACGAAGAATTGCTCCCTTCAGGGCCAGTCCTTCCATCATGTAATTAGTAATGACATTGGGATATTTACCAAAACCAAGATGGTCGATTTTTGTTGCATCATAGGGTACCGTACCGACAGCTTCAACTACAGCTCCCGCTCTGAGAGTCTCGGAATTACCGTTCTGTTTTACCGTAACATTATAAATGCCCGGAGCCCCGTCTATCTTTTCCACCTGCGCAGACGTAAATATTTTAACCTTCGGATTCTGCCGGACTTCTTTGATCAAATCACTGATCTCCGGCTCTTCCAGATTTTCGTAAGGAGGCTTCGTGGGCGCCTGTTTGTAAATATTGGACATCCAGCCGCCGAGAGAATCGCTCTTTTCCACCAGAAAGACATCATAACCTGCCTTGGCTGCCTGATTGGCAGCAGTAATTCCCGCGATCCCTCCGCCGACAACCAGCACATTTCTGGAGAGGTCCTCCACCTTATAAGGTTCAGGAGCCTCAATCTTGTTCATTTTCAAGATACCCATCCTGACGTAGTCTTCAGCCATCATCTGCGTATCTTCATCATTCGGTTTGTGCGTCCAGACAACCTGCTCCCTGAGATTGACCCTTTCCACAAGGGGGATACCCAGGTCAAAGGTGTCATAATTCACACGCGGGGAACAGGCAGCGATTATCACTGCGTTGACGCCTTCGGCAGCCATATCATTTTTAATGAAGTCCACCCCTTCCTTGAGACAAAGAGACGGATGTTCTTTGACAACAGGCGCCTTCATTTTTACGGCAACCTTCTTTAAACCCTCTATATCGAGTGCCTTGCCAATCTCGCAATCAGTGCAAATATAAACGCCTATCTTTTTATCCATTGATTTACCTCCCAGCCAATGATTGAATAGCTTTGAGTGCTGCCGCTGTACTGTGCTGTACGCTTGAATAAACATCAAGCGGTTTTAATGCGCAACCGGAAGCATACATCCCGCTCGCTCCAGTATTGGATGCAATAAAACCATCCGTATCGTATGCTATGTCTGCCGGGACTTTGCTGTTCCGTGTGTTTGGCGCCATTCCAGCAGCGAGCACAACGAGGTCGGCTTCTTCATGAAGCTTTTGATTGGAAAGCGTATCTTCAGCAGTCACAGTAAGATTCTTTGTTTCAGGGTCTTCCTTGATATCGGCAACCTTTCCCCTGATGAATCTTATCTTCTCATCTTTTTGCGCCTTAAGATACACCTTCTCATATCGCCCCGGTGTGCGAATATCGATATAGAAAATAGTCACAAGGGCATCCGGATACTGTTCACGAACATAGGAAGCCTGTTTTATTGAAGCAAGGCAGCAAACGTAAGAGCAGTATGGGAGATGGTTCTCATCGCGGGACCCGGCACATTGCACAAAGACAACCTTCGAGACCTCTTTCCCATCAGACGGTCGAACGATCTTGCCGTTAGTCGGACCGCTCTGAGCCGCCAACCTTTCCATCATCATATTGGTAATAACATTTTGATACTTGCCGAACCCGATATTATCGATTTGGGAAGCATCATAAGGACTCCATCCGGTGGCCCAGACAATCGATCCCACCTTCAGGGAAAGACTTCGGGTTGTCATATCAAGATCAATCGCATTGTATGTGCAGGCCTCTTTACACTTTGCACACCCGGCTTTTTTACAGTATTTATCATCAATCACATATCTCATCGGAAAGGAAAAATCATGGGGAAGATAAACAGCCTTTGTCTTATCCATTGCAAAGTTGAAATCATTCGGTCTTTCATAAGGACAAACATCAACGCATGCCTTGCAGGCAGTACAATTTTCGTTCACGTATCTTGGATTAAGCTTTACCGTGACATCGAAATCTCCCTCCGAACCGGAGACCTTTTCGACTTCTGCCATGGTATAAAATTTTATCCTCGGGTTGTTCTTAATTCTTCTGAAATTAATTTCCAGTCCGCAGTTGGGCGGGCACAACTTTGGAAAGTACTTGTTAAGCTGGGTTACCCTTCCGCCAAGATATGGGTTCTTCTCAACAAGAATTACCTCATGCCCAACTTCTGCTGCTTCAAGGGCGGTAGATATCCCGCTGATTCCCCCACCTACAACCAGGATACTTTTGGTATTTTCTGCTGCCATGCTGTTCCTCCGTGTGCTTATGTAGTTAAATGATTAAGGATAACAAAAAATAAAACATCACATACAATATATCAATCACATTTCGAAGGACATTTGATTGCATCAAATGCGAGAAAGATTCTCTTTTCTTTTTCGATCCTCTTTTCCTGAAGTTTCTTAAACTCAATTTGTTTAACAGCTTCCAAGGACTTCTCCTTTGAGGGTATTGATTCCAACCCATTTCCGATAACCTCACCGGAAACAGTCTCAAGGACCTCTGCATCCTCTCCATTGGTCACCACTGCAAATGGAATCTGATAATCATCGAGTATCCTTGCACAGGACACAACCTCTCTCTCCCTCGATACCAAAGAGCCGCGGGCACATCTCATAAGCATGAATCTTTTCCCTTCAACACTTACGATAAGATCCGCCTTCGGTCTATATACTTCTTCTTCAATAACAATTTCAAAGTCTCTGTCAACCTCGATATCCTGTCTTGAATACCCCTTCTGTTCAATCAGCAGACGTTCTATTTTCTGTCTTATCCTTTCATCATCGGTATCGGGAAATAACCGGCCAGTTATATAATCACAAATTTCCGACATTCGCTGTTTATTTCGTATATTCTTCCTTAACCTTCAATGTGTTCTCAAGCATCAGGACATACTTCAGGTATTTGAACCCGAACTTCATCAACGCAATCTCGTCAGTCCCTATTTTTTCGACTTCTTCAGTATCAATAATATCGAGAAGACGGCTCTCAAAAACAAATCTTCTAAATCTGTCAAGATCATAACTGGCCATATAAATCAGGGCCTGACTCTTCGGATCAAGTCTGTCTTGCCCCTGGGCGTCCCTTCTCAGCTGAATCTCCTTCCATTCCCTGTTTATATCGTCATAAAAGTCGACCCCCTGATCAACCCTCCATGTTCCAATTGTCCACTCTTTTTCTTCGTTATAGCCCAGACATCCCGGTTCCCTGATAAAGAAAAAAAATTCCTTCTTTACAAGTTCCGTCTCTTTTCCGCTTATCATTATACCCTGACCCAAGGGATAGTATCGACAGGTGGCAGGCCTGTCTTCATAAATACTGCAACCCGAAGGTGTCACAAAAGGACACTTCCCTTCATTATCATCCATCATCTTGAGCATTGCATATGGATGTGAAGATTTTTCATCGAAATGAGTATACGTGTATTTCTCAAGGAATTCTTCTGAAGAAATTCTCAGACTCTTCTTCATCCTTAAGATGTCATAAGGAGTCAAAATTATATCTACGCGCGTACAGCATTTATTAAAACACCCGATATCTTTATGACACCTGAACTTGAATTTGGAATCCAGTGTGCGCTCAACCGGTTCTACAAACTGTATGCCTGAAAACATTGTCATTGTCTATCCTTTCTGCCTCGATCTCACTTCAATTGTTACCTCTTAACCCGCAAGAGCTTATCCATTTCCGCATCTTTGAGTTTCAGGACGCCTTCCGAAAACAAACTGAACCTCACCCATCTATAACCGAAATTTAAAATTTCTTCCAGGTCTTCCTCGTCTTCTCTTATCTTTTGTACAACCTCCTCCTCGACATCATATATATCAAAGAACTTTGTCTTAAAAAGGAATGTTCTGAAATCATCCAGGTCATAACAGGCCCTATAAATCAGCTTTGCTTTTCCCTGATCAAGCTTATTGCCTTTCTGAAAATAATCATGGAAAGTAATTTGCCTGTATGATTCATTCATCATGTCATATATGTCAATACCCTGGTCTTTCTTCCATTCCTCGATTGTCCATTGTTTTCCCTCTTTTAATGCAAGGCATGAGGACCTTTCCTCTATTGAAAAACCATCTTCCTTCGGGGAAGCCGGGAATATCGGATACATCCTGCATGACCAGGGCCTGTCCCGGTATATCCCGCACCCATCCGGCGTAACAAAAGGGCAGTTCTTATTCCGATCCTCAAGCATCTTGAGCACCACCAAAGGTATCCCTTCATCTCCTAACAAAGCAACAGTATATCTTTTCAGGAACTCACCCGAAGATACTTCAAGTGACTCTCTTATCCTCAGGACGTCATAAGGTGTTAGAAAGATATTTACATCGCTGCAGCATGTATTAAAACAGGAAAGACCTTTGTGGCATGAAAACTTGAATTTATCATCGACAGCAAGCCTTCGGTGTTTTTCGGCATATTCTTCATTCATAAACCACATTCACTCCTTTTCTATCAGGCAGGGGGGCGACCTGAAAAAAGGTCGCTCCCCCCATAGATACAACACAGTACCTAACAACTCAAACTAAACAATAGGAACCATCGGCCTTTCGATAACCTTCCATTCCTTCTTATCGGCTTCATACTTCAAGTTTACAAAGTGCTTCTGTCCCTCATCCAGTTTCAAATAATCGAACTTATAGTAATAGCCGGGCCATCTGGATTCTTTCCTCGCCAGCCTGGTTCTTACACATGCTTCGCCGACCCAATATCTGTGTATTGCCTCCCATGCCCTCATCAACTCATGGAGGTTCTTGGCGGCAATCTTCTCCGCATCCTCTCCGCAGAATGACAATTTCCAGATGGCGGTCTCGAGCATCTTGTCATTTGTCCCGTACAATGTCTCCCATCCGCCTGCATATTCTCCCATTATCTTCTGCAGCCTGAACAGGAAACCATTTGGAGAAATATAGTTGGGATTCACATCCGCCGAGGTGGTAAATGCACATTTCTCTTTATACAGGGCGAGCGGCCTGAACACTATTTCCTTGAGTTTGTTTATAGTGGCATCGGATACTGTCGGCGTATAGTCTTTATTGTCATTGGCAAACCTGACCGCAGACTTTGCACAAATCCTTCCCTGAGCATGAGAGCCGCTCGAGAACTTATGTGCACATGCCCCTACTCCGCAACCCGATGTAAATAAACCCTTGACTGTCGTCATTAAGTTATATTTGACAGGGAATGCATCCTTGTATTCTGCCGGCATAAGATCTTCCGCACCGCAAACCCATGCGCCGGTTGAACTGGCATGAGACCCAATGAAGACAGAATCCGACAACTGAAGCTCCATAGGTTTTTCCAACGGGTCGATATTATGGGCAGCCCAGTTTGTAGCGCCTGCTATTGTCATATCAAGGAAGTCTTCCCACGCTTCTGACTCGTACTCTTTTATCTTCTTCTTAAGTTCCTTTGCATCCGTTATCTCCTTCTGGTACCTTTCAACGACCCTGTTCGTATGCATAAGAAACGGCGTCTTGCCTTCCTTCGTGCAGAGTATCATCTCGTAGTTTCTCACAGGAGTCGGACAGGGCTTCGCCTTTGCATAAGGCGCCCACTTTGAGGTCTCGGAATCATACGCGCCGACATAGGGCCCGTCATAGGCATTTGTTGCCGGCGTCTTAAAGAGCAGGAAGAACGTTCCGACAGGACCATATGAGTCCTTGAATCTCGGCGGGACAAAAGTGACATCCATCTGAGTAAGCTCACCGCCGGCCTGCAGTGTGAGTGCATAAGTCGATCCTCCGAGCCATGGCGGCATCCAGGACCTCCCAAAGCCTTCACCCTGAGACCTCGGCCTGAATACATGGACGGCGCCGCCCAATATACAGATAACTACCTTTCCCTTGAAAACATAAAATTTGTCTTCCCTGACACTGAAACCAACCGCACCACATACTCTGTCAGGCTCTTTCTCGTCTTTGAGGAGGTGTGTTATGTAAACTCTTTCAATCAGCTGGCCCTTATCGCCGAGTGAGCCCAATGCATTCTTAGCCGCCTCAGCCACGATGATCTTGTAGCTCTCGCCGGATATCATGACCTGCCATTCACCTGATTTTTTAAAATTCCCCGCCTCATCCTTCCATATGGGGAGTCCCCATTTTTCAAAGAGCTTAACCGACGAATCCACATGCCGTCCGACATCGAAGACGAGGTCTTGTCTTGCCAAACCCATCTGGTCGTTGGTCACATACTCGGCATACCTTGCCGGAGTGCTCTGATTCTGTGTAACCTTCCCGTCCAATCCCATATATGTATTAATGGCGGAAAGGCCCATGGCCACGGGACCGCTTCTGTCAATGGCAGCCTTTTCCACAAGTGTCACCTTCATACCAAGCGCCTTTGCCCAGTATGCAGCCTCAACTGCAGCGCCGCAGCCGGCCATTCCTCCACCGAGTATCAACACATCGGTTTCAACAACTTCTGTTGGAATATCAGACATTGTCTTCCCTCCTTTCCTATTTCTTAATTGTTGAGAGTTCAGTAACTCCCATTATACTCGGCTCCCCGAGTATGAACTGATTATTCAAATCAGCCGCCTTTGCCGCGGGAAATCCCTCGTCTGCCTTTATCGAACCCTCCGGGGTGGTCCTGGTCGGATACTTAAACCTCTTTATCCTTCCGTCCCTGAATGTGATTGTCCACATGATGTCCTCAGTTCCTCTCAAAGGTGTTGATGCGGCGCCGAGAGGCATAAAGTCAGAATATCCCCTGACATCCATAGCCTGCTGCGGACATATCTTTACACAACAGTAGCATTCCCAGCAGTAATTAGGCTCCTGGTTATATGCCTTCATTCTTTCTTTGTCCAGCGCCATCAAATCGTTGGGGCATATATACATGCATGCAGTCTTATCCTGCCCCTTGCAACCATCGCATTTTTCGGTCATTACAAAACTCGGCATAACTATTACCTCCTTTGTTTTTAATTGATAAGGCTTAACTCATCGTCACTGCATAAACATGCTGCTTTTCTCCAATGCCTTGTAAGCACCCCCTTTCTTTAAAAACAGGCTGCAGGTTACAGGCAACAGGCTACAGGTTTTCGTACACTGCCTATAGCTTATTGCCCGTTGCCCATCACCCTATATTTATTTTTTCTCTCCTTCTGCATATTTGTGGAGTTTTATCTCAACCTTCTCGGTAAGACCCGCATAGTATTCTCTGAGGAGGGCGAGAACTTCCGGGCGGCTGAACTTATGTGTAACTTCTTCGCCTTCCGAAAGCATTTTTCTCAGCTTGGTGCCGCTGAGGAGTATCCGGTCATCTTTACCGTGCGGACAGGTCTTCATGGAGGCCATACCTTCGCACTTATCGCAGTA
>JADFXU010000018.1 GCA_015233365.1 Nitrospirota bacterium | reverse complement strand
GCCTCGACAACGGCAAACCCCCGTTTTGATCTCATAAGATTGATATATAGCTTATAAATGTCGGGGTCCAGTTTTTCTGTAAATTTTTTCCTCTCAGACTTGAGTTTCCTCACTTCCTGCTTGCTCACGGCAATTGTTTCTTCGACTTCCTTTTTGACCACATCCAGTTTTGACCGCTCTTCGTTCATAAGGTTTTGTTCGACGGCAAGCAGTTTTGAGGTTTTTTCGATGGACTCGATCGCGTCCAGCAATTCGTCTTCCGCCGCTTTCAGGTCTCTTTCAGCTTTCTCGATCTCTTTCAGATGGGCCTGGTACTCCTTATTATTCTTGATCTCCGAAGTCCTTTGCTTCTGTTTGTTTACTTTTTCATTTATCTCTTCGATGACCACTTCTTTATCTTTCTTTTTCTTTTCCATGGCTCCCTGGCCCTGTTTCAGGTTTTCAAGAGAAGCCTCGGCTTTTTTCAGGGGACCTTCACTGGAGGCAATGGTGCCCGGCAGCATATCGATCCTGGAATGCAGAGTCAATATGACGGTATCCAATTTTTGAAGTTCTATGAGCAGACTTAATTGTGCATTCACTGCCACCCTCCGTACCGCGCAGAGCATACGCGTATGGTGGGCCCACCAGGACTCGAACCTGGGACCAACCGGTTATGAGCCGGTAGCTCTACCAACTGAGCTATGGGCCCTGCATGGATATTACAAAACCAGATCCAAAGTCTTTTACTATAAACGCATACCAAGACCTTAGTCAAGCGTCTCTCTTTGCAGGAGTTTCTTCTGTCCGTAGAGCGATAATAAAAGCTTCTCATCCCCGGCCTTTTGGGCCAGTTCAATCTTCCGCCTGACCCCCTTAACGGCGATTGTTTTTAAACAGTCTTTAATCATGGCATCGACGTGGTCAGGATCAATCTCGGCATCCACCGAGAGCTTTGTGATAAGCGCCTGCTCTTCGCTGTTGCACAATGCCATGAAGCCGGATGAAAGCAGGTCGCCCGGCTTGTTTTCAGCCAGGTAAAGACTGATCTTCTCAAATAATCCCTGCATGGGGTATGACGACATGTTTTCAGGACCAAGGTGTTTCAGGATGTCATCACGTTTTTCCGGTACTGAAACAATGACGCTCAGGAGTAATTGTTCCTCTTTGCTTATTGCGCTGCCCCGTTCCTGAAGTCCGGTGCCTTCGGACTCTCCATTTACACCCGATGCCTGACGCCCGACGTTTGACGCCTTTAGGCCGGCAGTCTTCCTGTTGTTTTTCAGTTCCTGCCGCAGTGTCGCTTCATCAATTCCCGACATGCCGGACAGTTCCCGCAGCGTTTCGTCGCTCAGCAATTGATCCGGACAGGAGAGTATCAGCGAGAGGGTATAACGCACTGCATCGAGTTTGTTCCTGCCGTACAGTTTGAGCAGGAATTCCACAGGTGTAACGGCTTTCCCCATATACCGCCTGAAGTAATCCGCTCCGTGCTTTCTCAGAAATGTATCGGGGTCCTCTTTTTCGGGAAGCACGAGGATCTTTGCCGCCATACCTTCGGCATAAGTAATCTCGAGGGACCGCTTGGTCGCGGACATCCCTGCGGGGTCTCCGTCAAAAACCAGCAAGACCTTAGGGGAGAACCGTTTGAGCCTCTTCAGCTGACCGGCAGTCAGTGCGGTCCCGAGGGGCGCTATCACATTACTGAAGGAATACTGATGGCATATTATTGCATCGATATATCCTTCCACCACAATGGAGTAGCCTTTTTGGACAATGGCGTTTTTGGCCATATGCATGCCGTAGCACGATTCGCCCTTTTTGAAGAGCACATGGTCCGGCGAATTCAGATATTTCGGAATGTTCGCGGCCGTAGACAGAGTTCTGCCGCCGAAGGCGATTGTCCTCCCCTGAAGATCGAAAATAGGGAACATTATTCTCTCCCTTAAAAAATCATGAGTGCCGTTTTCGCCGAAGTAAACGAGACCCGAGGCCTTGATCTGTTCCGGGGTGAATGATTGGTTCTTCAGGTGGCTGAAAAGAGAGTCGCGCCGGCCCGTGCTGTATCCGATAGAAAAAGCTTCTATGACCTCGCTGCTGAGCCCCCGTTCCCTGAGGTAGTCTCTTGCCTGGACCGAGGAGTTCAGGTTGTTTTTATAGAATTGGACCGCCTCTTTGTGGATCGCGAGAATGCTTTCCTTGATTCCCCTGCCGTAACCCGGACCGTTATTTAACGGCTCTATTTTTATTCCGGCCTTATTGGCGAGATATGATACCGCCTCGCGGAAATTCATGTTCTCATAATGCATTGTAAAGGCAAAAATGTCGCCCCCCTTCCCGCAGCCGAAGCAATGGAAGATTTGTTTTGACGGGTTTACCATGAACGAAGGGGTCTTTTCTGCATGAAACGGGCACAGCCCTTTGAAATTCTGCCCGGCCCGTTTCAGGTCAACATGTTCGGCGATGAGGTCGATGATATCAATTTTCAGCTTGATATCGTCAATTGTCCTGTCGTTCTTAATCATAGCAGTCCATAGAAAAGAAATAAGTTGAATGTTCCCGACAGGCTCACATCAGGAAAATATGTAAACCGGCTTAATTGGCGGGTTCTAATAGTGCCTTGACCCGTTCATTGACAAACTTGCCATCGGCTGCCCCTTTTGTCTGCTGCATGACGATCTTCATTACCTTGCCCATATCACCGGGCTTGGACGCATGGCATTCATTGATCGCAGAGTGTATGATTCTATCGATGTCTTCCGGTGAAAGTTGTGCCGGGAGGTAGGTGCGTACTATCGCCAGCTCTTTTGTCTCTTTTTCAGCCAGGTCTGATCTGCCTGCCGCGGAGAATTGCTCTATCGATTCTTTTCGCTGTTTGGCCATCGATGACAAAACGGATGTAATCTCCTCATCAGAGAGGGTGGCCATCTTTTCAATTTCTTTATTTTTTAAAGAGGCCTTGATCATCCTCAGAACTGAAACCTTCAGTTCATTGCGCGATTTCAAGGCCTCTTTGAATTCTGCATCCAAACGTTGCGGGATAGTATCCATAAAGCCTTCTCCCCTCCCAAAAGGGCAGATTACCTTGACGAGAACGTCCTTACCCGTTTTGCCGCTTTTTTGCGCGCTGCAAGGATCTTCTTCTTTTTCTTTACGCTTGGCTTATCGTAATGTTCTTTCTTCTTTACGTCCGATAGTACTCCATCCCGCTCGCACTGTTTTTTGAACTGTTTGAGCGCGGACTCGAGTGATTCGATGTCTTTGACTTTCACAGAGGGCACCTATATCCCCCCTCTCTTTTAGAAATTTATCTTAAAGTTTAACAATTTATATGTTTATTGTCAAGAAAATGACTAAACAGCGCAAACAACGAGTATACAAAAGTGATCGCTGATTGACAAGCCCTTTTCATGATCTATATTATAAAAGCTAATGAAAAACCCGGATTTTTCCAAACTTGCGCGTAAGAATGTCAGGGACCTTGAGCCGTATCAGGCCAAGAACATCCGTTGCTCTGTCAAACTTGATGCCAACGAGAGCCCTTATGCTTTTGTCCCTCCAAAAAAAGTAATGGATAAGGTAGCTAGAACTGCCTTAAATCGATATCCCGACCCGGAAGCCGGGAAACTAAAAGCGGCCATTGCGAGAAAAATCGGGGTGGATACCGATGCCTTGCTTGTTGGCAACGGTTCAGACGAGCTGATTTATTACCTGATAATCTCCTTTGGCGGGCCGGTGCTTTATCCTGTCCCCACCTTTTCCATGTACGGCATTATCGCACAGGCGCTGGGGCAGCGCCACAAAGGAATTCCTCTGGATCGGGACTTTGATCTGGATGTGGATAAAATGGCTGACTATATAAAAAAATTCAAGCCGAAACTTATATTTCTCAGTTCTCCCAACAATCCCACGGGAAACTGCTTCTCCTCGGACAGGATTCTCAGGATTATCGACATGGCGGACGGCATAGTGGTACTTGATGAGGCGTATCAGCCTTTTTCGAGCAAAAAAGGCTTTCTGCCGATGCTGAAAGATTACAAACATCTTGCTATTTTGAGGACGTTAAGCAAAATAGGGCTGGCATCTTTAAGAGTAGGCTATCTGGCGGCAGACAATGAACTGCTTAGAGAAGTTGACAAGGTCAGACTCCCCTTCAATCTTAACGGGCTTTCGCAGGCAGTGGCCGAAGAGGCGCTCCGCGGCAGTTCACTGCACAATCTTATAAAAACTGTAATCGCCGAGCGCAAGCGGCTCTATGAGGAGTTGCTGAATATCCATGGAGTGAGACCGTATCCTTCCGAAGCCAATTTTATTCTTTTTAAGGTCCATGATGCCGATGCGGTCTGCAAAAAGCTCCTCGGACATGGAGTGCTTGTAAGAAACATGAACACTGCGTCAAAGGGCGCTCTCAGGGTCACAGTCGGCACCCATGAAGAGAACGGTTTGTTCCTCAGGGCTTTGAAAAAAACGATGGGAGGTAAATAGTGCGTACTGCAACAGTGAAAAGGAAAACCAAGGAAACTGATATAGTCCTCAAACTAACGCTTGGGGGAAAAGGTTCTGCGTCCGTGAATACCTCGATCCCTTTTCTTGATCATATGCTGAGTCTTTTCGCGTTTCACGGGGCAATGAATCTGGAGATTAAGGCGAGCGGCGACATCGAGATCGATTATCATCACCTCATGGAAGACCTCGGTATAACTTTCGGAGAGGCAATAAAAAAAGCGCTTGGCGACAAGAAAGGGATCAGGCGTTATGGCAGCGCCACCATTCCCATGGACGAAAGCCTTGCCAGGGTGGTGATAGACCTGAGCGGCAGGCCTTATCTGGTCTACAAAGTGAAGTTTCCCAAGGGTACGGTCCGCGGTCTTGAGTACTCGCTTTTCGAGGACTTTTTCAGAGCTCTCACCAATCATTGCATGATGAACCTCCATATCGTCGTCGAATATGGAAAGGATCTCCACCATATCTTTGAAGCCATATTCAAGGCATTCGGCAGGGCTTTGAGCGAAGCAGTCTCGCCTGATCCGAGAATGAAAGGCTTGCCTACTACAAAAGGGTTAATGAGTTAATTAGACTCGTTGAATGAGCCTTTTTTAATTCTTCCCACCCTGGTTTTTTTCCTGGCCTGCATGCCAATCTCGACCAGTCGCGCTATCTTCTTATGGGATGTCTTTATCTTGACGCCTTTTTTGCAATTTGCGCACAACAAGAAACATGCGTTTTTACCTTCTGTGCTGACAAACTGACGTTTTATGCACAATTCGGGTGTCATTGTCGTACAATGCAATTCCGTGCAGTTGAAAGTTGCCATCTTTTGGAGCTCCTTTTATGTTAACTCACTGTTGTAGTTAACTCTTTGATTTATTATAACATTAATGACTACAGAAGGCAACATAAAAAGAAGAGAGAGGCACAGGGGGCCATTCGTAATTCTTCATTCGTGTTAAAATATGGCATTTCGAACACAGAAAAATTGTATGGCATTAAAATACATCCTTTATTTCCTGATCGGCGGGACAGTTATAAGTGCCGTCACTTATTTCGCCAGCCACGCGAAGAGCCTCCTCGCGGCATTTATTGCCAATATGCCGGTCATCACACTTATCACGTTTCTTACCATTTATCATGAAACCGGCCAGAAGGCCGTTGTGCCTTATGCCAAAGGGCTGATCATCATGCTTTTCCCGTGGCTGGCATATATTTTTGCGATTATTTTGTTTACGCCGCGACTGGGTTTTCTCCCCTCGCTCATAACAGGACTGGCACTCTATATGACAATCGCTTCTGTCATTTTAATAAAATTTTAGTAATCCCGGGTAGTGTCTCAGTTTGTTTTTACTCTGTATCAATTAGCCTTGGATTCCAGCTACTGGTATATTATGAATATTGCCTATGCCTCCATTTCTCGAAGTGTGAGCGGCTTCCGCCTTCCCACTACCAGAACTCAGGTGATCCAGAGCAAAAACAAACTGAGACACTACCTATAACCCCGGACAAGTTTGAAATCCTGCGCGGTTTATGATATAGAAAACTATGGATGATTCAGTATATATCAGATGCAGGGCATGCAGGACTCTCAACCGTGTTCCCTCACTCAGGTTGAAGGAACGGCCGCATTGCGGAAAGTGCAGAAGCTATCTGGAATTTTCCACTAGGCCTGTCGATGCGTCAGCGGAGAGTTTTGGGCGGGAAGTATTTGAATGGGCAGGGGTCGTCATTGTCGAGTTCTGGTCTCGCCAGTGCAGCGCCTGCGCGTCTATTCAGCCCCTGCTGGAAAGGCTGGCCTTTCAGCGGGCAGGACTTGTAAAGGTGGTAAAAGTAGACATCGAAAGAGAACCTTCTCTTGCGAACCGCTTTCAGATCAGGTCTGCGCCTACGCTTCTGGCATACAGGAACGGCAAGCTGATCGACGAACTCTATGGGGCTTACCCGGAACCCCAGATGCAGGCGTGGATAGAAGCAGCGATAAAGAAAAGCCAATAGCCAAGAGCTAAAAACTAAAAGGCCGTTAAGCTCTTGGCTCTGGACTCCTAGCTATTGGCTATCTTACGATTTATGCTATTATTTTGTACATGAACGCGCCTTTGCAATTCGGCTCGCTGAAGATAGCAACAATCATGGGCATACCCATAAGAATCCATTTTTCCTGGCTTATTGTGTTTGGCATACTTACGTGGTCTCTTTCGGCATATTATTTCCCCCAGGCGGTGTCCCATTTGACGGTACAGTCTTATTGGATCACCGGCGCTGTAGCGGCACTGCTGCTTTTCGTATCGGTGGCATTGCATGAACTGTCTCATTCTTTTGTTGCTCTCAGGTACAAACTGCCCATAATAAGCATTACTCTCTTTATTTTCGGCGGGGTCTCTCAAATGAAGGGCGAGCCTCCCGATCCCAGGGCAGAATTCAATATAGCTATTGCCGGGCCGTTAACGAGTTTTTTGCTTTCACTTGTATTCTTTGCGGCTTACCGGATGCCGGTCGGTGAGGCGGTCAAGGCGCTCTTTGCCTACCTTTCGCAGTTGAACCTTATGTTCGGATTGTTCAATCTGGTCCCTGGGTTCCCTATGGATGGCGGCAGGGTGGTGCGGTCGTTCATATGGCACAAAACCAGTGATTTTTTCTATGCCACTCGCAAGGCTGCCTCCTATGGCCAGAAGATTGCGCTTCTCATAATTTTCCTCGGATTTTTTTCAGCAGTGGCCGGGATGTCGGGAGGCTTGTGGCTTATGCTCATAGGATGGTTCCTGCATAGCTCGGCGCAGGCCAGCTATCAGCAGGTGAGCCTTCAGGAGACCTTGAGCGGCATCAAGGTGGAAAACATCATGGTGCGTGATATTGTCACAATGCCTCCTGATTTATCGCTCGATGACGCTGTGAATGATTATTTCCTCAAATACGGGTACGGGGGCTTTCCGGTTGTAGAGGCAGGCCGGTTGCTCGGATTTATTTCACTGAAAGAGATCCGGCACATTCCGAGGACACTGTGGAAGGACAAGAAGGTTGCCGACTTTTTTCTGCCTTACGACAGGAGTTGGGAGGTCGACCAGAACAGCGACGCCATGAAGGCGCTGGAAAGCATGATAAGCGAGGACAAGGGCAGGCTGGCGGTAGTAAAGGATGGCTCCATAATCGGTCTGATAACGCGGAACGGCATAGCAAAATACATTCAAATAATGGCGAGGTAAAAAGGAGTTGTAATTATGAGGATAGTCGAACAGTCATGGCAGTTTGAAGAGGATGTCAACGGCGCCGCCATTCTCAGGAAAATAGAAATGGCCGGAAGGACATGTTACAAGTCAGAGGACAGGATAACTGAAGAATCGGCAAGTAAATTTGTGGCCGGTGTTATCAAATCCGGCCATCACTCCGTTATAGAGCATCACAATATCACGGTAAAAATAATAACAGACAGGGGTGTCACGCATGAAATAGTCAGGCACCGCATAGCCAGTTACAGTCAGGAGAGTACCCGGTACTGCAATTATTCTCATGATAAATTCGGCAATGAAATCACAGTTGTTCTGCCGGTGTGGTTCAAGGGTTTAACCGAAGACAACCTGAACAGGACCGATGAAGAGGGTCGGAAAAGACATGTCCAATATGCTATGTGGAAGGCGTCGTGTGAGCAGATAGAAAAGGCATATTTTGAACTGCTTGATGCCGGGCAATCCCCCCAGGAGGCCCGGGCTGTTCTGCCTAATTCCCTCAAAACAGAGCTCGTGATGACGGCCAACCTCAGAGAATGGAGGCATTTTTTCAATCTGAGGGCAAGCAAAAGGTCTCATCCACAGCTTCGCGACCTGGCAACCGACATGCTTGACGGTTTTCGCAAGAAGGTGCCTGTCCTCTTCGATGACATTCAATTTTGACGGGACAGTCAGCCTTCCTGAGGCTTCTGTTCTTCTTGCCCGGTCACTTCAGAGACAGGCATATCGTCTGCATCTTTTTGCAAACGTTTCTGCCGTTTTTCCTCCTGCTTTTTCTGACGCAAAAGCTCTTTTTTCCTCTTTTCGCTCTTGTATGCTCCAGGTCTTCCCAAGTTGTCCCCTTTCAGTCTTTCGCAGCTGTTTGCCTTGCGGTCCCGCCCCGCCGCGCGCTTTTCGCCTTCTTCCTTACCGCTTCTCGTTGTTTGGTCTTCATCTTGACCGAGGGCTTTTCATAGTAGCGCCTTTTCTTGAGCTCTCCCATGAGGCCGTCCCTCTGCACTTTCCGCTTGAGCAGTTTTAATGCTTTTTCGAGGTCCTTGCCCTCTACTTTTATCTCCACTTGCCCGATTCCCTTCCCCTTCCGCCAAAGGTTTTCTTAGGCTTCCTGGGCCCGCCGCCAGTCCTGCCGCGTTCCGTTTGAGGCCGCGCCTCATTCACTATAAGGTTCCTGCCACCCACCGCAGTGCTGTTCAGCGCCGAGATGGCCTTGTCGGCATCCTCATCAGAGCTCATCTCGACAAATCCGAACCCTTTTGAGCGGCCGGTCTCGTCAGTGATGATCTTTACCGAGCGGACTTCCCCGATCTCGCCGAACAACTCTTTCAAAGCCTCTTCATTAGTTTGATACGACAAGTTTCCTACATAAATTCTTTTTGACATTGCTGCCTGCCTCCTTGAAAATGCATTGCGACGTTGTTAATACATTTGCTCCAAACTGAGCCCGCATTGAAGTGGAAGAGGGAATGTCATAGGAAAACCGCAAAAAACCGGGTGTGCGCGGCTTTGATATAACAGAATGTTCCGTCAGCCTTACTTAACTATCATATTATTTATCCACAGGTTTATTCAAGCAAAAGTCTTCGCCCCCCCGCCAAGAAGAGTTAGATGGTATAATGTAGCTGATATAAAATATGCAGGGGACATGCCATGGAACGGGTAAAAGGGTCGGGTAGGATTTTGTGAGACGGCGGTCCAGTCTAAGTTTGCCTGTAGTCATTGTGGATGCTGAAACGAATATTCTTGACAGTTTCAGCCTGATACTGCGGAGGGCCGGCATTCACAATGTCAGGACATTCGCTGATGAGAGGAAAGTAATCCCTTTCCTGAATGAACAAAGAGTGGCTGTTGTCGTTCTCGATCTTCTGCTGCCTCATATTCCCGGTATTGAACTGCTCGTCCGTATAAAACGCGAATTCCCGTCCATCCACGTGATAATAATGACTGCAATGAACGATCTGGATACCGCTGTAGAATGCATGAAAAAAGGGGCCTTCGATTATCTTGTAAAACCCGTGGAAAAAATCCGTTTTGTCACGCTTGTTAAAACGGCGCTGGAAATGAATGAATTGCTCGATGAGGTACATGCCCTGAGAAGATATCTTCTTGCCGGCGTGCTGACTAATAAAAATGCGTTTTCATTAATTCCCAGCCGGAGTCAGAAAATCTTTGCGCTTTGTCAATATGCCGAGGCAATCGCCTGTTCACAACAGCCTGTTTTGATCACAGGTGAAACAGGGGTCGGCAAGGAACTGTTTGCCAAGGCCATACACGGCTTGAGCGGGAAGAAGGGGGATTTTGTTGCTGTCAATGCAGCAGGATTGGATGATACCATGTTCTCGGACACTCTGTTCGGTCATGAAAAAGGGGCCTATACGGGCGCCGAAAAGCAGCGCGAAGGGATAATTGCTCAGGCTTTCGGCGGGACCCTTTTCCTTGACGAAATCGGGGACATGAGCGAGACCTCGCAGGTCAAAATCCTGCGCTTGCTGGAGGAAGGCGTATATTATCCGCTCGGCTCGGATATCGATAAACGAAGCGACGCCCGTATTGTTGCGTGTTCAAACAGAAACATTCGTGAAATGATGGGTGCCGGCACCTTTCGCAAGGATTTATATTATCGATTGTCCGCTCACCAAATGGACATTCCGCCTTTGCGCGAAAGGCCTGAAGACCTGCCGGTACTTGTATATAAATTCCTTGATGAAGCCGCTGAATCAATGAACAAAAAAACTCCCACGCCGCCTCCTGAGCTGTTTATCTTGCTGGCAACCTATCACTTCCCGGGAAATGTCCGCGAACTGAGAGCTCTTGTTTATGATGCCGTTGCCCAGCACAAGGGAGGCATACTATCTATGGAAAGCTTTAAGAACGCCGTCATGAACAAGGCATCCGTACACCTCGACAGGAACGTCCGGACAGACGGGGCCGGAATTATGCCTGATAAAGAGATGGCTCTGTCACATGCATTTGACCGCCTGCCGACTTTAAAGGAAGCCGCAAACGATCTGATCGACAGGGCAATGAAGCGCTCAAAAGGCAACCAGACTATAGCGGCATCGCTGCTTGGCATTACACGCCAGGCCCTCTACAAACGACTGAAAGGAAAACAGTAATGATGTGGAACAGCTTGATCAAGGGGCTTTTGGCCTGCCTGCTTCTCTTATCGTTTCTGTCTGTCCTCCATGCCGCTGATAAAAAGGCCGTATACACTGATCCCACCACCGGCATGGAGTTTGTATTTGTAAAGGGCGGCTGTTATCAGATGGGGGACACCTTCGGGGATGGATACACGGACGAAAAGCCTGTGCATGAGGTCTGCTTGGATGATTTTTATATGGGCAAATATGATGTGACGCAGGGGCAGTGGCAGGCGGTAATGGGGAACAACCCGTCACGGTTCAAGGACTGTGGAGACAACTGTCCGGTTGAAATGGTCAGCTGGAACAATGCGCAGGAGTTTATAAGCAAACTGAACAAACCTTCAGGAGGAAAAAAATATCGTCTGCCGACAGAGGCGGAATGGGAGTATGCGGCAAGAAGTGGAGGCAGGAGAGAGAAATATGCAGGCAGTGATGACATTGACAGTGTTGCATGGTGTGGCTCAAACTCAGGCGGGACAACACATCCTGTCGGCACAAAGTCACCGAACGGCCTGGGCATATATGACATGAACGGCGATGTATGGCAGTGGGTGCAGGACTGGTATGGCCCAAACTATTACAGCAAAAGTGCGAGGAATAATCCCCGGGGTCCGGGTTCCGGCAGTGACCGTGTGATACGGGGCGGCAGTTGGAGCAGCGGGCTCAATAGTGTGTGGGCGTCCCTGCGCGGCTACGTCGCACCTGACGTCCGTGGCAGTCTTATTGGTTTTCGCGTTCTGAGGACTCCGTAATTTTCTTTCAATCAGATTTACGAGTCAGTTGTCCAGCAGTATTATCTGTATATCCATGACATTCGTACCGGTCGGTCCGGTAATAAATAAATCACCTGTCCTGCTGAAAAAAGTGTATGAATCGTTGTTCTTCAGGTACTCCCCTGCATCGATACCGGCCCCTGCCGCTTTTACAACAGTTTGACCGTCCACAAACGCTCCTGCCGCGTCGGTCGGTCCGTCAGTGCCGTCGGTGCCTGCCGAGAGCAAAGTAATCCCCTGGAGTCCTTTTATTTCCATTCCGAAAACAAGGGCAAGTTCCGTATTCCTTCCTCCCTTGCCGTTTCCTCTGACCGTAACAGTTGTTTCTCCCCCGGCGATAAGACATGCCTTGTCTCCGGGAGCTAATGCTTTTTTGAAAGCAATCGCTGTTCTTGCAAGTTCCCCGGCAACGATTGACGCTTCACCGCTCAGTTCAGTGGAAATTAGCGTTGTCCTGTATCCCAATACCTCCGCGGCCTCCCTGGCTGCATCCGTCGCAATCTTGTTGCTTCCAATAATGATATTCCTCACCCTCTGGAAAATCGGCTCGCCATCCTTCGGCGTTTCAGGCATAAGCCCGCGTATACCTTTACCTATCATTTCCGCAACACTTGCCGGCAATCTGCCTTCCAGCTCATATTTCCGGATAACATTATACGCATCATTATAAGTTGTTTTGTCTGGAGCTGTAGGACCGGATGCAATCATATCCAGTCTGTCTCCCATAACGTCGGAGAGTATCAGTGATATAATTGCCGCTGGTTGGGCTGCTTCAGCCAGCCTGCCTCCTTTAACCGCCGAGATGTGCTTTCTTACGGTGTTAAGCTCATAAATATCGGCCCCGGCCTTAAGAAGCATGCCGGTGACTTCCTGTTTATCAGCCAGAGTGATGTCTCCGTGGGGCGCTGCCAGAAGAGCAGATCCTCCTCCTGATATAACGCAGATGATGAGGGTATTTTTGTCCGCTTCTTTGAGCACCCTCACAATTTCCTTAGCGGCCTTTAGTCCGTTTTCATCAGGCATCGGATGACCGGCTTCATAGGTTATAATTTTGCTGCTCCGGTCTCCCCGCACGGAATGGCCATATTTTGTTACTATTATTCCGCCGGTAAGCAAGTCTCCGAGATTGTCTTCGATTGCCTTTGACATGAGCGAAGCCGCTTTGCCGAACCCTATGAGGACAAGTTTCGTGAAATTGCCGCTCTTGTATGCCGAGCGCATTGTATCCGAGTATGAGGCCACTGCTTTATAGGGGTCTACTGCCAGAAGCGATTTACTGAAAATCTCTCTAATAATAATCCTGGGGTCTTCGCCTGCCATTATCATCCGTACCGTTTTCAGTACCCTGGTGCAAACAGAGGGATCACATAAGGCCCCTCCGGGATAACAGCCACACGGCGGTCGCCCTGTGCCTTTACGCTCTCCGTGACAGCGGCCAATGGCGCTTCGATCACCGTGACCCCTGTAAGTGCCTGCTGGTCTTTTGTCAGCCCTTCGGCAAAGAGAAAGATATTGGCCCTCTTCATGGCCTTGACCTGCATCTCTGTCTGCCATTCATCGATGGCCGCGTACTTTTTCTCGATGATTCCACGGAGAAACCTTTCCGGTCCTTCGTCAGTGAGGCACACTTGCGCTTCAGCATACTCGGGCGATCCGATTCCCTCGGAACATGCAGAGACAATGATGAGGTCACCGCCCGGCTCAAGTATGTCGAGGGCGCCCACCATTCCCTTCACTGTCTGGTAATAAGTCTTATCGAGCGGGTAACCCGCAGAACTGGTCACGACGGTCCTGAATCTCGTTTTAAGGCGGACCTCCGCATAGGGCCGCACGAATGAAACCGCTTCAAGATGGCTCTCTTCGATTTCCCCGAAATTGACAAAGGATATCCTGCGGTCCTCATCGATTACCGTATTGACAGCCAGGCACCTTCCCACCATTTGCATTATCTCCATCTGGGCAGCGTGCAGAGGGTTGCCCTCTATAATACAGTTTGCAGCCCTGCAATCCTCCAGGACCCGCGCACAGTGGAACGCTCTTATCGTCTTTTCATGTGCAACGCCCGGCGCGACAATTTTTCTTCCGCCGGAGTAACCGGCCATGAAATGGGGCTCCACCAGCCCGACAACGATACGGAGGTCAGCCTTGATAAACCGCCGGTCGAGACTCGCCTCTATGCCGCCCGATGTAGTCCCTATGTATTCATGATCGTCATCCTGCCGCGCAAAATGGTTGGCGACTGTCACGGTGCCGAGGACCCAGTCGCTTCCGACCAGTTCGCGAAGCTCATCCCCTTCATTCGGCCTATGCAGACCCGTTGCAACCAGAACAGTGATCGAATCTGGGGCCATTCCAGCCTCGATCAGCTCTTTTATCAGTGGAGGGAGAATAAGGCCGTTCGGCACAGGCCGGGTGATATCGCAGATAAGGATGCAGCAACTGCGGCAGCCCTTCGTCTCTTCGCGGAGCGTTTTGCAGTTCACCGGATCCGCAAAGGCGGCCCTGATAGCTCCCTCAGGGTCTTTGACGACAGGCATGGCTTTCTTTTTGACCAGCGTAACGTCCATGTATCCCGGAAGATCAAGAGACAGTCCGGTTTTGCCATATTTCATATTGATATTCATAGCACCCCCTCTACCCGCGATAAGTTTCCAAAAACTGCTGGGGCGTTAACATCCTGATACCCATGTATTCCTTTATGGTAAGGACTTCCCTGTCACCTGTTATCACGGTATGCGCTTCTAATGCCACCGCACATTCAATGAACTTATCATCATCAGGATCATTTTTTATAATCTTTATCTTCGGCGTCTTTGTTGTAAACAGGATGTTGAAACCCCTGGAGAAAAGGGACAACAGTTCTTCAAGTTCATCTTCGTCCCTCAAACCGATCCTGCGCAGCACATCGATATATTCATCAAAAACAGCATTAGACAGGCAGAGGGTTATTTTTCCATCTTTCCACAGGTCTATAATTTTCCGTGGCTTCCCTCCGAAAAAGGATGAGACAAAGATATTTGTATCAATAACAACCCTCATCCCCGTTTCTTGCGCCCTGCTATTATAGCCTTCTCTATCGTTGCAGGCGTTACGCCTCTTGATTTCAATTTCTTCCCGATTCTATTCCACAGGTTATCGATGTATGAGCCGATATCACGCTCTTTAATATATTCTTCTATAAGCCCCCTTACCATCTCGCTCGTAGTCTTGCCTTCAATTCGGGCAAGTCTGTTGAGTCTGTTCTTGACCTCATCATCTATTCTTATAATCATCTGAGTCGTCATGTTTTTACCTCCAAATAATATCGTATATATTGTATATCTTATATATACAATTATCAACCTCTCTGAGCCAGATCTGATTAAAAGCCAGAATCTTACCTGTCAGTCATTGTCAGAGACAAGTATGAACCTCTTCTGAGCTATTTTATCTGCGAGGAGATTTTGAGGTCACGACCTCCAGAGCGGCATTAAGTTTGCTACTCACAGAACACCACACCAGCGGGCATCATGCTCATTGTGCTGGCTACAATTGGTAATCCTTATGGTAAGAATCTGGATAATAGCCATGTCGAACCGATAATGATGAGCAATTATCCGTCTGCCATTGTTTCAAAAGTCAATAACCAGTCTGACGCCAGAGACACCTGCTGTGAGACAAGCAATGGATTATTCGATTAGAAGGCAAGAGTTGCGGAAAAAGTTAAGGAAAGCGGCAGCGTAAAAACCGGACATTTTTATTTTGCCTTGACAACGTAACGATTAGTTGTTGACAATTGCAACTGCATGTGTTAATTTTGTAACGTTGCAGATTGGAATTTCTACCGATTAACAGACACACCTAAGAATAGCAGGGGAATATGATGGAAATTCTCACTGAAACATTTTTGAGTTTACGCCTCCGGCTGGCGTTATCATTATTGACCCACAAAATCTCTCTGATGAATATCCTATGAATTTATCTGAACTTATAGCCATTAATAAGTTAGGATTGCTCCGGTTTTTAATTAGTTACTAACGGCTGTGTAACAATAAGGGAATGACCTTATGGATGATCAGTATGTCCTAATTGTCGGGATATGTTTTGCATCGGGGCTGGTCACTGGGGTCGTTATGTACCTCTCTGATTTCTGTATAGCGGGCATGTTCCGCGATCTTTTTCTTCTTGGGCGTTCTGTCATGCTGAGGTACCTTGGACTGCTTGTTGTGTCGAGCATGATACTGTTTGAACTTGCACGCCAGATGGGATTCCTTCCTCTGTACCCTTTCCCTCTTCTTTATTCGCCTACCCCGGCCAACCTGATCGGTGGTTTTCTTTTTGGTACGGGCACGGTGCTTGCCGGGGGCTGCGTATTCGGTACACTTTACAAAATGGGCTCCGGAAGTGTTTTAAGTGCAACCGCTTTTATAGGACTTGTTGCAGGCTGTGGCATATATGCAGAGATACATCCATTTTGGCTATCATTTGTCAAGGGCACCACATTTTTTCAGGGGAAGATAACAATACCTCAGATACTTGGGGTTGACCCGTTAATCCCCATTTTATCGGTGTCTCTCTTCGGTTTATATTTTATTCGGTTGTGGTACAAGGACGGAAAATTGGTTCGTCTTTCATATGCTAAAGGATATCTTCAACCCTGGAAAGCTGCAGGTCTTCTTTCTTTAATAGGGTTGTTGTCTTATGTGCTTATCGGAATGCCGCTTGGGGTTTCAACAATCTATGCAAAATTGTCAGGATATTTAGGCAGTTTATTTTTCAAGGAGCATATAGTATGGATTATCCTATTTCCATACCGTGTCGCTTAAATACATACAACCTCTGTCGGGTATTCCGCTGCAGGGGGGCCCTGGTCCTGGTTTTGATGCCTTTTCTGTTATACAATTTCCTATTGCTGCTGGGATTGTGATTGGTAGCGCAGCATCTGCAGTGTGGTTGAAAGAGTTTAATATACATTTGGGGGCACCGCTGAGACAATATGTATCGGCTGTTTCGGGCGGCGTGATAATGGGACTCGCGTCACGCATGGCTCCGACGTGCAATGTGTGGCATCTCTTGGGTGGTCTGCCTATACTTGCCGCATCGAGTGTTCTTTTCCTTTTGGGGGTGTTCCCCGGTGCATGGCTTGGAAGCCGGATATTTACCAGTCTGGGTATGAAGAGATGAGAAACAAGCAATATACATACTGAAAAGGAGTAATAAGTTGAACATAATTGAATTTGATATTCGCGGTCAAATGTGTCCTGCTACGCTGCTTATTGCTCTGAAGGAGATAAATAATCACGGCCTATCGCTTGAAAAAGAAACAGCGAAGTTGATTTTTTTGACCGACAATCGAGACTGTCTAACCACGCTTCCCGAATCAGTCACCAATATGGGTTATTCGGTCAATGTCACCAAGAATGAAAACTGCTATTCGATAACGATAAGCGGCGGTCAGCAATGATTCCTGAAGATGAAATCAACCGCCTAACTTCTCAGAATGAAGAACTCAAGAGGAAGTACCAAGCATCTGTCCGCTATATACGTGACAAGGTAGACCAACTCCTATCAGTGATGAGTACATCTCCCCTGAAGCCAGAAGAACTTGATGACGAAACACTTATAGAAGTGGACCCTATCGGTATTGTCAGCAATTCATTTGTCCAGATACTTAGGCATCTAAAGAGAACTAATAAAAAGGTGCAGATTGCCAATACGAATCTCGAACATGAAATTATGGAGCGTAAGCAGGCACAGGAAGAGCTCATAGAAATCATAGATTTTTTCCCCGATCCTACATTCGTAATCGACAATGACAAGAAGGTAATCATCTGGAACAAGGCTATGGAGGCAATGACCGAGGTCTGCAAGGTGGATATAATTGGAAAGGGCGATTATGCCTATACAGTGCCCTTTTACGGGGAAAAGCGAAAACAGATACTTGATTTGCTTGATGGAAATGATTCAAATATTGCAAACAAGTATAAAGATATCAAGAAAAAGGGGAATATCCTGTATGCCGAGACGTTCTGCCCCGCCTTGTATGGAGGCAGGGGTGCCTATGTGTGGACAACAGCAGCACCACTTTTTGATGAAAAGGGAATCAGAGTTGGCGCCATCGAAACAATCCGTGACATCACAGAGCAGGTGAAGACAAGGGAGGCACTTCACGATGCATACGCCGAATTGGAGCTGCGGGTGCAGAAACGCACAGCCGCATTGAACGCAGCCAATAAGGCATTAATAGCTGAAATTGCCGAGCGCAGGCAGGCGGAGGCAGAACTTCAACTGCATAGTGAAATCCTGGAAAATATGTCAGAAGGGGTTTTTATGATTCATGCCGGAAACGGGAAAATTGTTTATTCGAATCCCATATTTGAAAGTATGTTCGGGTATGATTCCGGGGAACTGATCGGAAAACATGTCAGTATTGTTAATGCCCTGTCTGGAAAAAGTCCTGAAGAAACAGCAGAGGAAATCACCCAGGCTCTTAATGCCCACGGGACTTGGCAGGGTCAGGTGAAGAGTATAAGAAAAGACGGAACCACATTCTGGTGCAATAAGAATATTACAACATATAACCATTCGCAATATGGCAAAGTTTGGATATCGATCAACCAGGACATCACCGATCGCAAACAGCTGGAGGATAGTTTACTCAAAAGCGAGAAAAATCTGAAGGATATTACGTCATCTCTGGCAGAAGGTATTTATGTCGAGGATGAAAACAGGCACGTTACGTTTATGAATAAGACGGTGACCAATATTCTGGGATGGACATTTGAAGAACTGGCCGATAAAGATATACATGAAGTTATTCATTTTCAGTGTAACGACGGGACTCCATTGCAGGTTGAAGACTGTTGCATGCAAAACATTTTTAAGACCGGAGTGCAATATTATTCCGATAATGAATTCTTTACGCGAAAAGACGGTACTGTCTTGCCTGTGTCTGTCCTTTCAAGCCCGATTTTGGAAGACGGAAAGATCGTTGGAATCGTCACAGCATTCAGGGATATAAGCGAGCGAAAGCGGCTGGAACAGGAGGCCATAAAGGCCCAGAAGCTCGAATCCATCGGAATCCTTGCAGGAGGGATCGCTCATGACTTCAACAACCTGATGCAGGCCATCATCATGGGAATAGGTGTTGCCAAAATATATGCAAGCCAAGATGATAAGGCAAATGAGATTCTATCAAATACCGAAAAAGTCTGCGCTACCGCGAAAGAACTGAGCAATCGTCTCCTTACCTTTTCCAGGGGTGGAGCGCCATTAAAAAGACCGACCTCGATGGCAGTTCTGCTCAGGGAGTCAGCCGGCCTCGCACTGAGCGGCTCGAATATAATCTGCGATTTCAGTTTCCCGGATACCCTGTGCCTGGCAGAAGTGGACGAGGGACAGATGAGACAGGTCATCCACAACCTGCTTATCAATGCAAAAGATGCCATGCCGGATAAGGGCCGGGTAGCAATCAGCGCTGAGAACGTTACTTTCCAGAAGAACAATTCTCTTTCCCTCAGGGCAGGCCGGTACCTGAAGATATCGGTGAGTGACCAGGGAAAGGGTATCCCCCAGAAGTATCTGTCAAAGATCTTTGACCCTTATTTCAGCACGAAGGGAATGGGGAGCAAGAAGGGGACAGGGCTTGGGCTGACAATCTGCCATTCTATCATTGATAAGCACGGGGGGACCATTACTGTCGAATCCCGTAAAGGTGCCGGGACAACTTTCCATATCTATCTGCCGGCAGCTGAGGGGCAAATCATTAAAGAGGAACAGATGGAAGAAATCAAGGTAGTCTCTCATGGCAGGTGGAGAATCCTGCTTATGGATGATGAAGAGAGTGTCAGGGACTCAGTGCAAAAGGTGTTAGAGGCGATTGGCTATGAGACAGTAACCACAGCAACCGGTGAGGGGGCCATTGAGGCATACGTCAAGGCACAGGGAGCACTCAGGCCTTTCGATGCTGTGATCCTGGACTTGACAGTAAGGGGGGGGATGGGAGGAGACGACGCAATAAGGGATCTCCTTAAAATCGACCCCGGGGTAAAAGCAATTGTCACAAGCGGCTATAAGGAGAATCCGATACTGAAGGACTTCAAGAAATATGGATTTGTTGCCGCTCTTGCCAAGCCTTACAATATACATGGGATACAAGAACTCCTTGATACTTTTCTGAAATAGGAGCGCACTGATAATAATTATGAGACCACAGGCATCCATGAGAAATAGTCGCAAGTCGGATATTTCTCTGATCAATGATCAATGGGGTCAGGTCTTGGGACTTGAACTAAATAGACGCGGCATGTATCCTCTGTCATACAAGCAAGACAGTATAAGTGCCAGTTGATTTCAAGTCCCAAGACCTGACCCTCTTACGTTTACCTCTTACGTTCACTGATAAGGATGCAGCAACTGCGGCAGCCCTTCGTCTCTTCGCGGAGCGTTTTGCAGTTCACCGGATCCGCAAAAGCGGCGCTGATAGCTCCCTCAGGGTCTTTGAGGACAGGCATGGCTTTCTTTTGGACCAGCGTAACGTCCATGTTCAAGAGACAGTCCGGTTTTGCCATATTTCATATTGATATTCATATGCTTGCACCCATCAACTCAGGTACCTGCCGCCATTAATATTAATTGTCTGACCCGTAATATAACCGTTGCGAACAAGCATGAGGGCTACATCGGCTATCTCCTCAACAGTGCCGAAACGACCCACCGGCACAAGGTCGGGCTTCAGTTGTGGAAGGCCGGCGGCCATTTCCGTGCCTACCGGGCCCGGAGCGATCGCATTGACTGTGATGCCTTCCTTTGCCAGGTAGGCAGCGTAATAATGAGTCAATCCCAGAATACCGGCTTTCGATGCGGCGTAATGAGGACCGACAACTCCGCCTATCTGTGCAGCGACAGATGAAAGGCTGATTATACGCCCCCATTTCAGAGTTCGCATGCCGGGAAGTACCGCCTGAATCGTCAGAAAAGCAGATGTGAGATTCACGGCAATTGTGTTATTCCAGTCTTTTTCAGTTATATCTTCGATGGAATGCATTATCCCGATTCCGGCATTGTTTACAAGTATGGATGGCGAGCCGAGTTCTCTTTCTGTAATACCGATCATTCTAACGACGTCAGCCGGGATAGACACATCTGCTTTTACTGCAACAGCGAGGTGACCGGATCCCCTGATCTGCAAAAGCACATCATTCGCTTCGTCATCCAGGTTCCGGTAGTTGATCGCTATGTTGGCGCCGGCATCGGCAAGCGCCAGCGCGATGGCCCGTCCAATGCCACGGCTCGCCCCGGTTACAAGTGCTACTTTACCTGTTAAATCGTCCACGAGTGACTCCTTTTCGGCGAGAAGTCTTTGTTAAGGCGTTGGACAAAACAGTGTTTTCGGACCCAATGACCTCTTCATAATACTCACATGCCGAGGTATGCCTCTCTGACGTGATCGCTCTTGAGCAATTCCCGCCCTTGCCCCTCCATGACTATGCGGCCTGTCTGAAGAACGTAGGCGCGGGCGGAAATCTCGAGGGCTTCATAGACATTCTGTTCGACAAGCAAAACAGTGACGCCGCGGGCATTGATCTCCCTGACAATCCTGAAAATGTCCGAGACCAGTTTTGGTCCCAGTCCCAGCGAAGGCTCGTCCAGGATCAGCAACGAAGGGTTGGACATAAGTCCCCTTGCAATGGCCAGTTCCTGCTGCTCACCGCCGCTGAATGTATCGGAGCGCTGGCCCTGCCGTTCCTTCAATATGGGAAACAGATTAAAAACGCTTTGCAGATGCTTTTCGACGTCCGCCCTGGACTGGACGGCATAGGCCCCCAACATAAGGTTGTCCAGAACAGACAGGCGGCCAAAGAGCTTCCTGCCCTCAGGGACCATGGAGATGCCCATTTTTACAATATCATAAGGCTGGGCCTGATGGACCGGGGCATTCTTGAACAGAATTTCCCCTTGCCAGGGATGAATAAGACCTGCAATGGTTTTTACTATGGTGGATTTTCCGGCGCCATTGGAACCGATAAGGCTGACTATCTCTCCTTCGTCGATCCTGAAAGAAATGTCCTGAACAGCCAGGAGTCCTTTGTAGCCCACGGAAATATTATTTAAGGATAGCACAGTACTTTTCCCCCAGATAGGCCTGAATGACTTCCCGGTCGGAGCACACTTCTTTCGGCGTGCCTTCCATGATTTTTTTCCCGCTGTTCAGTACAACGACACGGTCGGATATCTGCATGACAGCCTCCATCACGTGCTCGACTATAATGAGTGTGATTCCCTGGTTTCTGATTTTCCTGAAGAGCTCAATTATCTCCCGCAACTCGACTTTATTGAGTCCGGCCATGGATTCGTCCAGCATGAGCAATCGCGGCTGAGTGGCCAGCGCCATGGAGACCTCCAGCCTCTTTTTATCAGCAATGGTCAGCTCCGTCCCAAGGAAATCCCTTTTCTCATAAAGACCCGTGAAGGTCAGTATCTCGCCGGCCTTTTCCATTGCCGGTTTGATCCGGCTATAACGCAACAACGCACCCGTCGTAACGTTTTCGAGGACCGTCATGTCGCTGATCACCTCTACAATCTGGAAGGTGCGCGCTATGCCAAGGTTGCAGACCTTGTCGGGCCGCATGCGCGTTATGTCCTTGCCGAAGAAGAAGACGTTGCCGCTGTCCGGCTTATAGAAACCGGTCACGCAATTGAACAGGGTGGATTTCCCGGCCCCGTTGGGACCGATAACGCTGACGATTTCCCCTTCCTCCACAAAGAAGTGGATATCGTTGTTTGCAGCCAGGCCGCCGAACCGCTTAGACAACCCGGCGACTTTCAAACAGATAGCCTTGTTCATTTCAGTTTCCTGCCTAACCTAGAGAAAAGCTTCCAGACCCCTTCGGGGTAATACATGGAAATAAGCGTGATCAATAACCCGTATATCAGCATGTCCATGCCTGTTCCCTTGTACCCGAGGGCGACACGCGTGTATTCTGATGCAGGTATCAGTATGGCCGCGCCGATCACCGGACCCATTATGCTCCCAGCCCCTCCAAGCATAGAGATGAGGACAATCTGGACAGATGTAGCGAGAAGCATGACGCTCCCGGGATCGATGTAAAGAATGTATTGAGCGTAAAATGTGCCTGCCATTGCACTCAGGAATGCGCTTATCATAATAGCCATGAGACGGTACAGAACGACATTAACACCCATGACTTCCGCAATTTTATGGCTCTCCCTGATCGCCCGGAAATAGTAGCCCATTTTTGAGGTTGCTATGAAATAACTAACGGCCAGAGAAACCAGAAGAAAGGCAAGCATTATATAGTAATAAGGCAGTTTTGAAGAATTGAACAGGAAATTGGCGAACGACTCGTTCTGCATGGGCAAGGAGAGTCCTTCCGCCGCACCCACCATTTGCCAGTTGTTGAAGACAATCCTGACGATTTCAGCAAATGCAATGCTGGCGATAGCAAAATAGTGGCCCCTCAGGTTGGAACAGGGATACCCGATGACTGCCGCCACCACAGCAGCGGCGCAGCCCCCTGCGACGAGCCCTATCCACGGGTTGATACCATAGGCGATCAACAAATAGGAAGAAGTATAGGCCCCGATGCCGAAAAAGGCCGCCTGCCCGAAAGAAAACATCCCGGCATAACCGCCCATGATGTTCCATGCTACTCCCAGCATGCCGAACATGAACACGAGTATCATTACATGAACATTAAAGGACTGGCTGACAACCAGGGGAAAGACGATGAGCAGCAAGAGGATGGCAACTCCCGCAATAATCTGTCGAATAGTGAAATTACGCATGCTTTACCACCCCAGGAGACCCTGCGGTCTTATCCAGATCGTTATGAGATATATCATGAAGACAATGGCATACTTGTAAGAGGGGTCAAAGTAGAAGCCGCCTAATGTCTGGGCCAACCCTACCAGTATCCCAGCGATAAATGCCCCCTCAATACTCCCGAACCCGCCGAGGGCCACTACACAAAAGGCGATGGTCCCGAACAGACCTCCCACCTGGGGATAGATATAGTAATAAGTAGATAAGAAGGCCCCCGCCACTCCGACGAGGGCCGCACCGATTCCAAAAGAAAGCGAGTTGATACGCTCGGTATTTATCCCCATGAGCAGGGCCGCCTCGCGGTCCATCTCGGTCGCCAAAATCGCCTTGCCGGTTTTCGTCCTTTTCAGGAAAAAGAACATGCTGACAGAAGCGATTACGCTCCCGAAAGAAGCCGCAACTTTGGGGATACTGAGGTCGACACCGCCGATCTGCCACGTACCCTGGAGCATTGTGGCCGGTAAAAGCCGGAAGTCCGGGGTCCAGAAATAAACGGCGAGATTGGAGATAAAGATACTCACTCCAAAGGTCACTACCAACTGGGCCAGTACGGGACCCTTCATCACCTTGCTCACAATGAAGCGGTAGATCAGCGTGCCCATGACAAACATTCCGACAAAACATATTGGAATCGAAAAGATGGGGTCAATGCCGAACAGGGTAAAGAGCCAGAAGGAGGTGAACATGCCGAGCATCAGGAATTCGCCGTGGGCGAAATTCACGATGTTCATGACACCCCAGATAAGAGTCAACCCGATGGCGACCAGTGAATACATCAAGCCGATTAATAAACCATCGGCAAGCTGCTGAAGCAATTGATCAGGCATTGATCGGTCCCGTTCCTATTTTCTCCCTTTCCATGCCGGGAACGGCCAGACTACCGACTTCGAAGCCGAGTCAAAAGGCCAGATCGTTACATATTCCTGATTGAGTATCTGCACAAGCGTTCCCCGCGCGTAGATGTTTTGATGTGACAGCGGGTCGAACTTGATCCCCTTCCATGGGTAGATAGTCTCATTGCCCGGGATATCAGTATCCTGGAGAGCTTTCACAATAGCTTCCGGAGCTGTGGACTTGGCCCGGTTGATGGCCTCGGCAAGGACAAATGGGGCCATGAAGCTCCGTGCGGCATTTTCACTCATGTCCATGCCGTATTTCTTTCTGAAAAGCTCGTTGACCTTGGCCACGAGTGGTTTTTTCTTGGCAAGATCGAGAGCAAAGGTCGACCGGACAATTATGTAGTTGCCATCAGCTTTTATCGCCGCCAGGTAGCCCGGCTCGATATATCCCGCCATAGTCATAATGCCTTTGGGTTGAAAGCCCATTTCCTTGAAAGTCCTGGTAAAGAGAATGGCATCTGTGATATACGAAGCATGCATCAGCACGTCCGGTTTGCTTACGATGAGCTTGCCCACCTCGCTGGTCACGTCTGTTGCGTTGGCCGGGTACGCTATATCAGCAACAACTTTATACCCGAATTCGGATGCATATTTCCTGTAGGCCTTGCCGGCATTAGAGCCGAATTCCGTATTTTCGTAAAGCACAGCGACGTTATGAACTGCCTGTCCGGTCTTTTTTTCCAGGTCCTTCAGGAACTGGAACTGGTCCCGGGCAAAAATATCGTCGTGGGGGCTGACCCTGAAAAAGTACTTGAATCCCCTTTCCGTCAGTGTGGGAGAGGAAGAATCCGAGCATACGTATGGAATTCTCAGCCTTTCGGTAATCTGGCTGGCTGTTTTCGTCACGGCACTCTGGTAGGCCCCGATCATGGCAACTACCTTTTCCGACGTAATCAGCCTTTCGGCCTCGGACATGCCGTTTTTCGGGTCCCCCTTGGTATCGGCATATACAATCTCTATTTTTGCACCGCCCAGATTCGGCAGCCCCGCACTCTTCGCCAACGGGAGATCAAGATCGTATTTCCCGTTAATAATATCCACCGCCAGATCAACGCCCCTCTTGCAATCCAAACCGGTTGAGGCTATATTGCCGGTCAGGGGATAGACTGCGCCGATTTTGATGACCTTCTGCTCTGACTTCGCGGACACGGAAAAAACCAAGATAAGCAACAACGATACTGCGACAGATAAAACTCTGATACAATTTTTCGATGCCATCCCGCTTTTCCTCCTACTCATATTTTTTTGTTTCCAACCCTAAGCACTAACAGGACCTTACCAGTGATAATTCTACTGTCACGGACAGCGAAATTGAAAGACCGCCTGCTGTCCGAATGAGCTTCATCGATAAGAAAATACCACATAAACGTCTCAAAAAACAATGATGTGAATTTCAGAAAGTCGTCTACAACACTAAAACCGGACGGTTTCGTAAAAAGTTCATAGGCAAGGCGCAGACTTGCCGGGGTGGAACCGTGTAAATTGACACTATCCGCGGAAAGGCTATACTATAATTATATTGGATGCGTTCCACCATGGAGCGGAGAAAACAAGAAAGACGCAAGACAGAAAGGCGCGCGGACATGATCAGTCTGCGAGATGCCTTTCATCATATCCACCTGTCAATACATTCCACTCTTGATTTCAATAAAATCATCCGCAAAGTCGTTGTCGAGTCGGCTAAAGCAACAGGTTGCGAGTCATCCATGATGGCTTTGTGCAAAGGCAATCTCTGGACAGTAAAATACACTTACGGATTACTCCGGGAACTTGCGGCAAAGTCATTTACAGACGAAGAACTCCCGCATGCCGCGACTGCGAAAACGACCCGCAAGCCAGTCTCTGTCAATGACACTTTTAACGACAACCGTGTAAACCGGGATATCATGAAAACCTTGGGCATTCGCTCAGCGTTGGCCATCCCCATCATTGTCAGGGGAAAGGTGACAGGAACGCTTTTGCTGCACTATCACTCCGCTAAGGTCACGTTCAGTGAGACCCTGATCGATTTTGCCTCGAAAGTCAGCATATCAGCCTCCGTTGCCCTTGAGAACGCAAGACTCTATGAAGACCTGATGGAGCGGCAGAAGGAATTAAGAGTTGAAAAAGACCTGAGTGATGCGCTCATCAGAATAAATATGCTCATCCATTCAACCTTTGACATAGACCGGATTATGAAGCGTGTTTTACGGGAAGCGGCAAAAGCAATAGGGGCGGAGAGTGCGATCCTGTTCATCCTCACTGAAGGCGAGTGGGAAGTGAGGAGCGTTTACAAGCTTCCTTCCAAACTTCCGGGGAAGCGTTTTGTAGGCAGCGAACTAAAGCATGCGGAACTTGCAATAGAAATGTCCGCGCCGCTTGCTGTAGACAATGTTGCGGGGGACAGGAGGGTAAATCCCGAGTTTGCGAGCAAATTAGGGATCCGGTCACTGCTTCAACTTCCGTTTATGACAAGATGTGAAACGAAAGGAGGCATTGGATTTCATTATCATTCCGGGACCGCTGTCTTTGACAGGGCGCATATCAAGTTTGCTGGCAGGTTTGCGGATTCGCTGTCACTGGCCTTTGATAATGCGAATAGCTGTAATGCAGTATTAAGAGCCCGCAACCGCGAAGGATTGTTGACAGATGCAATGCTGAATGTTATCGAAACCTTTGAGCAGCCCTTTGTCGTAATGGGCCGCGACAGCCGTTTAATATTTTACAGCCATGCGTTCGTTGAATTGACCGGGTATGGCAGAGACGAATTGAAATCAATAGCACGGTTATCGGACCTTACGCCCCCTGAATGGCGTGAGCAGGAGAAAAAGGTTTTCGGGGAACTTGAGCGCACAGGAGAGCCCCAGGTTTACCAAAATGAGTGCATGCGAAAAGACGGCTCAAGGATACCCGTCGAGATAATTTTACATCAGGCCCTCGACACGCTGGGAAACACAGTTTACTATTATGCTTTTTTTACCGACATCAGGGAACGGAAGAAGGTGGAATATGAATTACAGCAGGCCCAAAGGGACCTCAAGGACTACATCGCCGAGCTTGAGCAGCACAATAAGGAGTTTGAAATAATCAATAACATGAACGGATTGCTTCTGGCCTGCAAAAGTGTTGGAGGAATCTATAGAGTAATAGACAAATATGTCAGACAATTGTTCGCTTACGACCGCGGAGCGGTATATGTCTTCGACGAATCCAGGACCGTCCTGGAGACTGTTTTGACATGGGGAGATATCAGGATTGAAGGCCATGTGCTGAGACCGAGGGATTGCAGGGCATTGAGGCTGGGGAAAAGCTATTCGGTCGATGACCCTGTCAATGAGACCCTCTGCCCGCATATAAAACCGGAAACTGGTATGGCCTATATTTGTATTCCGGTGACGGCCAAAACCAGAAACATAGGATTATTTCACCTGCAATTTACAAAATATGCCGGAGTTCCAAAGGAGAAAGCAGAGCGGTTGACGGCACACAAAAAACATCTGGCCTCGATTACGGCGGAAAGTATTTCCCTGTCACTGTTGAACTTTAAATTGCGCGAAGCTTTTTTCAGGCAATCGATCCTCGATCCGCTCACCAATTTGTACAACAGGCGATATATGATAGCGACGTTCGAGAGAGAACTGCACCGTATGGCCCGCAAACAGGGCCCGCTGGGTGTCATTATGCTGGATATCGACTATTTTAAACAATTCAACGATACATACGGGCATGAAGCCGGAGACATTCTCCTGCAAGAACTCAGCGCTTTCATGAGAAGGTCCATAAGGGAGGAAGATATTGCGTGCAGGTACGGCGGCGAGGAGTTCGTGATCATATTGCCGGAATCATCATTGGAGGCATCCACTCACCGCGCCGAGCAAATGCGGCAGGAGATCAAGAAACTGAGTTTCACGTATCTTAATCAAAATATCGGGCCGATCACATTGTCTTTCGGGGTCGCCGCCTTTCCCGATCACGGCAGAAGACAGGAAGATATTTTAAGGGCTGCTGACGCGGCACTCTATAAGGCAAAAGAGGAAGGCCGGGACAGGGTCATAACCGCAGCAACCTGAGCATCCCCCTTATAGTACGTGTGCGTCTCCAAAGAGGAGCCTTGACGCCGACGCTGCAGGCAAGCCGCTGGATAAAAGGGAGAAAAGAAAGCCCGAGAGAATCCGAATTCATGACATTCATATGGACCCCCATAAAGCGCCTGACCTCTTCTATCATCCATCGAAAATCGAGTCCGGGAGAAAGATAAAAAACCGGCTTGAGCATGTCTTCCGCGGAAAGAGAAAGGATTCCCTCCTGCCTCGCCCTGGCTTCGAGTGCCGTGCCGGGATAAATACGGACCCCTATATTGAAGAAGGCCACATCTCCGGGACATATCGAATTTTCTGCAAAGCGGAGGGTTTCACGCACTGTTTCGTCCGTCTCGCCCGGGCCGCCGACCATAAATATCCACATACATGGAATGCGGTGTCTGGCAATAACTTCGGAAGCCATCTGGACATGCCTTGAGTTGAAGCCTTTGCCGAGACCGTTAAGGACCTTGTCCGACGCACTTTCGACTGTTACTCCTATGCCCCTGAACCCAGCTTTTTCCATGGAATCGAGCAGCGCGTCATCTATAAAAAAGGGGTTGAGTTCAAGGCTCTGCAAACGCGCATGTCCCTTCATGCCGGCAAGACCTTCGCATATGGCCGCGGCATGATCATATGGCGAATTAAACACGTTGTCAACAAACTCGATGTCCTGAAACCCCGCCTTTGACAGGGCGCTTACCGCTTGAACAACGCTCTCCGGACTCGAAAGTCTATAGCCTCCCCCCTCCGCCCTTCTGTAAGTGCAATAGACACACTGAAAATGGCACCCAACCTTTGTCTGGACCGGAACACTCGACAGTCTCGACAAGTACGGCCCTGCATTTATCCACCTGCGGAAATCGGGCACCCGGCAGCAATCCGTCAATCCATCTGAAGAACATTCGTTTTTCCTTATAACGTATTTATCGACCCGCAAAACACCCGGCAGGTCATCTGCAGCGCCTCCCTCAATAATACTCCTGACCAGTTTGGGAAAGACAACCTCTCCTGCCCCATGCACCGCGTAATCAGCCCCTGTGAAGCGAAGCAGTGCTTCAGGCATAACCGACATGGCCGCGCCTCCCAGCACTACAGGGGCGACTGAAACCATTCTTATGCGTTCCATAATGGACTTCAGTTCCGCCGGGTAAAAAACAGGGTTTTGCATATCATTGTTGTCGATATTCCTGACAGAAAGTCCCACCACAGCCGGTTTAGTCGCGGACATCTCTTTTTCGACTGCGCGGAGAGGTTCTTTTTCGAACATCAGATCAAGCAGCCTGACATGATGGCCTTCCCGTTCTGTCGCCTCTGCAACCATACAGGCGCCGTAGGGCATGACAGGAAGCGGAAGATCATTGCGATTGGTGCTGACTATAAGGACATCGGCACCGCTTTTCATTTACGGGGTGACTTCAAGCACACCTTCCATGCCCTGTTCTTTGTGGCTTTTAAAGAACAAGAATTTCCTGTCGCAGTAAAAAAGATATTTGCCGGGCTTCAGAGCGGTAAACCTGATAATAGAGGGCTCGGAACTCAGGCTTTGAAAGATATCTATTCCCGCTTCAGGTGCTTTAAGGACAAAGTCATGGGGCACCATTTCCGGCTCCTTTCTGATATTAATTTCCACAGGCACATTGGCTTTGACTACCATATAATTAGGATGGAAGTAATATCTTCCGGCAATAATTTCTACCCGCTGGACCCCGTTTTTGTCCACAGAGGCAACAAATTTACCTTCCTCCCCCGCGGCACCGACCGATAGAGGAAAAATAAATAATATCACTGCGAGAAAAAACTGAAAACGTCTCATACCTTCTCCTGTGCCTGTCTTCTGATTAAAACGTATCACGTAACAAGAGGCCGGTCAAGTTAAAATTAACGGCTGAGACATTGACAGAACTTTTTAAACAATGTAGATTTTAATCTGTATATATGGTGGACCTGGCACGGACGAAATGAGAGAGATGCCTCTCAGTGGACATGACTTGCGGGACATTATAGCACGATGGGTGGAGCCCTCCAGCGTGCCTGCATCGCCAAGGATTGTCACCGACATATCGGATTTCTTCAAGGTCGACTATGACGATGTTGTAATCCTTGACGGGCGCCCTTACTTTATGCGGAATTATGAACGCGAGGGCCGTTTCGGCATTGATGAAGAGCCCAAGTTCTGGGTCAGGAGGGCAATCGACCTGACTGACGGAAGCATAAAAATTATCAAAATGGTCTTTCACGAGCAGTTCAGGGCAAAGGTTGGCAATATAACATTCGATTGCGTCAGAAGTCCGCGGAAAGAGGCCATTATTCTCGATATGGTCAAAGGGCATCCCAATTTCATGCAGGGTTTTTCGGTGTGTGACCCGACTGGAAACATAATCAGGATAATAGACTTTATCAAAGGCAAGACGCTGGCTGACCATGTGCTGGGACTTGGTGAAAACCATGAAGACTATTTCCACAACTTTTTCCCCTCCGTACTGGGTGAATACATTGATTTGGTAAAGGCAATAAGATTTCTCCACGAGCGCGGCGAGAAGCACGGCGACATCAGGCGAGATCACATAATAAAGGAAAAAGATACAGGTCTGTGCCGCTGGATAGATTTCGATTTTAACTTTATGCATGCCGGGAATATGTTCGGATATGACCTGTTCGGGTTGGGCAATGTCCTGGTCTACCTCACAGGCCGGGGCGACGTAACCTTGCAGCGACTCAGAAAAGAAGAGTCGCCTGTGCTTGATCATCTGACAGCCGATGACATGAATATAATTTTCAACAACAGACTGGTAAATCTGAACAAAGTCTATCCCTACATACCCGATGACCTGAATGTCGTGCTGCTTCACTTTTCATTGGGGGCAAATGCCTTTTATGATGATACGGATCAGCTCCTCACAGACCTGAACGAGGTCAGGGAGAAAATCTCTAACTGAAAGGAGAAAACATTATGGCAGCGGACAAGATGTGCTTCCTTGATAAAAACAGGCATATTCTGATTGCTGTGGATGAATCTGAAAATGCAAAGCGCGCCCTCCTGTATGTGGCGGAATTTTTGGGAGGGGTTCCGGGGTTCTGCGTATCAATACTAAGCGTCATACTTGAGCCCCCGGTTGATTATTTCAAGACCGATGAGGAGCGCACTGAGTGGATAAACCGGAAAAAAACCGAAGCAGCGGTGATGCTCGACAATTATCGCCGGATACTTGTTCAGTCGGGATTTGGAGAAAACAACATTGAGCCGCTCGTGGAGGTCATCTCTTGCCCGTCTATTGCGGATTGTATCCTGAATAAGCGGCAGCGGCTCAATTGCGACACTCTTGTTATAGGGCGGCGGGGCATATCTAAAAAAGAGGAATTCCTGTTCGGCAGCACATCGAGCAAAATAGTCCATTCCGCCAGGAATTGCGCTGTGTGGGTAATCGAGTAATGAGGTGGGCATGGAATTCAGATTGAAAAGTGTTCTTACTGCGATTATCATCATGTGCGCCTTTTTTGCGTGCACTAAGGCCTCTTCCGTATCACCGGTCAACGTGACACCGGGGCATGGACAATTTTTGAGGGGAAGTTGTATCTCAATCTGGACAAAGATGTTCAGAGATTATGGGAGAAGGATATGCAGGAGTATATCCGAAAGGCCGACGAAAACTGGCCCCGGATTGCGGGCGGTCCTCCTGTTATGACACCTGGGACACAACGCCCCCAATAGTCTCCCAGGTTTTTATGTAATCCGAATTCTGTCGTGACCGCAATTTCAGTAGGCCACTTCCCTGTATTGATCGGCCAAGTTCTTAATGCGTTCCAGATGGAAGGAAAGTCTCGTCGATCCCCGAAGCTCTTTATCGATTTCCGCTGCTGAATCTATCGCTTTAAAAAGTGCCGTTAAGATACTCTCATGATCGAGAGGTAAATGTGAAGTCGTCGAGTGGTCTGTCATGGTGTGATCCTCCCATAATCTTCGCTATCACTAAAGTATATCAAAATATCCGGGCTGTTGCTGAAGGCCTTAAATGTTAACGGAAGCAACCCTTTAAAAAAGAAACGTAGAGGAATTTTGCAAGCAATACGCGGGACGCCGAGGGATAAATGGAACGTCCTCCGAAAAAATGAACCATTCAACCCAAAATAAAGAGTTCCTTATTCAAAGATTCATCCATAATATATTTGTATGTTTCTCCCCGTCTACGGAGCTCAGTGGAATTTACGCTATGATTATTTGTTTCCATTCCCCCAAATCTTATCATAGTATTCCGGATACAGTTTTTTCGCGCAGTCCGGACAGATTGCATGGGTGAACAGGGCTTCGGAATGTTCGGTTATATAAATCTCTATCTGCTCCCAATACCCTTTGTCATCACGTATTTTTTTACAAGAGGCACAGATGGGTAGCATCCCACTCAGGAGTTTGACTTTTTCAAGGGAGGCCTGAAGTTCGAGTATCAGTTTCTCGCGCTCTTCAGTATACTTCCGAATCTCTCTTTTATGAAGTATGTAATCAGCGCATTTCCCTACTGCTGCAATGAGCTTGTCGCTTTGTACAGGTTTTAAAATATATTGGTCAACAGCGATGTCTATCGCCGCGAGAAAATAGTCCGTGTCGCTATGGGCAGTTGTTATAATGATCTGCTTATCGCTGCTTCCCTCTCTTATTTCCCTCGCCATGTCCAAGCCGCTCATAACAGGCATTCTTATGTCGGTTATGACTATGTCGGGATTGTATTTATTAAATGCCTCCAATCCATCCTTCCCGTTTTCAGCCACATATACGGTCCGAACAACCCTCTTCAGTATTTCACCGGCGGCCTCTCTTGCATTCGGTTCATCCTCGACATATAACACAGTGACTTCCATTAGCTTATCTTCCATATTATACCTCTAGCCTGAACTCAGCCCCTTCCTTCCAGTTCTGAACCGTAAGTTGTCCACCCATGTTTCTCTCAATCATGGTTTTAGATATGTACAACCCGATCCCTGTCCCCGTCCCTTCGTCTTTTGTGGTGAAATAAGGATCAAATATCTTGTTCATTATGCCCTCCGGTATGCCGCCTCCGGTATCCCGGACTCTTAGTATCACTTTATCATGTTCTTCCGATATCTGTATAGTGATTTTAGCCTGGCATTTCTCTTTTGCTTTCCGCACTAAAATTGCATCCTTTGCATTATTGATGAGATTCAAAAGAACATGCTTAAACTCATTGGTATAGCCATTGACGGCCAAACCTTCTTTCTCAGATATGATTTCAATATCAATATAGTTGTTTTGAAGCTGGGCCTTCATAAGAAAGATGGTTTCATCTACCACCTCCCGGACATCGAAAATTTCGCGTTCCTTTGAAGGCTTGAAGAAATTCCGGAAATCATCGATGGTCTTTGACATGAAATTAACCTGCCACATTGCCGTGCCGACGCTATTTCTTAGCCGCTCCGTATTCAACTGGTCATATTCATATGCCATCTGCAGGTTTTGTATGATGAGGCCAATAGCATTAAGAGGTTGTCGCCACTGGTGGGCAATTGCTCCTATCATCTCCCCCATGGCCGCCAGCCTGGACTGCTGAAACAGCATATGTTCCTTTTCCTGGCGTGAGGCGATTTCATCCCGTACTCTTTGTTCGAGAGTCAAATTCAGCTCCTCAAGCTTATGCTTTGCAGCAGACAACTCGGCTGTGCGCTCCTGAACCTTTATCTCCAAATCAGAGTATGCCCTTGTCAGTTTTTCCTCAGCTTCCCTGAGCTCTGTTATGTCACGATTCAATCCGAGCATTCGAACAGCTTTGCCGTCTGCATCACGGATCACTATAGCGTTGGCTTTTATCACCTTAACAGTTCCGTCAGGATGCATGACACGAAACTCGGTGTCGAATTCCTTCTCTCCACGAAGGGCCGCTTCACATTCCGCTATCGCTTTAGCGGAATCATCCGGGTGAAGGCCGTTTACCCATGCCTGAACACTATTCGGGAATTCGTCTCTAGGAATACCATAAAGTTCAAACATCCTATCATTCCAGACCATAAAGCTGGACACTACATTCCAATCCCAAATGCCCAGTTGACCCGATGCAGCAGCAAGCTCAAAACGTTGTGCCAACTCTTTTAGGGCTTCCTCAGCCTGTTTGCGCTCGGTTATATCCCGGTGGCTGCCGCGTTCGCCCCTATAATTTCCCTGTTTATCATAGACCGGCAGACAACTGTGAGAGATCCAGCGGACCTCACCGCTTTTCGTTACGATACGGAGTTCTATCGGTTCTAAAATGCCTTTGCTATGTTCTTCCCATATAGTCCGGTCATCGGGATGTATCATCGTTTCCAGAAGCTCAGGCAATGCATATAACTCTCTTTCTGTATAGCCACAGAACTTTTCGCAGTTTTCAGAAACGTAGATTAATTTGTTAACAGAGTACCTCCAAAAAACAAAATCCGTCGAAAACTCCGTGATGGTCCTATATAGCTCTTCACTCCGTCCCAGTTCGGATCTCTTGTCAATCTCACTCACCATCTTATTAAAAGCTAGGGAAAGAGTTCCGAACTCATCTTTTGTCTTTATATTCAGGAATCTGTCGTCCCCTGCTTTTTTTGGTAGATCCTCAACGTGACGGGTGAAAAGTTCAAAGGGATTTATCAAATATTTTATGATGAAAGAAATAATAAAAAATATAGCAACGATTCCTGTAATAGTGGCAATTAAAAAATATTGTTCCGCCACCTGGATGGGACGATATGCTTCAGCTTGCGGATAGTTTGCAGCCAGTATCCAGTTTTTTGTCTTCAACCGCTTGAAAGAAGTAACCATTTGTATGCCGTGGGACGTTATGGTTTCGTCAGTGCCCTCAAATCCCTCTATGGCCCTATCATAAAGCCTGTTTAAGCCGGGAGCTTGCTTTGTCAGTATCCTTTTCCTGTCAGCATGCATAATTAAGGTCCTGTCTGTGGCCGTCAGATAGAGATAACCTTCCTTCCCTATTCTTACAGTGCTTATCCTCCCCAGGAAGTTATCTCTCATAAGGTCGATGCCACCGGTTAATATGCCTGTTATCTTGCCTTTGCCGTCAAAAAGCGGCACTGCGAGCATAACTACCGGATGCTTATGGGGCTGTGAGGACACGTACGGAACAGAGATAAAGGGTTTTTTTGTTTTAAGGGTTTCTATTATGTAATCGCGGAGAGAAACGTCCGATCCCCTTCTGTCGGGAGCATATGGTGATTCAACGAATATTTTGCCTGCCGGCGTGAATAAAAAAAGATGGTTGTCAAATATTGTGTACAGGATCGGCTTGTTGTCAAGAAATGCCTGCGCCTTTTCAGGATTTTGCATTATGTCCGAAGGAGCAGTTCTTGCAACCGCAATAAGATTCTGTTGAGCGGACAAAAGTTTACCGTCAATTTCATCTGCAAGGATGGAAACCATGCGGAATTGCTGCTGAGCGATAGTTTCTTTAATAGATTTCTTGTAGTCTGAAAAGGCAAAGAATGTAGTAAGTGAGAATATGCCAACAAGAATCGCTACGATTATTGTGAATTTGGCTTTTATTTTCATAGCGGAACTATGGTCACCTCAAGATTCTGCATCTGTTGATGCAGAACCGGTTCAGCCATTATCCTCACGGATTTTCTTTTTAAACTCGTTTCCGTCATGCGGATTTTTTGCGCTGCCTATTATATACCCTTTTACTGGGATCACGGTCAAGAGAACGAATTGCATCATATAAAAATCACGTCGAAATAGTTTTTGCTGTTGGTATGGATAATTCCGGGGACCCCATGCTTAATTCCCAATGGGGCAACTATATTCAAGACAAATTAAGTATGGTGTCCCCGGAATTCACTCTTATGTGCATTTCTTAGTATTCAGCGTTATATGGGTCGTGCAATCTGACGTATTCTGCGATCTGCTGTCCCTTGTTTGATGCGAACTGAAGGTGGCTGTAATCGACCGCAAGATTGTTGAGAAACTGGAGAACGAGGCGATCCGTTCCGGAAGGACCCGGATTGATCCCGGCGAAAAAGAATCCCATCTTCTCAAACTCGGCGGTCATCAGCGCCGTCAGTGGATCGCAGAGGTTGAGAAAGAGATAGACGGCCTCGATCCGGCTGATGCAGAGGTCTCTGAGGTGTCTCTTTACCTCGGAGACCACATTCCTGCCGCATTGCAGGACCTCGATGTTCGCAGTGTGGTTCGGATCCGCGGTGATTCGGACCGATGAATCCTCGTAAGGTAAGTCCTGCTGGTCGCGGACAGCTTGAGGGTGCACACCTAACCCTTCGTAGATCCGCAAGATCATTTCTGTGTGGTGAGGGGGCGCATAGATACTGAATGTGCCGGGCCGGTTGAGATACAGAAAAGAATGGACCAGGCTTTCTCTTTCTCTCTTCCCCGTGTGAATCTCCGCGAATTCCGGCGGATCCAGCACCGCCAGAAAGAGGCAGCACTCCCCGAAACCATATTTCAGGGCAGTCTTTTGCGAATAGGGGTGCGACGTAATCGCCCTCACGTACAGACCGGCCAGGCCCCTTCGTTTTGCTTCCCGGATGAGAACTTCGGACAGGGCATTCAGACAGCCCTGCCCCCGGTATTTCGGTTTGACAAAGGCAGTCGAGAGTTCTGCTACGCCCGGTTCTTTGCCGCCCTTGATTGCGGCATGGCCCATGATCTCGCCGTCAGGGGCGACGGCAACATAGGATGTGAGCTCGCCGGTCTCGTTGAGTCTCCTGATCCGCTCCGGGTAGTAGACATATTCCAGGTAAGAGTAGTGATAGGCGGCATAGGCGCATTTCGAGACCTCGACGGCCTCTGCAAGTTCCATCCTCCTTACCTGAAAGGATACTGAGCCTTTCGGCAGTGCTTCTGCTCCCTTTGTTTTCTCAGCCTCTTCGAGTTCAGCCGCGGTCATGCAACTCCCGATAGCCCTGTCGTCAAGATACTTAACGAGGTGCGTTTCCTTTCCGCCCTTCCCGAGGTTATGGAAGGAAACCTCATCCATCGTCTGCTTCATCCGGCAGATGCCCGGTGTCCTCCCGGTGCGATCTTCATCGGGGCCATTCCGGTCGCATTCAGGGACGCGGGAAAGATCAAAGGGCATGCCCATCTCCCTGACAATGACCTTGATTCCGAGCGATGTCGGCTCGCATATTATGTTGAATGACCCCTCTTCACCCGGGGCAAAGGCATGAAGAATCACGTTCCTCGCTGCCTCTTCGACAGCGAGTTCGATATTCACTCTTACTCTCTCGTTAAATCCCGCTATTTTCGCCGTATTCCCGACGAAATCACGTATGAGGGGGATAGCGGCGAGATCATTGGGGACTTCCAGTCTGAACTTTTTCTCGCAGACGCCCATAACATCATCCTCTCAACATGACATATTGTGGTGTTGTGCGGAACAGAGAAGTGTTTGTAGCATAATTTTACAAGAGACCGGAGCTCTTTTCAACAGACCCGGGAAAACACCCGGAAACGCTCAATAATATTTCACACAACTGCCCAAGAGTATTTATAATATCGGACATCGCCGTTCACAAGGATTTAGAATCGTGACAATCCTGGAGGAGTCCATTCATATGCTAAAAAGGACTATGCTGTTTGTCTGCTTTCTCTTAATCCCTGCGGCTATTTTTGCGAGTGAGGAAATCATCACGATTGATGCCCGGCAAGGGGTCACCATGAAACTCCTTATTGTTTCCGCTGAAACACAGACAGACAAGGCACTGATCATGTTTCCGGGCGGCAACGGATATGAGCATTTCCGTTCCCATGCCGGGGTGATTACGAAGGGGAAAAACTTCCTTGTCAGGACAGCCCCGTATTTTGCAAGGAAGGGCTTCCTTTTCCCGGTCCGACCCATGCGAGGCAATGAGCGCACACGGATATCTGGGGATTGAGGGTGAAGTGATAGACAAAATCGTGGAGTGGATATTCAGAGTGCGAAAATAGAACAAAATGACACGGCACAGACAAAGCAAGGCCGCCAAACCGGCTGGTAAGGCGGCCTTGCTTTGTTTCTTCCGTCTATGTTCACTTATGGCACTTGTCGCATTCAGTTACTGCCGTGGCAACTTTTCCGTTGTGGCACGCGCCGCAGTATTTGCCGTTGTTCATCTCATCCATTGTTATTTTGCCCTGGGTCTTCTTCATGGCAAACAGCTTCGGATGGCACTTGTCGCAGGAGAACGCCCCGGTATGCACCTGATGGCTGAACTGTACGGGGCCGATGTCTTTCGGCTTGTATGCCAGCGGCGCTTTTGGCGCGGTCATTTTCGCATGGCATTTCGAACATTCGGTGGACGCAAAGGAAGCGTTTCCGTTATGGCATGTGCCGCAGTATTTGCCCTGATAAAGATCATTCATGGCTATCTTGTCCAATCCCTTTTTCGGAGCAAAGAGCTTCGGATGGCATTCCGAACACCTATAGTTCTTCGCGTGGGCCTCATGAACAAAATTGACTGCTGAGTCTCCGCTTCCCAGGACAATAGCGCCTTTGGGCCCCTGTATTGGTTTAGCAACAGGTTTGGGTTTTCCTTCGGCGGCCGCATACTCTTTTACTCCGCCGTGACAGCGTGCGCACTGTGTGTTTGAAGCAAAGGCCGTTTTCCCATTGTGGCATGCGCCGCAGTATTTGCCCTTGTATAGCGCATCCATATTAAAATCCGCGTTCTCCTGCGCTGCCAGTGCCTCCATTGCAAAAAGGTTCGCATGGCACATATCGCAGCTCAGTCGCTTTTCATCCACGTGCAATCTGTGGCTGAAAAGGACGGATTTGACGGGTTTTGTATACAGGATATCTCCCCCGCCACCGGCACTGTCCGCAGCGAGGGCCTTTGGGGAAACATTAAGGAAAATTGCCATGACAATGATCAGGAAGCAGGAACAAACTATTTTTTTCATCTATAACCCCTGTTAACCGTATTATCCCTTTGTGTAAAAAACATTGGGTTTTGCTCCGACTTCAGGGCGTAACACCCATACTGTTCTTTCGAGCTGGTGCACCATCTTGTAGACATCGCTGTCAGGATCCGACAAATCGCCAAAATTCCTCGCCCCGGTCGGACATGCCGCAGCGCAGGCAGTCAGCTTTTCACCTTTGGAGAGGCGGGTATCGTAACAGAAATTGCACTTGTCGATAGCGTGTCTCTCCTCGTTGAAATATCTCGCACTATACGGGCATGCGAGCATGCAGTTCTTGCAGCCGATGCATTTATAGCTCCTCATCAGGACAATTCCCGTCTTCTCGTCTTTTACGGTCGCCCTTGTCGGGCAGGCCCTTACGCAAGGGGGGTTGTTGCACTGGTTGCAGAGCACGGGAATGAATTCTCTTTTCCTGCCTGTGGCGTCAGGGACATCTTTTTCGAGTATCCTCGTGCGCCAGCCGTATGAAGGCACGTCGTTCGTCAGGGTGCAGGCGTCTATGCATCGTTCGCAGTCGATGCACCTGTCCTGGCGTATGACCATACCATAATGAGGCTTGTACGGATATTTTTCAGCCGCTTCCTCAGGGGAAGCAAATACACTGTTGAAATTAGACACCGCTGATAAAACCGTGCCGCCGGCGAATACGCCGGTTATGATGAGCCCGATCTTCAGGAATTCCCTGCGCTCCATCGGAGAGACGGAATCCATGCTTTCTTTTTTCAAATTCCCCAAATCTATTTTTACGTTCTTCACCGTCTTGCCTCCGTTATAGTTAATGTATCTCGCTCTTGTGCCCGCCAAACACCTTCTCTCCGACCAGGAATGTCGTTGCGGTAATTCCGAGCCCGGCCACAACGACCATAATCTCATGGAAAGTTGGGGTATAGGCCGCCAGCCCTGCATATTCCCTGACCCCGAGTTCATGGTACACAGGCACGATCTGTCCGATTACCACCAGATCATATCTCATGAAGAAGATCGCGAAAACCATCATGGCGGAAGCCAGGAAGCTCATGCCGACATTCTTGCCTTTGGAAGAGAGAAAGATAATGAATGGGACCACAAGCCCTATAAGCATCTCCAAGACCCAGAAATTGAAGGCATAAGGTCCGGTCATCATGGCCCTGAGTGCCTCGATCTTATCGGGTCCGCCCACAAGGCCGGTAATGATCTTCCATACTGTCAAAAATAAGATCACCGCGATCATGAGCATGCAGAGCTTCGAGACAGCTTCGAGAGACCGAAGCATCGGCCTGTCCATTTTCTCGTTAGTGATCTTATACCCGAGCCATGTAAAGAAAATGATCGTCGCACACCCGGACATAAGGGCTGAAGCGATGAAATAGACAGGCAGGTAAGGGCCGTACCAGTATTCACGGGCATGCAGCATGCCGAAAATGGCCCCAAGGTTGCTGTGTGCCGCAATACCGGCGATCAACCCAGACAGCCCGAAATAGGTGGCTAACCTGTGGTTGTCCAGCAGAATAAAAATGAATTCCACTATCATAAAAAACATGTATATTCCGTAAAGGGTGCCCATCCACCAGATGTTGGAGGTCAACCCAGGTGAAATCACGTTATAAAGAGCCATCCTTATTGGGTTTTCTATCTCAAAAAATATGACGGTAAAACCCGCAGTAATGGTGACGATTGAGAGGAAGACCGCCCGTTTCACGACGGGCATGAAATCCTTTACGCCAAAAACGTGTCCTATGGCAGAAACGATACAAAGACCTGTGGATGTCACCACAAAGAAAATGTACGTCGAAATCAGTATGCCCCAGGGAATGTCCCTGGTCACTCCATAGGCATGCCGGTAACCGATGCGGAATGCGTCAAAAGCTCCCATAGTGCCGGCATACACTATGAGAATGCCTATACCGAGTAAAACATAAAAGGACTTGCTGCCTGACAAAAAACCGACCAAAGTAGAGTACCACTCCACCAGAAACGAGGATTTTAACGACTTTGTCAGGCCATCCATTATTTCCGAAGTCTTTACAGACTGTTTTACCTCATTACCCATAATGCCTCCCGGAACTATTGTCCTTTCTTTCCCTGTATGATTATTTCTTTGCTCGCTTCTTTATAAGGCGAGCTGTCGGAAATGACTATATCGCCGTACTTGCTCTGAAAGGACAACAGTTGCTCAAGGCTTTCGATCTCAATTACCCATTGTTTTGTTTTGGCCTTCCTGTCGCATACTACCATGCAATTTTCTTCCCGGTGATTTTCGCCTCCAGCGATCCAGTCCTTATACCAGATCTTTCCTTTTGCCTCCTCAAGAGTTTTCACGTCCCTGTAATCCAAAGGGGTCAACTCATGTTCCTCCGCTTCGCTACAGGGACTTTTGCTTTCTGTCAGAGACACCCTCTTTCCACTGATAACAAAGAGCATTACTTTTTGTCCTCCCCTTCTTTATCCATTCTTTTCGACAGTCTCCGGAATGGCTACCTTGCCGGCCTTAACTGCATCTGCGATAAAGCCCAATGTCCAGCCCAGCACTCCCGATCCGATGATAAAAACAACCGCCGACATAAGAAGTCCGGCTATCATGGAGAAGGCAACAATAACTCTCGGCATAGTAGCACCGGCCGTCACTGCCCCGAACAGACTCTCCCCGATTTTCAATCCGGCCATTCCCCCGATGAATAATCCCGGCAACAGTCCCACCAGCACAAACAGAACCAGTCCCATGCCGGTCCCTATATACAATCCTTTTTTAGCCATCTCATTCTTTGACATTTCAGCATCCTCCTTTCGCATAAAGCGCCTACTTTTGGTCATTCACTTTTTATTGTATGTTCCACAGATGTCGCCCTGCTCTCACGTATAGTATCAACGGCATGTCCGATAAGCCAGCCGACAATCGCACTTCCCACTACAAATACAACACCGGCCAGCATTACTCCCAATACCATTGATGCCCCGACTATGATTCTCGGCACCACCGTTGCCTCAAGTGGCAGTCCAAAAATTTTGCCTGCTACGTTAATCCCTATGACGCCGCCTATAAACGATCCGGGCAGCAATCCAATCAGTGCAAATAAAACCAGCCCTGCACCTGCTCCAGTATATAATCCTTTTTTCGCCATCTCACCTCTCTTCATCTCTTTGTACCTCCTTTCTGGTACTCATCTCTGCATTTGCCTCTTAAATAGCAGTTTCCATGCCAAGAAACAAACCGTTGATTTTTAAATAATTTATTTAGGAAAAGGTTTGCAGCATTGCGAAAGGAGGGTATTTGTTCGCAGGATTGCAAAAAATTAAAAAGGGTGGCACTTAAGACAGGAACCAGCATTCATGCCCGCGGTGTGCACTCCCTTATGGCAGTTACGGCATACCGTCTCATCCGCACCAAAATTATGAAGAGCTATTGTTCCATGACACCCCTTACATTTCAGTTTTTGCATAACAACATGCCTGGCATGGCCGTATGATTTCCTCATTCCTCCCGAACCGTCGGAAAGATTATCCAAATGGCAATCCCTGCAAGTTTCCCACGGTTTTTCCCGTCCATGGGTCTGCGCAAGCGGCTGGTGCCCTTTCAGCACGTATGCAATGAGGAGGCGGTCTTTCTCGATCATGCTCAACTGGTGGCACTGCTGGCAGACCACGTCCCTGTGCTTCCCTCTTTGCCATTGGCTGTAAGCCTCCTTCATCGGATGGCAGGATGCGCAAAACTGCGGATCGTCCTGTGAATAGCGGTAATAGCGGTAACCCACAATGGCGCTGAGGAAGCCTACAATTATACATGCGAAAAGAACAACTCCCTTGATATGCTCAAGCATGTTTTCAATTAATTCTTCAAACCTCCTGCGTATTTTGACAGGAATCATCTAATTTTGGAGGACATCTCTTCCAGCACTTTCAATTTGGGAATCTCTCCCAGAGCGATCAGCGTATCGCCGGCCCTGAGAGTATTTCGCGACGTGGGATTGAACTTCATCTCTCCTGAAACCCTTCTGATAGCGACAACAATAATGCCGAGGTCCTTCCCTATGCCGCTTTCATCCAGGGTGAGACCCATAAGTTTCGAGCCTTCCGCTACCGTAACCTCTTCCATCTGGAGATCGATGTTGCCGCTTTTCGTGGCAAATTCTATGAAGTCGACTACAGCGGGCTTCAGCACCGTATGAGCTATGCGCAGTCCTCCGATATGATAGGGCGATATTACCCTGTCCGCACCGGCCCTCATCAGTTTTTGCTCAGAGCCCTCCTCCCCTGCCCTGACAACAATCAAAAGGCCCGGGTTGAGACCGCGGGCGCTCAGGACGACAAAAAGATTTTCAGCATCGGTCGACAGCACTGATATCAACCCCTTTGCCTTTTCTATCCCTGCCTCCTTCAGCACCTCATCCTGCGTCGCATCACCGTCCACAACCAGGACATCCTCTTTTACCGGCAGCCTGTCGGAGTTCCTTTCAATAACAACGAACTTTTCGCTCTTTGCCTTCAGTTCCCTGCATATAATCTTTCCCATCCTTCCATAACCGCAAATAATATAGTGTTGATGCAGGTCTTTTATTTTCTTTTCCAATCTCTTCCTCCCGAACAGTTCTTGAAGTTCTCCTTCCAGCACCAGCTTGGCCCCGATACTGAGGACATAGATAACAGTGCCCACACCGCCTATAATAAGGAACATATTGAATATTCTTCCTCGCGTCGAGAGATCGTGTATCTCCCTGTATCCTACAGTGCTAAGAGTGATTATGGTCATGTAAATGGCATCGATAAAATTCCATCCCTCTATTACGATAAAACCCGCTGTGCCGATAGAGATAATAAGGAATATCAATAAACCGGAAAGTGCCAGCCTTTTTCTGAGTGCGTTCAATGAGCGGTAATCTCCTCTAACAAACACACGGCTTGCGCCGCAATCCCCTCTCCCCTGCCGGCAAATCCCATGCCCTCGTTGGTCTTGGCCTTAATATTGATCCTGGATGAGGGAATTCCCGCGGCCTCAAAAGCCGCTTTCATTGAATCGATGTGAGGAAAGAGCCTGGGTCTTTCCGCGATAACAACAGAATCAACCCATGCAACTGAATAGCCGGACGCATGCACAAGCTCCAGAACAGGCCGCAAGAGCAGCATACTTGAGGCGTCTTTCCATCTCTGATCCGTATCAGGAAAATGTTTTCCTATGTCTCCGGCGCCCAGCGCGCCAATAAGCGCGTCGATGACAGCATGACACAGGACATCCCCATCGGAATGGCCGAGCAGTCCTTTCTCAAAAGGGATATCCACACCGCCTATTATCAGGCGCCTGCCTTCAGCGAGCCGGTGGGAATCATATCCGATGCCTATGCGCATGATTTCAGATACAGAATCTCTGCAAAGCAGATGTCTTCGAACGTGGTGATTTTTAAATTGGAATATGAGCCCTCGATGACCCTGATGCTTCCGCCGTAACGTTCGATCAGGGCGGCATCGTCCGTAGCATAGAGCCCTTCGGCACGGGCCCGCTCATGGGCATCGAGCAGCATTGCGAACCGGAAAGTCTGCGGAGTCTGTATAGCTCTGAGCACCTGCCTGTCCAATGTCTTTTTCACCAGGCTGCCCGTGCCGTTCTGACGCTGCTTGCGCCCTGCAACAGCCGGCTTCCGCTTTTTCACCTCTTTTATCGTGTCCTTCAGCGGAACGCCGGTAATGACGCCGTCGACACCTTGCAACTCCAATATCGTATTTTTGATCAGGGACCCGGTAACAAACGGCCTCGCGCCGTCATGGATGACGACCACAGAGGTCTCTTTATCGAGCGCCCTGAGCCCGTTATACACGGAATCCTGCCGTTCCGCGCCGCCGGGGACAATGCGTCTGACTTTGGAGATTTCGTATCGCCCGACCAGTTCTGCAGCAATCTTCAAATCCTCCTCCTTGACTACCGGGACAATCTCGCTGATCTCCTCAACGGACTGGAGCGCCTGGAGCGCCCAGACAACAAGGGGCTTGCCGAAAAGCACATATAACGGCTTGTTCTGTCCGGTCACAAAACGCCTGCCGAGCCCGGCGGCAGGAACGATTGCAGCAATCTTATTTGATTTATTTTCTTCCATAAACGCTATACCGTGTACCAACAGTAGGTGCGTCAGGCACCAACAGTAGGCACCTTAGGCGCGCTCAACGCGCTTTATTATTCGTCTTCCTTCAGCTTTGCAAATATCATTCTGCCGGCAGTTGTCTGCAACACACTCGTGACCACCACTTCCACATTTTTTCCAATGAGCTTCCTGGCATTTTCAATTACTACCATGGTGCCGTCATCGAGATAGGCGACCCCCTGGTTGTATTCCTTCCCCTCTTTGACGATAAACAGACCGAGGGTTTCTCCGGGGAGCACTACCGGCTTGAGCACGTTTGCAAGCTCATTGATGTTCAGTACGGCCACGCCCTGCAATTGCGCCACCTTGTTCAGGTTGAAATCATTGGTGATGATCTTGCCGTTCAGGAACCGCGCCAGGGAAATGAGTTTGGCATCGACTTCCTTTATTTTCGGGAAATCCTCTTCGACAATCCTGACTTTTATATTCGACATCTTCTGAATACGGTGCAGGACGTCGAGTCCTCTCCTTCCCTTTGACCTCCTCATCGGGTCGGGAGAATCAGCGATGTACTGAAGTTCCTGAAGTATAAACTGGGCGATAACGAACGTGCCCTCAAGAAATCCTGCTTCGATGACCTCCGCTATGCGGCCGTCGATAATTACGCTGGTATCGAGGACCTTCAGCCCCTCTTCGAGTTCCTGTCCCTTGAACAGTCGCATGATCGCCGGAACAGTGAGATTTTTCCCCCTGTAAAGACCTACAAGCAATCCCCCGTAACCCAGTATGGCATTCATGGCAAAGCCGGCTACCGTCCAGTTCTCACCGGTAACAATTGAATGGAGAGGAAATAAAAGAAGATTTGCAAATAAAAGTCCCAGCACCAGTCCCGAAAGACCCCCCAGCACCGACCCGAAAGAGACCTTGCTAAGACTCATCTCGACAAAGATAGTG
>JADFXU010000017.1 GCA_015233365.1 Nitrospirota bacterium | reverse complement strand
ATACTTAAAATTAGGCATGTCATAGTAAAACAGATAAATAACTTCATATCAATAACCCTTATCATCGTGTTTTCAAAAAGTTTTTTGTCATGGTCAAAAAAGAAAGGAGGGGTTAACATTACAACTGTTCGATGATCTCTTTGAGTGCCACCGCGTTGTTATGCTCGTTGTCCTTTGCCGAATATACTAGGGTCACTGTTGCCTTTCCGGATTCTTTCCTGAGTCGCTGTAAAAGGTCAGACTTTCCCCCGATCTCGTGGGCATATTTTGTCTTAAACGCCTGCCACTTGGACGGATCATGAGCGAACCACTTTCTCAACTCGTCGCTCGGTGCAATTTCTTTAAGCCATTCTCCGACTTCCGCTTTTTCCTTCTTGATACCTCTCGGCCAAAGCCGGTCAACGAGAATGCGCTTGCCGTCTTCGGATGATGCCGTCTCGTATATCCTTTTGACCTTAAGCATGACATTCCCTCCTTCACTTCCAATCAAATATTATCACGCTCCTGTCTATTGTCAATTAAGTCTATAGGCAACTAAGCAGATAGGTGGGATTACCTCTTCTGACTGTTTTCTTACATTAGGGGATCTAGGGTCAGACTTGCTTATTGACATTTGGATGTAGTCCGAAATCAGCCCAAGCTTGCATATCGTGCTTCTTGAGTGTTACTGCACACTTGAGGTACCACAGTTACGATCGGAATTCAACATTCTTAGCAAGATATCTCTGGCGTTAGTTATCAGGTGCAGCACACCGCCTGAAATGCAAAGTCTTTGTCCCGGTTATTATCCTTCGAAATATCGCTGGGTTACTTTCTTGCGCCCGGTTACACGCTGATAGACTTCATCGGGATATCCGAGGGCAATAACTGCATGAATTCCCTCTTCTGACGGAATTCCGATAGACTGCTGGATCGAAGCATCTTTCTTCATTGCTGCAACGGCATATCCGATCAGACAAGAGCCGAGTCCCATGCTGTGGGCCGCAAGCAGGATATTCTGTGTTGCGAGCAATGCGTCCTCGGCAGGACAGCTCGCCCCCGGTCTAGATCCGATAATAATGGCAGCCGTGCTACCGTGAAAGAGACGGTCTTTGCCTGATCCGTGCCATTCTTGAAGCGCCTTCTTCACCTTCCGGTAATAACCGCGGTAATAGGCATCGAGTTCTCCTTTTCCTGTCAACTTGAGGAACAAACGAAGCATGGTCTTCTCTGCAGTAGTGTTTAATCGCCCAAAGTAGGACGCGATGTATTCTGCAAAGGATGCCACCGCCTTCCTCGTTGGCATAATGGTAAAAGTCCAGGACTGACTGTTGGTTCCGGACGGTGCAGTGATCCCGATCTTTACAAGGTCCTCAAGAATCGCCCTGTCTACAGACTGGTTGGTAAAGCAACGGCAGGACCGGCGAGAGGCCATAAGCTGTACCAAAACGGATGTGCTGTATTTTCCGGGAGGGAGCCACTGTTTCTCCATGGTGAAAGTCTTATACCTTGACATCTCTTCATCAATTGCCATGACACGAATCGCCTTCTGGGGACATACTGCTTCGCAATGTCCGCAAGATATCGACTCCTCTCCTGAGACAGCCGCCTTTCCTTCCATGAGTGAGATGGTTCCTGTCGGGCAAACCGTGACGCATAACCCGCAGCCGTCACAAAGATCTCTATCAATTTCTATTCTGTTTTCTTCCATTACATTAGTTCCAATATATAGCTATAGCCTCACCATATAATAGCACTGCCATCAAATCATTTCTAATCTTTCTTTTCTCTGAAGAAGAACTATTTCATAGCAGACACAATAATTCGGATAGCAATCATTATTTCTAACTATCCTTTATCAGGAATAATTATTTCCGGGGAATCATAACCGGGCTTGTTGACGAGCGGCGAAACATCATACATCTCCATATCCTCGGAAGCATACGGCCTCAGTAGCGGCATCAGTCGCTCCTTCTCAGTTATATGCGGGTCAAGCCAGAGATCTTCCCCATCTTTAGGGATTATGGCGGGCATTCTGTCATGAATAGGCTCCAGCAAATCATTTGCTTCAGTGGTGATAATAGCGCAAGTGCAGATCGACTCTCCCTCAGGAGATGTCCACGTATTGTAAATGCCGGCAAAACCGATTGGGCTGCGAGATTTGAGCCGGACATAAACGGGCATCTTGCGCTTGCCCTGTCTGCGCCATTCAAAAAACCCGTCAGCAACTACAAGGCATCTTCTATGCCTGAATGAGTCTTTGAATGCAGGCTTTTCTGCTACTGTCTCTGCCCTGGCATTGATCATTTTATTTGCCATAGAAGGGTCCTTTACCCATGAGGGCAGAAATCCCCACATGCACTGTACGATATGCTTCTTGCCATCGTCCTTAATAATGACAATCCGGCGGGACGGCGCGATATTATAGCTGGGGTGGTAGTCAGTCGAGAAGCTGTCCACTCTGAACTCTCTAAGAATTACCTTTGTCTCAGAATGAAGATCGAATCTTCCACACATACTATTTGTGGTTCCATATTTTATTCATATAGCACTCTCTCTTCAAAAGCGCAGCAGTTTATCAAAGGGCTCCTGCGCCGTGTCCACCGTTATACTGTCCTCCCTGTCATCGGAACGATAGGCGACAATGCTTCCGTCGTGAAGTCGCTCAATAATAATCTTATGGGCGCGGCATCTGGTCTGAAACATATAAGAGTTATGCGTGTGTTCGAGGATTAACCGGAGATTTTCGAGCATCATAGACATGGGGCAATATTATATAACCAGGTTTGTTTTTCTGTAAAGGTCAAGTTCACAGCAGCCGATACCAATATTGTTTTTTCATGACCGCGGAATTCTTTACCGAAAAGTCCTGCCCTCATCTGCCCGCTTGTGATATGGTATAATGGCCAACGGTCAGCAAAAAGCGTTCGGTTATATTGGCAGGAGAAGCCGCCGGCATTAATTCCGCAACAGGAGGAATTGCCTTATGGAGAAGGGAATGAGAATTGCTATCAGCACCGGCGGCGGAGATGCCCCGGGGCTTAATGCAGTTATCAAGGCAGTTGTGATGGGAGCTGACAGCAGGAATTGGGAGGTCTATGGCATAAAGAACGGATATGCAGGCCTGCTCAACGCTGACGAGATAGTACGCCTGACTCCGGCCATGGTGCATGACATCTGTAGTTTGGGGGGCACTATTATCGGGACTACCAATAAGGGAAACCCCTTCAAAATGCCTATTACCAACGTGGCAGGCGAGACTGAAATACGGGATGTATCGGATAAAGTGATAGATAATTTCAAACGCCTTCGCTTCGGTTGCCTGATTGCGGTGGGCGGGGACGGCAGTCTTGAGATCGCGTATAATTTCCACAAGAAAGGAATGCCGATTATAGGAGTTCCCAAGACCATAGATAACGATATTTGCTCGACTGTTGTTACGTTCGGTTTCGATACTGCCGTGAACATAGCTACAGAAGCCATTGACCGCCTTCACTCTACTGCCAAGTCACATGACCGCGTGATGGTCGTGGAGGTGATGGGACGTCATGCTGGTTGGATTGCCCTCCATAGCGGCGTTGCAGGTTCAGCCAATGTTGTTCTCATACCCGAGATTCCTTTTAATATAGAAAAAATATGCGACCATATCAGCGAACTTGAGCTGCACGGACATCACTATGCAATTGTAGTTGTTGCAGAAGGTGCGGCACCCCTGGGTGGCCGGGTCCTTGACAGGGGAAATGGTGAGGTTGGACGGCAGGATGTGGTACTGGGTGGTGTCGGAGAATATGTGGCAAAGGAAATTGCGAGAGGAACCGGCAAAGACACGCGCTCTCTTGTACTCGGGCACCTTCAGCGCGGCGGCTCACCCACAACCTTCGACCGCCTGATGGGTCTCCGCTTCGGTGCTGCTGCAGTTCGCATAGCAGGGGAAAAGAAGTTTGGAACAATGGTCGCCCTCAATCCTCCCCTGGTAACGGCTGTCCCTCTCAGTGATGTTATCGGTCAAATCAAGAACGTGCCTACCGAAAACGACACGATGATAACAGCGCGTGAGATAGGCATATCCTTCGGGGACTGAGGAATATACGCGAGTGCGCGCCTTTGACCCCTGCATTGCCTGAGCGATGCATCGGGTTGACGCGTGAATGAAACATAATTCGCCGCTGCGATAAAATTCTTGATTGAACGGAGGTATTTATGCCGGTAGCTGATTACAAGATATATTGTCAGATGCTCGACAGGGCGCGGGAGGGACACTTTGCCTATCCCGCCATCAACGTGACATCGCTCACGACTGCAAATGCCGTTCTCAAGGGCCTTGCCGAAAGCGGTAGCGACGGTATCATCCAGGTCTCGACCGGCGGCGGCGCGTTTGCCGCGGGATCTTCCTTAAAGGACATGGCTATTGGGGCGATCTCGATCGCCGAACATGTGCATCGTGTGGCGGAAAGCTATCCGGTCTATGTCGCCCTCCATACAGACCACTGCCAGGCGGACAAGCTCGACAAATTGGTCATTCCTCTCGTGGAAGAGACCGAAAAGCGGAGGGCGGCAGGCAGGCCTAACCTCTTCAACAGCCATATGTTCGATGGAAGCGCCCTGCCCCTCAAAGAGAACCTCGATATTGCTGTCAAGCTCCTGGAACGGTTCCAGAGAAATGAACTCGTCCTCGAAATCGAAGCCGGAGTTGTCGGCGGAGAAGAGGATGGCGTTAAGGGAGAGGCAGGCGCCAAGCTCTATACAACGCCTGAGGACACCCTTGAGGTTGCCCGGCAGTTGAATGCCATCAAGGGCGCACGGTATCTCCTTGCCGCCACCTTCGGTAATGTCCACGGCGTCTACAAGCCAGGCCACGTGAAGCTTAAGCCCTCTATCCTGAAGGACTGCCAGGAGGCCGTTGTGAAAGAGTACGGGGAAAAGGCGCGTTTTTACCTTGTCTTCCATGGAGGCTCAGGCTCCGAACTGCGGGACATCCATGAGGCTATCGATTACAGTGTTGTCAAGATGAATATCGACACCGACACCCAGTATGCCTTCACCCGTGCGATCGCAGACCACATGCTGAAAAACTATAATGGCGTTCTCAAGGTGGATGGAGAGATGGGGGACAAAAAGGCCTATGATCCCCGAATTTATCTATCCCTGGCCGAATCTGCCATGGCAGAGCGGGTCAAACAGGCGGTGAGCGATCTGCGGGCTGTCGGAACAACGATGTTTAAGAAATAGGTGGAACTCCGGGAGGCGGGTGCATAGAGTTTGAGTTCCCCTTTTTGCAAAAAATTATATCAGCCCCTATTTTTTGTTAAGTGGACCTTTTAACAAACCCCCTCCTAAATGAACTTTGCAATGTGTTTATTGTTCAAGAATCCTCTCCTCAAAATTCCTGATGAACTGCTCTGCCTGCGCACCCAAACAGACGCAGAGGAAATCGGCAGCTTCAGGCGTGTCGTCTTTGTGAATCCCACCCAATAGAAGAAATCCATTACCCACACGGCTCACTTCCCGGTTGTCAATAACCACACAGGCTCGCGTCACTCGCTGCAACACAACTCGCATCGGCTATTTTACTACACTTTAAATCAAATGCCTACTTATTCACTTGGATAAGGCCACCACGGTCCCGAACCTATAGAAACGGTGACTCGGATAAAATGCAGAAAAATACAAAGGTGAGATTTGGGAATAGACTATAAGAGTGCTAGAATAAGGGATGAAAATAGTAAGGAGTTAAAATGAAGACGAGGGAAGCTTACAGAACTACAGCTAAAGAGGCAGGGATTAAGAAGGGTGTGGTCTTTGAGATAGACGATCCGGCTTTTGCCGAGGAGTTAGCGCGGCGGATCGGCGAGGCCGCGGAAGCTATAGACTTCACATGTCCATGCTATTACCCGAAACAGTGTTGTGACGGCGAGCCATCTGAAAAGGAGCAGCCCGCTTTTTTGCCACAGGATCTATTGCACAGAGAATTGTTTATAGGTGTAGCGGAGGGAAAACACAAACGCGGATTTATCCGGAGCTTGCTTTCTCTCTTTAAAGGGAGCCGCAGATGAGAACCGCTATTCATCATATCGAGCACAACCGAATGACCTAGGATTGAGCTACAATAGCTCAGTCTCTATTATTCTGAAACCCGTTCGGTTTCGGTGTGCATATAATTTGCAAAACTACTATTCAGTACTCCTCGGAAGTTGCAATTTTCCATAACTGAGAAGTACGTCCCGAATTGTGGATGGTCTGACCACATCCGACGGGTCCCCTCGTCTTGCCGGGATGCAGGCGCCCGGGTTTTCCCCTATACGCAATACTGGAAGAAACCTTCATCGGCAACAGATATAATTGCAGCGAGGTATCTTAATCAAGGCCCGATGTCAGTTCCACCGACTAATCGATAGTTGCAGGAAGGAGCAACTTTCTCAACAATACGATGGGAAATTGACGTTGTTCTAAAGGCATGCCCACGGCATTTCACCAAGTAACAAGCGGCAGTTGCAAAATTCATTGACTGTGGAGTTTGGTAAGAAATGTGCAGTTCTAAAGGTGGCATCAACGCTGAGTCTAAAGAAGAAGAATAGAGCTAATAAATAGAGCGAATTCTTCCCGTCCTCTTGTCCACAATTACCGTGTCTATCAATTTGTCGCCCTCGTTTCTGATGTCGGCCTCAAAAAACCACTTTCTTTCCCTAATCTCCCCTATCTTAAAGTTTCCTTTAGGCGAGAAATACTCTACAAGTATTCTTCTTGCGTCTTCTGCTGTGCCGACCGCCCTTTTTGCCCCGTACCATCCCCACCTGTGACCCGGACAATAGGTTCCATATGGATTCTCACCCTGTCCTCCGTTCATTGCATAGGCATAAGGACCGAAAAGTGCAGTGAGAATTGAAAAAAAGGCGGCAAATAAAATTGTTTTTTTCATCAGTTGCAAACACCAGCACAATCTTTTTTTATTCGGGAGGATATACTTATCCTCCCGAATAGGTCAGTTTAATAATTCTACCATCCCAGCATAGGGCATGGATATCCCATCAATCATTCCCCTTCCTCCGCCGGTCCCAGCCATCATTCCCCTTCCCATACCGCAGTCTCCCGCAGTAAGACCATACTTGTCCGCAGCCGTATGAATTTTAGTCTGCAGGTCTATGATCTCCTTCCGCAGTTCCCCAATACGGTTTGCATCCTGTACAGGCTTGTTATACTCGTTTCTCAATTCTATGCGCTTTGCCACAAGCTCGTCTCTCAGGCTAACGGTTTCATGCCGATATTTTTGGACGGTTTCGGCATTCGCACCAGTACCGTAACACGGCCCATAACCGCCGCCCCACCCGGCGTAAGCGCCACCGGCGAGGAGCAATAATGCAACAGCCACCAACACCAGACTTGCCACCGTTACTTCCTTTGTTTTCTTCATTTCCTTGTCCTCCTTTTTCTTTGATCTTCTGTCTATAGCGTATCAAAGGATCAAGAAGAGACAGCGAAGGAATTATGAAGAATTGTGAAGATTTTGCAAAGGCAGAAACACGGTGAAAGCAGAGCCCTTTCCATATTCGCTCCGGGCCTCTATGCGTCCGTCATGGGCCTCTGCAAGCTCTTTAACAATAGCGAGACCGAGACCCAACCCTCCATCCGAAGTCCTGAAAAAACGTTCGCATATAAAAGGCATATCTTCCGGTTTTATCCCGCTTCCCGTATCTCCGATTTCTATGAATACATCCGGACCATTTGTACCGGCCTTTATCCATACCTTCCCGCCCGCAGAAGACGCCTTCAGGGCGTTACTCAAAAGGTTGATGACAATCTGGCTGAGGCGGTCAGGGTCCGCATGTATGCTGAACTCGTCATCACAAATAAGCTCAAGCGCGATATCTTTATCATGGAACTGTTTATAGAACATGTCCATTATGCTCTTTAAGAAAGGCTTGAGTTTCAGAGAACGTTTATCAAGAGAAAGAGCGCTGGCCTCGGCCCGGGAAAGTTCCTCGACGCCCTCTAGGATACTCTTGAGTCTACCGGTTTCCTCGTGTAACGACTTAAGGTGGTTCTTGTCTACAGGGATCAGATCGTCTATCATGCCTTCAAGCTCTCCACGCATTGCTCCCACCGGAGTTCTCAGCTCATGAGCGGCATTTGAAATCAGCTTTTTCCTGAGGGATTCCTGCATCTCAAGCTTCTTTGACATCTTGTTGAACGCGGCCGACAATTCGCCAATCTCATCACTGCCTGAAACCGTGACCCTGCTTTTCAGATCCCCCTCGCTGACAGACCTCGCAGCTCCCGCCAGCCTCTTTAACGGATCCGTCAGCCTTCTGGAAAAAATAGTGCTGAGAACAACTGCAAGACCGCCTAACCCCAAAAGCGAGATTAGTAGAAATCTGTTCGATCTCGTGATAAAAACGTTTTCTTTGCCGGGCTGCAGAAACCTGACTTCGAGACGGCCTATTTCCTTTCCGTTAAAAAAAAGAGGATAGGGGAAATAGTTACCTGTCCTTTCCTCAGCTCTCTGTGCCAGGAGTGCAGTCACATGTTTTCTTTCGAGTGGAGGAAGCATGCCGACAGCTTTTTCCGTATCCATTACCGGTTCACCGTTTTCATCCAGGACCCTTATTTCCAATCCCGACATCAACGCCCATATCGCATCTTCTGCAATGTTCCCTCTTTTCCATCCCGAATATCTTTCATAGGTGCCCTCAAGGTGTGCCGTAACCCAATAAACCCTGTCCTCGGTCTCGCCTTCCAGGTATTCCCTGAAGTCCTTTATCATTAATTCCCTTAGCAAAAAGGCGGCCGATAGCGCGATAACGGAAACCGTGAGAAGCAGCAGAAAGAATTTTATCCACAAACTCTTAAGCATCTTTCTTTCCGATGAACCTGTAGCCTACGCCGTAGATGGTAAGAATAAATGTCGGATTCCGGGGATCGTCTTCGATTTTTTGGCGGATATTTTTAATATGTGCATCAATGCTCCTCTCGTATCCCTCGAATTCATAACCAAGGGCATTCCGCACAAGCTCATCCCGTGTAAAGACCTTTTCCGGCGAAGAAGCAAGGGTAAACAACACCTTAAATTCCGTCGGTGTAAGATTGACCGGCACCCCATTTTTTTTGACAACATAATTCCGTCCGTCGATAGACAAACTTTCATTATTGAAGCCCATGCACCCGACATCGCGGAGATCGTCTTTTTGTCTTCTCTTCAGAACAGCCTTGACCCTGCACACAAGTTCCCTCGGGCTGAACGGTTTGACAACATAATCATCGGCGCCCAGGGCAAATCCAGCAATCCTTTCATCTTCCGATGACTTTGCGGTGAGCATAATAACAGGAAAGTCGCCTATCTCTTTAAGGTCCTGGCATACTTCTTCTCCACTCATATCCGGCAACATCAGGTCTAGGATAACTAGAAGCGGGACCTCTTTTAAAGCTGCCTCTAAAGCGTCCTTGCCTTTCTCGAAGTGAGAGACTCTGAACCCCGCACCTTCGAGGTAAGCTTCCACAACCCTCGCCATCTTTTTATCATCTTCCACTATTAAAATAGAATTAACCATTTAAATCTTCTTCCCTCACGTACTGATTATAACCTACAATAACAATGGATTTTTATCAGCCGTTCCGTTTATTGCCTTAAAACCTTCAAACCAGAGAATGCTTATAACTCCACCCGCAAGACAGATAATCAAATCGTCAAAATGAAGTGTGTCGAAAAGAAAGAGCCCTCGTAAAAAAGGAATAAAAAGGACTACACCCAAAAAGGATACCGCTCCTCCCAGAACCCACCAAAGAGCCTTGTTGGGTGAACTCAAAGTCTGTAAAATCGTGCGTGACCATGAACGGTTTGTCAGTATCAGGCCAAGATTTGCGATAATTAGAGTAGTAAAACTGAGCGCCCTTACCTCCTGTTCTCCCTTTCCCATACGCATTGCTATCATAAAAACAGCAAAAACAGTCATTAATACGCTCGCACCCTGCAACAGACTTAACGTAATAGTCCGCTTATTAAATAACGGCACTTGCAGATTCCTTGGTGGTCTGTTCATTATATTGCTTTCTTCCGCCTCGGCTTCAAAAACTATTGAACATGCGGGGTCGATAATTAATTCCAAAAAAACTATATGAACGGGCAAAAGCACCAGCGGCCAATTAAAAATCACGGGAATTAGAGTCATGCCTGCAATCGGAACATGAATAGCAAAAATATATGCCATGGCTTTTTTCAGGTTATCAAATATCCTCCGTCCCATTCGGACAGCCTGTATTATTGAAGAAAAATCGTCATCAAGCAAAACAATAGCAGAAGACTCGCGGGCAACGTCAGTACCACGGCCCCCCATGGCAATGCCAATATGTGCCGATTTCAAAGCCGGCGCATCATTAACACCATCTCCTGTCATAGCCACAACTTCGCCGTTCGCTTTTAGTGCATTTACTATTCGCAGCTTTTGTTCGGGAATAACCCGAGCAAAAATATTAACCGTTTTGATCCTCTGCTGTAGTTCTGTATCAGTCATCTTATCCAGTTCAAGCCTGGTTATGATCCCATTTGTCTGTTTCAGACCTATTTGTGTTGCTATATTTTGAGCGGTGACCGGATAATCTCCGGTTATCATTACTACTCTTATTCCGGCGTTATAGCATTCTTTTATTGCCGCAGACACACTTGGACGCACAGGGTCAGCGAATCCAATAAGTCCAAGATACTCAAATGTAAAGTCATGCTGTCGGCCAGGAAGATCAGCCTGTTTGAAAGCAGCCTTTGCCACCCCAATAACTCTGAGCCCTTCTTTGGCCATGAAAGCGATGTTTTCCGATAAGTACTTAAGCTGATACTCATCAAAATGACATATGTCAGCAATGGCTTCAGGAGCCCCCTTGGCAGCAATTACATACTCTTTACTATCAGGCGATTTCCAAACTCGTGACATGACAAGCAGGTTTTGAGACAAAGGATATTCCTGCAATAAAATCCAGTCATCATGCACGTGTTCAGTATCGGACAGAGTATTCTTGCACAGTTCCCTCAAAGCCTTTTCCATTGGATCAAAAGGATCTATTTGGCTCGCAAGAACACTGAATTCTATAATCTCATGAAGGTTTTCCGGAAGACGTGCGCTGTAATCGCTTGTATTGTAAAATTCATCATGAACAAAAAGCTTGCGCACCGACATCTGGTTTAGAGTAAGCGTCCCGGTTTTGTCTACGCATAAAACAGACGCAGAACCAAGAGTTTCCACTGCGGGCACACGACGGGTCAGGACACGCTTCCGGGAAATTCGCCATGCTCCGAGGGCCAGGAAAATAGTAAGCACAACAGGGAACTCTTCCGGCAACATAGCCATAGCAAGCGTGATACCTGCCAAAAAACCATTCAACCAATTATTTTTTGTAAGGCCATACACAACTACGACAACCACACAGAGCGATAATCCGATGAATGCAAGTTTGCGTACAAGTTGTCCGGTTTCTTTTTGCAGGATGGTTTCCGCCGGATCAATGACCTGTAATGCTTTACCTATTTTGCCGATTTCTGTATCAGCACCAGTTGCCTGTACCTGAGCAATGCCAAAACCCTGAACTACCATGGTGCCGGAATAAACAAAAGGCAGATCATCACCTCCAGGGGGCCCCATTGCCATAATTTCTTTGCAGGGGGTTTTACAGACAGAGATTGATTCTCCGGTAAGCAAGGATTCATCTATTGCTAAATTTATGCAAGCAATCAACATTGAGTCAGCAGGTACCCGGTCGCCTTCTGATAAAACTATCGTGTCGCCCCTCACAACGTACCGGCCTGCGATTCTGATTTGCTCACTATCTCTTATGACCAGAGCCCGGGGACTTGACAGGTCTCTCAGGGCCTCCAGGGCGCGTTCCGTTTTACGTTCCTGATAAAAAGTTATACCCATAACAACAAAAACAAATCCAAACAGCATTACCGCTTCCTGGATGTCACCAAGCATCAGATAAATTCCGGCACCGGCGATTAAAAGAAGAAACATCGGTTCACGTACTACTTCGAATGCGATGGCAAAAATACTGCGCCGTTTGGTTGAAGGCAGCTCATTATATCCTTCTTCTTTCAGTCTTTGAACCGCCTCGGCCTTAGAAAGACCGGAGATGCCATTTATATCTAAAAAGTTGGTCAAAGCACTATTTGGTCATCTTTTTATGACGAACGTTTCTCCTTTCCCGAATTGTGACCACTATTGATATCCGAGGTCAAGTCGCATTTTTTCTGTTGATCTGATGGTCATAAAATTGAAACATATTTGTTGCACATTCTTTTGCATAATACATGGCAATATCGGCATATCTGAGAAGCATTTCAATATCATCGCTGTCATCAGGATAAATACTGATACCAATACTGGTTGTTATATGCAGCTCATGCCCGGCAATGCTAAAAGGTCTCTGGAAGATTCCGACGATATTTTGGGCAACATCGCTTATATTCTCGACCTTCGAAATATCAGAAATAATAATATTGAACTCATCACCTCCAGTACGGAATATAATATCAGACTTCCTGAGATTGGCCTTGAGTCGGGCGGCGACTTCTTTCAGGAGCAAGTCCCCCACCTCATGTCCAAGCGTATCGTTCACGTCTTTGAACCGATCGAGGTCCATAAAAAGAAGTGCTATTTTTGTCCGGTGCCGTAGCGCTTCAGCGCATTTAATCCTAATCAAATCGGCAAAGAGGCGCCGGTTGGGCAGGCCGGTAAGAGCATCGTGGTGGGCCTGGTGCCTCATCTCCTGTTCCATTTCTTTCGTTTTTTCGAGAGATAGCTTCAATTGTATAAAAAGGAATGATGTCCCCATGATCGTAACTAGCCCAATTAAGCGGTTCACAAGAATTGCCGGGGTAATTGCTCTCTGCGGAGAAATGAAGAAGTCCAGAATAATGAGCATTAAACACACTGCCGCAAGAATGATAAAATGTTGCCGCTTTAGGTGCGCAAATGCGTAAAGCTGGGGGAACACGTAAAGAATCCATTCGTCATATTCCAAAGGTGTAAAAACCGATAGACTGAAAATGCTGACGGCAATTATAATCACTATAAGGATGTGCATATCAGTAGCACCCTCCTTCTGCAATCAGGCACTGCTTTTACTTAAAGTATACAGGATTATTCAGGTAGCAGCTTTTATTCAGTTGCGTCAAGTCTAAACTATCTGTTATAAGTAGAAGCGGAGAATACCGATTTTGATAGGTTTTTCCCGCAATAAACATATTCAAAAGATTGAAACTCGCGTTGATTGCAGGAAGATATAGACATATTTGTCCGGCTTTTAAAAATGTCTCTTTTAAAGCATAGTTCAGGGCGAAGCTTATCATATTGTCCAATTATTCTGGACACCTGCGATAATGACAATATTATCAGAAATGGTGATATGATATAACTATGAAGAAGGAATTGTTTGAAATCCTGCATTTTCAAACTCGTTTGGAGTATTTTTAAACAAAGGAGGCAAACAATATGGCCATAGACCCAATCAGCAACAGTTATCCTCAGCCTCAGAACTCCGTGAAGTCAGATTTTAAGACTTTCACTACAGACTTACAATCTCTTCAGAGTGCTATGAGTTCAGGGAATGAGGACCAGGTTACGCTATCAGAAAGCGCCTTGTCCACGGCATTGACCCGGTTGGAGAGCGACTTTTCCAATAGTACGCAGGAACAGTCGTCTTCAGGCGACAGCGGTCAGACCCAGAACCCGCTCCAGACATTTCAGAATGATCTGAAGACACTTCAGAGTGCATTAAGTGCATCGAGTAACAGTGAGGATAGTTCTTCTTCAAACTCAACCCTGTCTACAGCGGTGAACAATGTCATGAATGACCTTTCGGCAATGAAAAGCCGTCATCATCACCACCATGCGAGCGGAGATGGAGATAGCTCTAACAACAGTATTACAGGCGACAGCAGTCAGACCCGGAACCCGATGCAGACATTTCAAAGTGATCTACTGACACTTCAGAGTGAACTAACTTCAACACTGGACACTTCATCCTCAGACTCAACCCTGTTTACAGCATTGAACAATGTTGTTAATGACCTCTCGGCAATGAACAGCCAGGGTCGGAATACATCAAGTTCGAGTGATAGCCAGGGTGTTTCTTCCTCAAACTCAAACTTGGCCCCTGAGTTGAGCCAGATTATTTCCCTGTTTGTGCAGGAACAGACACTGACCGCCAACGGTGATAATCTCAACACTTTAGTCTAAGATAGCAAATCTTAACAGCACGAGGCGGAAGGGCTTTTGGTTTGCCCTTCCGCCAAAGGCCAAGGGTCAGGCGAGGTCGAAACGGTCAAGGTTCATCACCTTGTTCCATGCCGCCACAAAGTCTTGGACAAACTTCGGCTGCGCGTCCGAGCTTCCGTAGACCTCGGCCAGGGCCCGGAGCTGGGAGTTGGAACCGAAGATGAGATCGACATGCGTGCCGGTCCACTTCAGTTCACCCGTCTTGCGATCGCGCCCTTCGAATACGTCCTTGGCGTCCGGTACCGCCTTCCACTCCGTGCCCATGTCGAGCAGGTTCACAAAGAAGTCGTTGGTCAGCGCCTCCGGCCGCTTGGTTAAGACACCGTGTTGGGACTTCCCGAAGTTGGCATTCAGAACGCGCATCCCGCCGACGAGAACTGTCATCTCCGGCGCCGTCAGCGTCAGCAATTGCGCCTTGTCGACCAGCAAAGCCTCAGCCGGTATGGTGTACTTGCCCTTGAGGTAGTTGCGGAAGCCATCCGCGATCGGTTCGAGCACGGCGAACGAGACCGCATCGGTTTGCTCCTGCAATGCGTCCATGCGTCCCGGCGTGAAGGGAACCTTCACGTCGTGACCGGCCTTCTTCGCGGCTTGCTCGACGCCCGCGCAACCGGCCAGAACGATCAGGTCGGCGAGCGAGATCTTCTTGCCGCCAGAGGCCGCGCTGTTGAACTCGCTCTGGATACCCTCCAGCGTCTTGAGCACTTTCGCCAGTTCGGCCGGCTGGTTGACCAGCCAATCCTTCTGGGGCGCGAGGCGAATGCGCGCGCCGTTCGCGCCGCCGCGCTTGTCGGAACCACGGAAGGTGGACGCCGATGCCCAGGCGGTCGAAACCAATTGCGAGACCGGCAGCCCTGAAGCCAGGATCTTGCCCTTGAGGGAGGTAATGTCCTTCTCATCAATCAACTTGTGATTGACTGCGGGGATGGGGTCTTGCCAGATAAGCTCTTCGGCAGGAACCTCCGGACCGAGATAGCGCACGCGAGGACCCATGTCGCGGTGCGTCAGCTTGAACCACGCACGGGCGAAGGCGTCCGCCAACTGATCCGGATTCTCGTAGAAGCGCCTCGAGATCTTTTCGTAGGCCGGGTCGAAGCGCAGCGAGAGGTCCGTGGTCAGCATGGAAGGCGCGATACGCTTTGACGAGTCGTGGGCATGCGGCACCGTTTTGGCGCCCGCGCCACCCTTCGGCGTCCACTGATGAGCACCTGCCGGGCTCTTCGTCAGCTCCCATTCGTAGCCGAACAGGTTCTGAAAGAAGTTGTTGCTCCACTTCGTCGGCGTCGTGCTCCAGGTGACTTCCAGACCGCTGGTGATCGCATCAGCGCCCTTGCCCGTGCCAAAGCTGCTCTTCCAGCCGAGGCCCTGCTCCTCGATGGGGGCCGCTTCCGGCTCAGGACCCACATGGGACGCAGGGCCGGCGCCGTGGGTCTTGCCGAAGGTGTGACCTCCAGCAATGAGCGCAACCGTCTCTTCGTCGTTCATGGCCATGCGAGCAAAAGTCTCGCGGATATCCTTGGCCGCTGCGATCGGATCCGGGTTGCCGTTCGGGCCTTCCGGGTTAACATAGATCAGGCCCATCTGGACCGCAGCTAGCGGATTCTCGAGATCCCTGTCTCCGGAGTAGCGCTTGTCGTCCAGCCACTTGTTCTCGGAGCCCCAGTAGACGTCCTCCTGCGGCTCCCAGACGTCCTCGCGCCCACCGCCAAAGCCGAACGTCTTGAATCCCATCGATTCCAGGGCGACGTTGCCGGCAAGGATCATGAGGTCGGCCCATGAGATCTTCCGACCGTACTTCTGCTTGATCGGCCAAATCAGCCGGCGCGCCTTGTCGAGGCTGACGTTGTCGGGCCAACTGTTGATAGGCGCGAAGCGCTGCTGGCCGGCTCCGGCGCCGCCGCGACCGTCACCGGTGCGATACGTGCCGGCGCTGTGCCATGCCATGCGGATGAACAAAGGCCCGTAGTGCCCGAAGTCCGCCGGCCACCAGTCCTGCGAGTCGGTCATCAGGGCGCGAAGGTCTTTCTTCACGGCCTCCAGATCAAGGCTCTTGAACTCGTCAGAGTAGTTGAAGCTCTCGCCCATTGGATTGGACAGAGAGGAATGCTGGCGCAGGAGATCCAGCCGCAATTGGTTCGGCCACCAGTCCCGGTTCGACGTGCCTCTGCCGGCCATGTGTTTGTGAGTCCCGCCCGTTACCGGGCCCATGCTATCGTCATTCATAATATTTACTCCTTTCGTTGTGTGACTTGTTGAACTGCGCTACTATGAATATAGTGTTACGCTGCCCATCTAGCTGACAAGTTATTAGCTGGTTAACTTGATAACAACGGAAATCCGATGTTAGTCAAGCAGATATCAGATTAAAGCCTTAACCCTCGACCTCCCCATAATTAAGTACTGCCGCGTCCTCTCCCATTAACACCTTGGGAGCTTCAGCGCGGGTCTGTTGAGGAATCTTGTTTGAGTTGCTCTATTGACCCATTCTATTATGATACGACTTGCATTAATATAGGTTTTTGTCTGATTACAATGTAGGATATGTCCTACACAAAGGATAGAACTTTCTCGCAGTCGTTAATAATGCAACCATGTGGTTGCGATGGAGGGCTATAGATTGTTTAAGACCGCGACTTTAAAACTGTTCCACTTGCTTTTAGTCAATGCGGATAATTGATTTTCGCATTAAACAAAGCATCGCCGGCATGTTGACTCCTTTCTCGATTATAACAAGCAACCAAGTCAGCAGCCTCGATGTGGCTGCGGCGAAGATTTCGACATGCAATCGAGGCAGTCAATTTTCTGTCAGTGAACCATATTACGATCGGAAATCATTATACCTCATGAAAATTGAAAATCACGGTTTGTCGGTGAAGTGTTATCCATCGCTGCAATACCGAATCATATTTTTTGAGACAACTGTCGATGAAAGTTACTCCCGGCATTTCACACGGTAGGAGATAAGGACTTTATTCTTTCTCAACGTTAGCAAGATATCAGATTTGCGGGAGCGACGCAAATTAATGGAATGTATTACCAGTCATGAAAAAAACATGTTGGTGTCAGTTATAAGGTTAGTAGTTCGCTAAATCATATTCCTTCCATACCAATTGGCATTCCCATGCTCCTGCATCAAAGCCCTCTTTTGCAAGCCTTTTGGCCTTTGTTAAATCTTTTTCTATTCCCGATCCTGTGGCATACATTTCCGCTAGACGACACTTGGCTGGAGCATGACCCCCTTCCGCTGCAAGCCCCCACCATTTAACCGCCTCTTTGCAATCCTGCGATACCCCCTGACCACGGTCATACATAAGACCTAAATTATATTGGGCCATGGTATTACCCTGTTCAGATGCAAGCCTCCACCATTCTATTGCCTCATTATGATCCTGCAATACTCCAAAACCACCTTTAGCATAGATAAGACCCAAATCGTTTTTGGCCATGGAATTTCCCTGTTCCGCCGCCAGCTTATACCATTTAACTGCCTCTTTGTAATCCGGAAATACTCCTTGCCCGTTGTAATATATAAGACCTAAATTGCATTGAGCCTTGACATTTCCATGTTCCGCCGCCAGCCTATACCATTTAACCGCCTCTTTGTAATCCGGCAATACTCCATGACCTTCCTGATATATAACGCCCAAATTAAATTGAGCTGCCTCATTTCCCTTCTCCGCTGCAAGTTTATACCATTTAACTGCTTCAATGTAATCCTGCAATACTCCTCGACCGTTGGAATACATAACGCCTAAATAGAATTGGGCCTCGGCATTCCCTTTCTTTGCCTCTATAAGAAACAAATCGTAGGCAGCCTTATAATCTTTTTTATCATAAGCCGATCGGGCTGCCGCCACACTTTCTGCATACGAAAAAGAAACAGACAATCCAATCAGACATATAATTGTTATGAATATTTTTTGCATCACTGCTTATCTTCCTTCTTCCCTTTATTTGAAATTAAGGAAAGGGCAATTCTCCTTTTAAGACTTCTATCATTTCTAGATATTGGTCAAGAATTCTCAATAACCAAGAGCAGCATTGCAAGTTTGCGCATAATCTGCTATTTCTCCTCTATTATAAACAATAACTTAGGATTTTTCCTGACGTATAAGCTTGCAATGAATTGGCGTAATGACTTTGGGAATACCATGCTTTTTCCGGGAGAGTTGGATCCCGGATAGCGCGGGGCAGTCCCTTTAAATTACGGCGTTTTGTGTGTCTGCGTATAGCTGGAAGAAACGGACACCGCCGATGATCCCCGGAGCCACGGGGCCGGCTAATGGCACGCTTTGTTCTCTCCTCTCACGGGCCGCATCTTTTCGGGACAAAGTCCTCGTCAGTTGAAGAATTGTGAAACTACGAAGTCTCAGGTGCAATGCGTTGTTGCGAGACCAGACAACTCCTTATCGCCGGATGTGGTTTGCAGCCAGGTATTGCGCGGCCTCCGCATCGGCGAGGAACAGTAAACGCCCCTCCCCCGGCTTCACCCGTGATGCGGGCAGATGGCGGTCTCTGCCCTCCGCAACATCACGGAGCGCCGATGCCTTGGCCTTACCGCTCACAAGAAATACCACCATACGCGCATTATTAATGACGGGGAGTGTCAGCGTAATCCGGTCATGCCTGTCGTTATCAAGGTCAACTGCACAGGCAAGATGGACCGTTTTCAGGCATCCCCGCTTCCCCGGGAAGAGCGATGCCGTATGCCCGTCCGCACCCATACCCAGCATAATAAGGTCGAATTCGGGAATGCCTTCGGGACCCGGCATGAAAAACCGTCTTATTTCCTCCTCATACCTTCCCGCTGATGACAGGGGGTCCGGGCTATCGGTGACAACTGCATGGAAATTCCCTTCAGGCAGCGGAATATTCTTTAAGAGTGTCTCATGCAGCAAATGGTAATTGCTGTCGGGGTCGTCAATGGGAACAAAACGCTCATCAGCGAGAAACAGATGTGTCCTGTTCCAGGGCAACTTCGGTCCCTCCTCAACAAGTTTGCGGTAAAAGGGCACCGGCGTCTCTCCTCCCGATAGTGCGGCGGCAAAATGACCCTTTTTCTGGATCGCGCACCACGAGAGTTCGATCCATTGGTTCACCATGAAATCAGCCATCTCATCAACCGTCGGAAAAACCAAAACCCGCCTGGAATTATCCATTACCCACCTTACCTACTTATCCAGTGGCGGCCGTCCTGTTCAAGCAACTGGTGCGCTTCCTCCGGCCCCCACGTGCCGGCTTCATAATTCGGGAATCCCGCAGGAGGATTTTCTTCCCACCGGCTGATAATAGGGTCGACTATGGACCACATTTCTTCAACAGTGTCCTGCCTGACAAAAAGCGTTAAATCCTTTTTCAGCATGTCCACAAGCAGGCGCTCATAAGCCGGACGCATCCGGGTCTTGAATGTCTCGTTATAGCTGAAAACCATGTCCACCGGATAAATCTGGTTCTCGGAAAACGGGTATTTGACGCTGAAGCGGAGCGAAATTTTCTCATCCGGCTGAATAGTGAGAACAAGCACATTCGGCTCCATAACATCACAGGTCCGACCGAACAGCTTAACCGGAAAATTCTTGAGCTGTATGCATACCTCGGTTATCCTTTTGCGCATGCGCTTACCTGTGCGGACATAAAAGGGAACGCCGGCCCATCGCAGACTATCGATATGGAATTTTCCGGCAAAAAAGGTCGGCGTGGTCGAATCAGGAGCAACCTGATCTTCATCACGGTAGCCGGGCACATCTTTGCCTTTAATTATCCCCTTGCCATACTGCCCCCTTACCATATAATGGTCCACGTACTTCGCGTCTATCAGATGGATGGACCTGAGTATTTTCAGTTTCTCATCACGGATGAAATCTGCATTGAACCCGACAGGCGGCTCCAATGCTATCAGTCCAAGGATTTGCAGCATGTGGTTCTGTACTATGTCTCTCACTACGCCAGTCTCTTCATAAAACCGGCCCCTATGTTCTATGCCGATATCTTCAGCAACCGTAATCTGCACATTGTCAACGTGGTGCAGGTTCCATAACTCCTCGAAAAGAGCATTAAGAAAGCGCAGGAATATTATATTCTGGACAGGGTCCTTTGCAAGGTAATGGTCAATCCGGTAAATCTGGTGTTCTTCAAAGGCGTCGGCCAGCACCCTGTTAAGTTCGATCGCCGACAGACGGTCATGCCCGAACGGTTTTTCAACAATTATCCTGCTCGCGAATTTCCCCCGGCAAAGATTGTTCTTCTTCAATTTCCGAACGATTACCGGGACTATCTGAGGAGGGACGGCCATATAGTATATAACCTCCTTGCGCCCTTCGGCATCCGGTATGGTAATCAGCTCCAACTTGCCGCTCAGCTTCTCAAAGTCCCTGTCTTCTTCAAAGCCACCCGAAATATAATGCAGATGCCCAACGAACTGGCCCCATTTCTCATCATCGAAGCTCCTCTCATCGAACTCTCTTGCAGTGTCCTTTACCATGGCGCGGTATTCGTCATCGCTCATTGGACGCCGGCCCAGGCCGAGCACGGAGAATCGCTGGTCCGGCACCACACTATCGCAATAAAGACTGAAAATTGACGGCAGGAGTTTCCTTCTGCTGAGATCGCCCGTCCCTCCGAAAATAACTATGGTAAAAGGTTCAATCCTGGATTCTGCCGCATCGATATCGCAGGTCTGAAGGAACTTGCTGTACAGGATATCCTTATCCACTTCAAACGCCATGCCAGAACCCCCTGCCCTCATGTATGATTGCCTGCTCTATCTCCCTGATTTTTTCGAGCCTTCGAACATGCCTTTCGGCCCCTGAAAACCGGGCTTCGAGAAATATCAGCGCCAATTCGTTTGCCAGCTCAGGCCCGATCACACGCTCACCCAGGCAAAGCACATTCATATCATCGTGCTCCACTCCCTGGTGGGCCGAATAGGAATCGTGGCATAAACAGGCCCTTATCCCCGGAAATTTATTTGCGGCAACGCAGATGCCGACACCGCTTCCGCAAAGGAGAATGCCTCTCTCCGCCTTGCCCTCCAAAATCGCTGCCGCAACTGCCTTCGCATAATCCGGATAATCTGATGGCTCAGGGCCATATGCCCCGAGATCCAGCACCTCGTGTCCTTTTCCGGTCAGTACGGCTGCTATCATGTTCTTGTAAAGAAATCCTCCGTGGTCTGCCCCTATCGCCACCTTCATAAGTGAAGTGCTCAGCGCGCTGCGAGGGGCTGCGCTATCAGGTCATTCCAGTCTTTGGAAAACTTTTCCATACCCTTGACTGTAAGGTCATGAGCGATATCGTATTCCCGCCAATTCTTCGAGAGATCAATCTCTTTATAGGGGATGTCTTCCAATCCTGCGGGTTTGTAAGTGTAGCTGTTATCGGGAAAAGGCATGCCCTGCCTCCCCCACTCCTTCAATATGGCATACGGTGCGGTAATTATATCGGAGCCGAGTTTCAGCGCACACAGAAGGTGGTCCATATTTCGCACACTGGCGGTGAGGACTTCCACATGGCCGTCGCCCTTCCGATACATTTTTATAATATGTGCTATCACGTCCATGCCCTTTTCACCCCTGTCATCCAGCCGCCCTATAAAAGGTGATACATACACCTGGCCTTTTTTGGCCCCGCGGGTAGCGGCATAAACAGCAGCAGCCTGCTCCTGGGAAAAGCAAAGAGTCATGTTGATGCGCAGTCCCTCTTTGACGGCCTGTTCTGCAGCCTTGAGCCCTTCTTTCGAGGTTGGCAACTTTACTTGCGCCTTGGGTATCCAGGAAAACATGTCCCTCCCCATTGCCAGCATTTTGTCCGCTTCAGTTGACGGATCGGCATAGACTTCGATAGAAATAGACCCCTGGGGAATCAACTCATAAATATCTTTTACTACACCGCGGTAAAAATCGAATATCTCTTTTTCAGTGAATTTGCCGCCGCGCTCAAGGCGTTCTTTGGCCTGCGGGTTTTTCGAGATGAGGGTCGGATTTGTCGTCTGCCCATCAAGGAAGCCAAGAATAGCTGTAATATCCCTGGTCTCACCGGCATCGCCGCCGTCCAGAAATATTTTTGACCTTAGACTCTGCGGTCTCATAAAACCTCCTCCACCTTTCTGATAATAGCGTTCTTCGATATTTCCTCGTAATCAAGCAGCTCGCCGGGTTTCCCGCTTTTAGGAATCTTCCGCACTGCCAGCGAGTATACCGGTATCGGATCGCCTGCGAGCGCGCTTCTGACAGCCTCGCCGATGCCTCCGGCTTCGTAATGGTCCTCGACTGTTATGACCGCCCTCGTCCCCCTTATTGCCCGCCTGAGTTCTCCGCTGTCAATAGGCTTGATGCAATAAAGATCGACCACCCGGATATGTATGCTTTTTTTCACAAGTTCCGCGTAAGCGTCCAGCGTTTCAAAAACCGTTACGCCGGCAGCCATAATTGTGACACTATCGTCGGCGCTCTGTTTCAGCACCTTGAATTTTCCTATAGGGAATTCCTCATGCTGCCCATAGAGAATCGGGCTGTTTCCCCTTGTCGTTCTTATATAGACTATGCCTTTATGCAGCGCGGCCTCTTCAACCAGTTTCTCGGTGGAAATTGCATCGCAGGGATACAGCACTACACTGTTCAGTACCGACCTGAACATTGCGATATCCTCAAGACCCATCTGGGAGGGCCCGTCCTCTCCTATCGATACCCCGGCATGTGACCCGCTGATTTTGATATTGGCCTCTGTATACTGGCTCATCCGGATCTGGTCGAAGGCACGGGTGAAGAATGCCGCGAAAGTCGATACAAAAGGTATTTTACCTCTGCAGGAAAGACCCAATGCGGCGCCTACCATATTCTGCTCCGCAATGAACATCTCGAAGAAATGATCGGGGTATGCATCCCTGAATATCTCGGAAAATGTTGAATTGCTCACTTCCGCATCAAGCACTACCATATCAGGGAACCGGGGGAATATTCTCTTAAGCGCATTTCCGTATGCCTTTCTGGTTGCAACCGGGTTCCCGTCTCCGTATGAAAGCAACCCCGCATTGCCGGATGACCTCGTCTCAGGGCGGAGTTGTTCAGGTTTGGCCATTTCCCCCCTGATAGATATATCTACAGGCCCCAGGTCCTTCAAAGCCTGATCGAGCTGTTCCCTGCTCAGCGGCTTGCCGTGCCAGCCGTTTTTATCTTCCACCATAGGCACGCCCTTGCCCTTGATAGTCCCGGCTATAATCATCACAGGCTTGTCCCTGCTCTCCACCGCCCTGTCGTAAGCAGGCAATATCTCCTCGAAGTTGTGACCGTTTACAACAATAGTTTCCCATCCAAACGAAGCAATTCTCGATGAATAACCCTCGAGATCGCAACCATACATGGTTTGGCCCCGTTGTCCCAGACGGTTCACATCAATAATTCCTACAAGATTATTGAGCCCGTAATAAGAGCCTAACTGGATCGCCTCCCATTGCGAACCTTCCGACATCTCGCTGTCGCCGAGCAACACATAAGTCCGATAGGGGAGCTTGTCGAGATATTTAGCATTCAATGCCATGCCGACTCCGATGGAAAGCCCCTGTCCCAGTGAACCTGTTGCCGCTTCGGCATAACGGAAGCTTACAGTGGGATGGCCCTCGAGCGGGCTGCCGAATTTCCTGTAAGTCATCAATTCCTGTTCGGTTATTATCCCTGCCGCCGTCCATAAGGAATAAAAGAGCGGCGATGCATGGCCTTTTGAGAATATCAGGCGGTCATTGTTGGGATGCCCGGGATTGTCTGCGTCGTACCTGAAAAATCCCGCAAACATAAGGCCCGTGAGTAAATCGGCAGCAGACAGAGAGGATGTTGGATGGCCTGAACCGGCATCGGTAGTGCAACTGAGAATAAAAAAACGGACCAGCCTGGCGAGTTTCTCCAACTGTTCTGTATAAACCAGCCTCCCGTTGTGCCTGAGATGGATTGTCCCTTCCTCATGACCGGAAATGCGTTTACTTTTGCCTTTCATTTTACACCTCATTATTATTTATGGTTGAGGGCGGGTGCACAATACCCGATGGAATGATATAATTATATCAGCACCGGCTTTTTTGTCAATAAACAACAAACGGAGATTGCAATTCAGACACTGGATGAGTCTCTGAAGCGAATCGCGGAGTCTTGGTAACAGTTCTCGGCGCGTAAGCGTATAGCAGGCGCGAAACTGAAGTCCGAAGGACTGAATTTTGCGCCTGTAGCGTGACGAGTCGTTAGAACTGTCAAGACGTAGCGTCTGAGCGTAAGAGACTTATCCAGTGTCTGAATTGCAGGAACGGAGAGGGCCATGAAAGCGATACGTGTTGCTGTTTTGGGTGACCCGGAAGTTATGCGCATGGAGGAAATACCTGATCCTGTACCAGGAGCCTTTCAGGTCGTCGTAAAAGTGCAGGCCGCCGGAGTTAATCCCGTAGACACATATATAAGATCAGGCCAGTATGCTTTAAAGCCGGGACTCCCGTACACGCCCGGCATGGACGCATCCGGTGTTATTGAATCTGTCGGTGATAAAGTGACCGGGGTATCAGTCGGCGAAAGAGTATACGTTGCAGGATCTGTAAGCGGCACGTATGCTGAAAAAACCCTCTGCAACGAATCCCAGGTACACAAGCTTCCCTCCCGCATATCTTTCACTCAGGGCGCCGGAGTGGGCGTGCCATATTCCACAGCATATTATGCCCTTTTTTATCGGGCGCGCGCTCTTGCAGGCGAGACTGTGCTGGTACACGGCGCCAGCGGCGGTGTAGGCCTCGCCGCAGTGCAGCTCTCACGTAATGCCGGAATGACTGTTATCGGCACCAGCAGCACAGAGCAGGGACAAAGGCTTGCGGCAGAGCAAGGGGCCCATTATGTCGTAGACCACAAGGCCCCTGACCACATGGACAAAATACGCTCGATAACCGGGGGCAGAGGGGTCGATGTCATACTTGAAATGCTTGCCAATGTGAACCTTGGCAAGGACCTCGGTGCGCTGGCGTTCAACGGCAGAGTTGTCGTGATCGGGAGCCGCGGAACAGTGGAGATCGACCCGCGTGTCGCCATGGGATTCAATGCGGCCATCCTCGGAATGAGTGTCCTGAATGCCGGGGAACACGAGTTGTTCAGTATTCATGCAGCACTGGCAGCCGGCCTGGAAAACGGCACCCTGCGTCCGGTTATCGGAAGAGAATTTCCCCTTTCAGACGCCGCCCGTGCACACCATGAAATTATGGAAACGAACGCTAATGGCAAAATAGTGCTTATCGTTTGACGGTCACCGCCATTGATTCTCAATATTAATCATTGAACTGCCTTAAAAATCCTGTTTGACGCCCTCAATTTTCATCTTGACTTTTGAGTTACTATCAGTATAATGTCGATAACTTCTTGACATTATGCTGATAATAATTCAAATTAATTACAGCTTTTCACAAACTTTGATGCCTCCGGTTAAATAAAGATTTTAAATTATCATTTATAGTGGGTAGTTATAAAAATAATAAGAATTAACACAGGGAGGCTTTCAGTATGAAAGTTCAAGTAAAAGAGATGTTAAAGTTCGGCAACCTGCCCATGTTTTGGAAGATTTCCTTCTTCCCACAACTGGCAGTCAGCCTTGTAATGATCGGGCTATTTGCGTATATCCTGCCGCTGACGAAAAATAAACTCATGTCGGACAAAAGAGAAAGCACGGCAAACATTGTGCGAATTGCATACAGCATGGTGGCCGAGTACGATAAGCGCATCGCCAAGGGGGAGTTTACCCCTGAAGAAGGAAAAAGGAGGGCCATAGAACGGATCAGGAATTTCAAGTATGGGAATGATGGGAAAGGATACCTGTGGATCAATGATCTTGAGCCGAAAATGATCATGCATCCCGCCAAACCCGAACTTGACGGCAAAAACCTTTCCGACTATAAAGACCCCACCGGTAAGGCTATTTTTGTGGAGTTTGTTAAAGCAGTCAAGAATAACGGCGAAGGTTTTGTTGAATACATGTGGCCGAAACCGGGAGAGGCTGAGCCCAAACCCAAATTATCTTTCGTGAAGATCTATCAACCCTGGGGCTGGGTCATCGGGTCAGGCATCTATATAGATGATGTGATGCAAACCGTCATGAACGTCTTGTACGGCATAGCAATAACGATGATCATTGTTTCTGTGGTCCTGATAACCGCCACCATTGTCCTTGGCGGAAGGTATATAACCGGGCCTATCAAGGGATACGGCAAGATGATGCAGGACCTTTCTTCTGCACTGTCAGTAAGAAAAGGAAACTTGACGGGCAGGATGAAGATAAAGGGTAAGGACGAAATAGGGCATCTTGCCGATGATATTAATAAATTTCTTGATTCATATGGAGAAATGGTGGAAAGCATGCTGACATCCACCGGGAAAGTGGTCACTACCACCGATGTATTGAAAGACAATGCAAACAACATGACATCCGGTGCACAGAAACAGACTTCACAGGCTTACCAGATAGCTGCCGCATCAGAGCAAATGAGCAAAACGATAAACGATATTGCAAAAAACGCCTCACAGGCATCGGAGACCTCTCGTGAAGCCATGAAGTTTGCCAACGAGGGAAAAGAAATTGCGCAGGGAGCGGTACAGACCGTCAACCAGGTGCACATATCCACTACCGGGCTTGCAGATATGATAGCCCAACTTGACATCAAGTCCGCCGAAATAGGCAATATAGTGACCGTAATCAAAGATATTGCGGATCAGACAAACCTGCTTGCTTTAAATGCCGCCATAGAAGCGGCAAGGGCCGGTGAACAGGGCAGGGGCTTCGCTGTTGTCGCAGACGAAGTAAGGAAACTTGCGGAAAGAACGATAAAGGCCACAAATGAAATAACCGAGAAGATTCAGGCTATACAACAGGAAGCAGGCAGGACCAACCAGAGCATGCAGGGAACGGCGGAAGAGGTGATAAAGGCTGACGCATCAATAAAAGATGTCATGAGTGCACTTGAGGGCATAGCGGAAGCCGTTATGAAGTCAAATGACCAGATGACGCAGATAGCAGCAGGGGTCGAAGAGCAATCCGCAGCGGCGGAAGAAGTTACAAAAAACATAGAAAACACCACCGGCATCGCAAAAGAGACGGAGCATATGGCATCGGAGGTGTTGAAAGCTACAAACAGGATTATAGATGTCGTAGAGGACCTCAGGAAGTCCTTTATAGGTTTCAGGACAAAGGGGAGCGCTGCCGCAATGATCGAGGTCGCAAAATCCGACCTCAGGTCATTTATGTACAAACTTGGAGATTCAGTCAACGGTACCGCAAAACTCACCGAAGCGAACTTGCCTGACGAAAACAATTGCAGGTTCGGCAAATGGTATCATAGTGACGGGATGGAGATTCTCGGACATCTTGAGAGTTATAAGAGGCTTAACGGGATGCATAAAAAAATACATGCCCTTTCCCGGGAAATAATCGCATCGGTCAACAAAAAGGACGGCCGCGAGGCTGCTTTATACAAAGACCTCGCAGACCTTGTGAACAAGGTCCAGGCAGACATGGATGCAATAAAAATTGAAAGTCTTAAGGAATGACCGAATACGCGAAGCTCCCCGTTAGCAACGGGGAGCTTCAGAGAAAACAACGTCTCAATATAATTAGGATACCTTTTCCAACAGCCCTTTTACCATGTTCTCTTCTTCATGGAGGGACGACTTGTCATGTTTTGTTTCGACGATTTCGAGTCTCAACTCTGAAAGGTAGGATTCGAGGATCTTCTTCAGCAAGCTCTTCTCTGTGGCGCTGACTTCAATGGCCATGGTGATAAACCTCCTTTTTAGTGTGATATTTGATTTAAGTATATCCTAAGAAGATGAAATGTGCAACAGACCTGTGGGCTAGTAAATGAGATGTTCCGCCGTCGCTTTTATAAGCCTCAGAAGCGGCGATGGAAACACTCCAAGCCAGATAAGCAGCACGGCGAGCACGACCAGGGCAGTTCCCCCGCTCAGAGATAATCGCGGCCCTGCGGCCGGCGTTTCCCGTTTTTCCGGAACCTGGGCCGGAACGCGGGTGTATAAAACAGTAATGATGCGCAGATAATAATAAAGTCCTATGGAACTGCTTACAGCAACAACCACGAGCAGCAGCCATAAGGTTGAGCCGGCCCCTGCGGAGATAACAAGGAACTTTCCCATGAATCCGGCAGTCAGAGGAATCCCTGCAAGGGAAAACAGCACCAACGTGAGCATTCCAGCCAGCCAGGGCCTGTGCCACGCCATGCCGCGGTATTCATCCAGGGCATCCGCATCCCTCCCCCCGCTTCCGGCAGAAGACAGGACCGAGATAATTCCAAACGCGCCCAGAATGGTCACAAAGTACGCAGCCAGATAGTAACTTGCTGCAGTTATGGCCGCCGGCCCGCCTGCAATGAATGCTACAAGCACATAACCCAAATGTGCAATGGACGAATAGGCCAGGATACGTTTGATATTGTTCTGCGCCAATGCAAGCAGATTTCCAATAAGCATGGATGCTATCGCAATGATGGTGAAAACCGTTACGATGGCCGGGAACCTGTGAATGTCAACGAGGCTGAAATAACGCAACAGCAATACAAATACAGCGCCCTTTGAGACCGTTGCGATAAAAGCGCTCACAGGTGCAGGGGCCCCTTCGTAGACATCGGGTGACCACATGTGGAAGGGGACCAGGGCAAGTTTGAACCCGATTCCGACGATTATCAATGCAAACCCGGCCAGGAGAGGCAGGGATGATGATACTGATAATGCGGCAGCCTCCACTGCAATCCGCGTAAACTGCATAGTTCCCAGTTGTGCATAAACCAGCGCCATTCCGAAAAGCAAAAATGCCGATGAAGTGGCGGCAAGGACAAGATATTTTATACCCGCCTCGTTGCCGTACCTGTCAGTCCGCTGATAGGCAATCATGGAATATAAAGAGATGCCGAGCAGTTCGAGCCCCAGAAAAAAAGAAACAAAATGACTGCTTGCGGCAAGCACCGCTGAACCGAAAGTAGCGATCAGTAGAAGAACGTAAAATTCATCATGTCTTCCGGGGCGGGCCGCGAAGTACCCGTATGAGAGCAAGACCACAAAAAAACTGGCCGCGAAAAACAGTCCCATAAAGAAAAAAGCATACCTGTCGACAAAAATGAGAGGCGTGACCTGACGCGGCAGCAGCGGCAACATTACCAAAAGCATGGAAGAAGCAATAACCAGGCCCCCTGTTGTCAGTGCGGCAGTCAGGGCATGGTTCCGGCGGAATGCTATGACCATCATGACCAGGACCGAAGCAATGGCCGGCGTTATAATAGGCAATAAGGCCGTAATGTCTGAGGCACTCATCTATTGTCTCCTGGGGCATAAGTGAACCGGATGCTCTCTACAGGATGTTTGGCTATATCGAACACCGCCTGCGGATAAAGACCGAGCCATAATAGCACAAGCATCATCACTCCCATTACAGCCATTTCGCGGAACGAAAAATCAGTGGGCCTCCCGTCGCGCTCTGAGGCTGCCCGATTTCCTGCTCCGTGAAAAACGCGCTGTACAATCCACAACGAATATACTGCAGCTCCTATAAACCCCGTTGAGGCAATAGCAGCAATTATTTTGTCGGCCGGGTAGGTCCCGAGAAGCACTAGAAATTCTGCGATAAAATTCCCGAGACCCGGCAGTCCGAGAGATGCCAGAGCAAAGAAAAGGGTGACAGCCCCCATGCGTGGCACAGTTGACCACAAGCCCCCCATGCGGGACATATCGCGGGTATGGATGCGCTCCTGGAGAGCGCCCACTATTATAAAGAGTGCGCCTGTGCTTACCCCGTGGCAGATAATCTGCATGACCGCGCCCTGCATTGAGAGCATATTTCCCGCATATATGCCGAGAAGCACGAATCCCATATGGCTGACGCTGGTATAAGCCACAAGCCGTTTGAGATCGGTTTGTCCGAATGCCATAACCGCTCCATATAGAATTCCGGCAACCGCCAGTATCATGGCAACCTGGGCAAAATCGCGGGAAGCAGCCGGAAACAGGGGAATAACAAAACGGAGCAATCCGTAAGCCCCGGTTTTCAACAGCAAACCGGCCAGTATAACGCTGCCGGCGGTAGGGGCCTCTGTGTGAGCGTCCGGCAGCCAGGTGTGAACACCCACTACAGGAAGCTTCACTGCGAATGCAATAAAGAAGCCGAGCATCAGCCATAATGAGGCGCTTCCTTTCATCTGAAAGCGCAGCAGTTCCATGTAATCAAATGTATAGAGGCCGGTGGCGGCCCCATGCATAAAATAAAGTCCGAGAATGGCAATAAGCATCAGAAGACCGCTGACCTGGGTAAAGATAAAAAATTTGACCGCCGCATAATGGCGGTTCTCGTGGCCCCACAGGTCGATGAGAAAATACATCGGCACAAGCATCAGCTCCCAGAAAAAATAAAAGACAAAAAGGTCCATTGCAAGAAAAACACCGTTTATGCCGGTCAGGACCAGCAGCAATTGCAAGTGAAAAAAACCGGTCCTGTCCCGGATCTCTGTCCACGAAGCCGCCACCGACATGATGCCCAAAAAAGCGCTTAGCAGCAACAGCAACAGACTCAGTCCATCAATGGCCAAATGGAAACTTATGCCCAACTGTGGTATCCATTCATAATGAACATCATAAAGCCACGCCCTGTGACCATCTCCATTGCCGGTCCATGCAATACCCGTACTCCGCACCCACAGGGACAATGCATGACCGAAAGTTAAAATAAGGGCAAGAAGCGCCACGCAGCGTGAGAGGAGGGGGTAACGGCGACCTGTTAACCAGGCTGCCACACCTCCTGCCAGTGGAAGAAGAATAAACCATATCAGTATCATAAGAGCACCACAATTCCCAAAATCACTATTGCCCCTATGGCTACCCCGGTCACATACCACCGCACTTTTCCGGACTGAGTGAATGTGAGAAAACGGTTGATGCCCGCGCTCGTCCAGACGACTCCTAGATAAATAAGATCAATAAAATCGTCCCTGTTCACCTTTGCCGCCCATAAAAAAGGCTTTATTATAAGCACGTCATACAGCCGGTCAAAACCCCAGCCTGCAAACCACAGGCGGTGCACGAGCGATCCGAATCCGGACTGAGAAAGTGTTTTGTCATAGTGGGGGGACCGCAAAAAAAGAAACCATGCCAGTACAATGCCTGAAACAGATACTATGCCGGCTATTATCTGCAGAATTATTTCTCCCGCAGCTTTGTTCGCACTCTGCACCGGCGGAAATGCCGGGGCTAAAAATCCGGTAAAAAAATGCACAGGCACTTCAACAAAGCCTCCTGCCACGGAGAGGACTGCAAGGATGACAACCGGCACGGACATCGACATGCCCGGTTTTCCTCCTGCTTTTGTCTTGGCCTCACCGAAGAACGTAATGAAGACCATACGGAAACTGTATAAAGAAGTAAGCAGCGCTCCTGCCAGGCCGGCTGCCCATAACAGGGGGCCCCCTGATTTTGAAGACCAGACCTCCCACAAGATCAAATCCTTGCTGTAAAAACCTGCCGTAAGAAGCGGCAGGGCCGACAGCGATAAGGCGCCTATCACGAAAGTCCGGTATACCAGCGGGAGTTGAGTTCTGAGTCCGCCCATTTTGAACATATTGTGTTCCTCGTGAAGGCTGATGATGACCATGCCCGCGCCAAGAAAAAGAAGGGCCTTGAAAAAGGCGTGCGTCATAAAATGGAATATGGCCGCGGACCAGGCCCCGACTCCGAGAGCAAGGAACATATACCCGATCTGGCTTATTGTCGAATATGCAAGCACCCGCTTCAAGTCACTCTGGACAAGAGCGCTGAAGCCGGCCAGAAGCAACGTTGCCGCCCCGATTACTGCAACAGCCGCCTGCACAGCGGGCGCGAGCGTGAAAAGCACATGGGTCCGGGCGATAAGATACACTCCCGCTGTTACCATAGTCGCCGCATGGATAAGAGCGCTGACCGGTGTAGGCCCTGCCATGGCATCAGGCAACCATGTCTGGAGCGGAAGCTGGGCCGATTTTCCCACCGCCCCTCCGAGAAGGAGGGCGGCTGCAGCAACGGCAAGCACGGATCCGGGGGCCCACTGCTGCCCAGCCCGATACATGAGTTCCTGTATCTGCAAAGTGCCGAGGTTCGAATAAAGCAGGAAAAGACCTATGGCAAAAGCGGTATCACCAACTCGCGTTACCACGAACGCCTTGCGGGCGGCATAGCCGTTGACCTCGTCCTTGTACCAGAACCCGATAAGGAGATAACTGCAAAGACCTACTCCCTCCCATCCGAGATAAAGCAGGAGCAGGTCTTCGGCCAGAACGAGGGTAAGCATGGAACCCACAAAAAGGTTCATGTAGGCAAAAAAGCGGGCGTAACCTTCGTCATCCCTCATAAATCCCGCCGAATATAAATGTATGAGAAAACCGACAACGGTCATTACAAGCACCATTATCACCGATAGCGGATCGAGATAAAAGGCGATCTTCGGGCTGAAACCGGCCACGTCGATCCACGTCCGGAGCACCTGGACATAAGCATGCATGCCGGGCGGCGCGCTCATAAATGAGCAGCCGGCGAACAACGCAGCAAACATTGAAAGCCCGACTGACCCGGCTCCGACCGCCGCAATCCATTTGCGCGGCAGACGGCTGCCTGCCAGTGCCAGGACCAAAAAACCGGCAAAGGGCGCTGCAGGCATTATCCACAACATATCGTTCATAGCGATCATCCTTTCATCCTGCCGGCTGCATTCGTATCCAGGGTCTTAAGTTTGTGATACATCCGAATAGCAAGAGCCAGTCCGACCGATACTTCCGCTGCCGCCACTGCGAGAATAAAGATGAACATTACCTGCCCATCGGGCTGCTGCCAGCGTGAGCCGGCCACTACAAAGGCTACACCGGCGGCATTTAACATGATTTCTACCGAAAGCAGCATAAAAATAATAGAGCGCCTCACGAGCACACCCAACATGCCCAGAACAAAAAGAGCTCCCGCGAGGATAAGCCCATGTTCTACGGGAACTGCAGTCATTGCTGTCCTCCCCCGTCTTCTCCTGCGTCCAGCTTATCGTCCTTCCGGCCCAGGTGGTAAGCGCCTATCAGACCTGAAAGCAGGAGCATCGATGCCAGTTCAACCCCTATAAGATAGATGCTGTAAAGGGCGATACCGGTCTGTTTCGGTTCTATAACAACATTGCCTGCAACCTGCCCCCCTCCGCGTACAAACACGGAGACCAGTTCGGCAATCAGGATTCCGGCCAGGACTACCGGGCCCAACCAGGCCTGGCCGCCGACGTATTGTTTTTTCTCTTCGATGTGCTCCGGTCCCAGATTAAGCAACATAATAACAAATACAAAAAGCACCATTATAGCGCCCCCATAGATTATCACTTCGAGCGCAGCGACAAAAGGCGCTCCCAGTGAAAGAAATACCATGGCCACTGCCAGCAACGATACGATCAGGTACAACAATGCATGCACTACGTTGAGTTTTGTAATTACGATACCGGTCGATATGACTGCCACCACAGCCGATATATAAAACAGGTCATTCATTTAAAACCCCCTACGGCAGTAAACTTTTCACATCAACTGGCGGCTCCTCGTCTTTTGCCTCACCTTTATCCTTGCCGCTTATCGCCAATCCCGCTACCCGGTAAAAATTATATCCGGGGTATTTCCCTGTTCCGCTAATGAGCAAATCTTCCTTCTCGTATACAAGCGAGCTGCGTTTGTATTCGCCCATCTCGTAATCGGTAGTAAGCTGGATGGCATACGTCGGGCAAGCCTCTTCGCAAAAACCGCAGAAGATACAGCGCGAAAAATTGATCCTGAAAAATTCGGGATAGCGCCTCCCGTTTTCATCTTCTGTAGCCTGCAGCGCTATACAGTCCACAGGACACGCGACAGCACACAGGTAGCATGCCACGCAGCGCTCGCCGCCGTCAGGGTCACGGGAAAGGATGATCCTGCCCCTCCATCTGGGCGGAACATAGGCTTTAGCATCCGGATACTGGACTGTCACTCTCCGGTGGAACATATGGAGCAGAACCGTCCATGCGCCCCTGATCAGACTGAACATCTCTTCCCTCCTCAAAATCCGGCACAGGCAAGTCTGTCTTTACCTTTATTTAGACGTTGCCAGCACTATGGCGCCGGTGATGACAATATTCAACAGAGACAGCGGCAGCATTATCTTCCATGCCAGAAACATCAGTTGGTCATAACGCGGTCTCGGAAATGACGCCCTCAACAGTATAAATAAACAGATAAAAATAAATGTCTTGATTAAAAACCATACGACCGGCGGCAACCACGGGCCGAGCCACCCTCCGAAAAACAGCGTGGTGATAAGCGCGGAAATAAGCGTTATTCCCACATACTCGCCGACGAAAAACATACCGAATTTCATGCCTGAATATTCCGTATGAAAACCGGCCACAAGCTCATTCTCGGATTCCGGCAGGTCAAAGGGCAGGCGGTGCGTTTCAGCAACGCCCGCCATAAAAAATATCAGGAATCCGGCAAACTGGGGAACTATGAACCACAGGTGCCGCTGGGCCTCGACAATTTCGCCGATACTGAATGATCCGGTCAGTGCTACAACCCCCATGAGCGACAACCCCATGAACACTTCATAACTGACCATCTGGGCAGCGGCACGCATGCCCCCTAAGAGCGAGTACTTGCTGGCCGATGCCCATCCCGCCAGCACAACACTGTAAACACCCAGTGAAGACATGGCGAGGAAGAAGAGCACCCCTATGTTAATATCGGCAATGACTATGCCGGGAGCAAAAGGTACAATAGCAAAAGACATAAAGGCGCTGATCATGATGATGGCGGGCGCAATGACAAACACCGTCTTATCGGCAAAGGGCGGGATCCAATCCTCTTTTGACAATATCTTAATCATATCGGCAATCACCTGCAACAAACCGAAGGGCCCGACCCTGTTCGGCCCGTAGCGGTCCTGCCACAAGGCGAGCAATCTGCGTTCAAGCCAGATAAGACCGGCACTCATTACAGTGAGAAACAGAAGTACTCCGGCAATAATGGCAAGCGGCAGAATTATGTTCATTTATGACCCATTATCTTTAACCTTTAACCTTTTGCCTGGTTATTTATTCTTCCCCATGCCGGCAACTCCAGTCCTTCGAGCCCGCGTAACCCTGCAGGCAGCACCCCAACTCCCGACGGCAGTTCAGGCAGGTATTTGACCGGGAGGCTGTATTCCTTGTCATTTATGCTGATCCGTACATCCCGGCCTTCGCTCACCTGGAAAAGTTCGGCATCTTCCGGCTTAAGCCCTATATATGGCCCCGGAGCGCTCTCAGCAATACACGGACTCATGGCACTCAACTCCTCTGAACCGAATATGTGATACACCCGGACAAGTAAGAGTTCGTTCTCGCGCGGCGAAAAGGCACCCGGCACTTCATCAAAATAGGAAACAGTGCTTTCCTGTACCGGCTCAAAAAGCCGCTGCCCCGGATCTCCGCCGGTCAGCGGCCCCCCCACTTCGCTCTGAAATTTGTTCAAGGCCTGCACCGAGTTCCAGCCCGGCGCCCAGAAACGGGGAATGAGCCCGGCAGGGGGTTGCCCTGAGAATCCTTCCATTGAAAAAGAAAGGGGCGAATCCTTATCCTCGGGCGGCTTAGGTTCGACTACGGAAATATTAGCGTGCATGGCTGTCCGTCCGCTGTAACGATGCGGTTGGCGGGGAATGTGCTGCCCTGTGATGCGGTAGCCGGCCGGGACATTACTTTCTGCAATATTTTTGAAAGCCTTTATAGAATTCGACATCGCCTGCACAATGTCGTCCAGGCCTGTCCAATGCTTTAAGCCCGGGCGTCCCGAGGCAGCCATGATGTCCCTCAACCATCGCCAGCTCTCCTCTATGTCCCTGTCAGGCACAAACACCTGATAGAACCGCTGAGCGCGGCCCTCATTGTTCACCAGTGTGCCATCGCCTTCAGCAAATGCAGCGGCAGGAACCACGACGTCGGCTTTGGACGCCGTCCCGGTTACGCTATGATCAATTACAATCACGTTGCGCACTTTATCAAAAAAGCTGTTCACGTCTTCGGTTTCTGCCCTCAGGTACAGGTCGTTTTCAAGGATAATTGCGGTATCCACGGCCCCATCATGCACTGCCTTGAACGCGTCGCTAACGCTTCCCTCGCCCATGAGGGCGAGTCCGAGGCTGTTGCATTCAGGGACAGCAAAACAAAGGTCCGCTGAACGGTTTTTCCTGCAAAGGGCCCACGCAACATTGGCGGCGGACTCTAATACCGCCTCGCTGCCGCACCCGGTGCCGGAAACAATCAGCGGATGTTCGGCCTGGCTTAAGACCCTGGCAATGCCCTCGGCAAGAGTATGCAGCTTCTTCGGCAGTCCTTTCACAGCCGGAGACCTGTTATCGAGTTCATGTGCCACTGCAAATCCAAGCCGTGCCAGGTCATCAGGGGCTGCATGATACGCCTGGGTGGACACCTCTTCAAGTTTTGTCCTGTATGGCGTAGCGACAAACAGCGGCCTTTTTTCCTGCTGTGCCGCGTTGCGCACCGCTGAGTCGTCCCATTCCGGTATATGAAGGCGCTTATCAATCTCCATCGGCTTGAGCCGGACCGACTGGCGCAGCGAAAGGGCCAGCAGCGGGGCCGAATTAGTCACATCCTCACCCAGAACAAAAACCGCGTCGGCTGCCCCGGCCTCCGCAAGCGAAGACGAACGGGCCGGTCCTTTTGCCAGCACCATTATGATTTTTTCCAGAAGGCGGGCATCCATCGCAGACACCCCCGTATAAAAATGGTCTTCTCCCACGAGCGAGCGAAGGGCAAAATTTCCTTCGAGAGAAGCACGGGGAGAACCGATGCCGATTACCCGCGCCCCGAAATAGATAAGCCGCGAGAGGTGCTGCATGACCTCTTCCCTTGGAACGGGGAGAGACGAACGCTTCATCAGCGGCTGCCTGATACGACGTTCAGCGTTTACAAATTCATATCCAAAGCGTCCGCGGTCGCACAGGAAATACCCGTTCACCGCTCCGTTATAACGATTCTGTATACGTCTCAGCAGGCCGTACCGCTCTCCGGGAATAGTGTTGCAGCCGAGACCGCAATGGACACAAACCGATGGCGCGGTCTGCAAATCCCATTTGCGGGTGTAGTGACGTTTAAACGTCTTGTCTGTAAAAACACCGGTCGGACATATCTCGACAAGATTGCCGCTGAATTCGTTTTCCAGGGCGCCTTCCTTATGCCTCCCGAAATAAACGTGATGATGCGACGCAAAAGCGCCGAAGTCGCGCCCTCCTGCGTAGTCCCGGTAAAACCTGACACAGCGGTAGCACTGGATGCAGCGGTTCATTTCGTGATTAACGAAAGGCCCCAAATATTGATTTCGATAAGTCCTCTTTTTGAAACGGAAACGACGGTAGCTGTGCCCTGTCATCACTGTCATGTCCTGCAGGTGGCATTCGCCTCCTTCGTCACAGACAGGACAGTCATGAGGATGATTCGTCATAAGGAACTCGATTATGCTCTTCCTGAATGCCCGCACTTCTTCATCGTCAATAGATATGCGCGTCCCCTCAACTGCCGGGGTCATGCAGGACATTACTATCCTGCCCAGGGTGTCATTTTCGTCCTTAAACTGTTTTACGGCGCACTGCCGGCAGGCTCCCACCGAATGCATGGCGGGATGCCAGCAGAAATATGGTATATCGAAGCCGAGGGACAGGCATGCATGGAGCAGGTTGTCCCCTTCTTTAACGGTATACGGCTTATTGTCAATGTAAATTGTTGCCATTTTTGCCATATGTGCATTTGCCCTCTTTGATATGCCTGATAAAATCTTCCCTGAATATTTGCAGTGCGCTCCTGAGCGGCTCCATAGCGCCGGGCGCAAGTGCGCAAAAGGTTTTATTCAGCCACAGGGAGTCGGTGTGCTGCGCCAGTATTTCCAGGTCTTCGGGTCTGCCCTGTCCGTTCTCGATAGCGTGGAGTATATTGGCTATCCACGGCAACCCTTCGCGGCAGGGCGTGCACCATCCGCAGGACTCCCTGGCAAAAAATTGTTCCAGGTTGTGCACCGCGCCCACCGGACAGGTATGATCGTCAATAACGATCATCGTACCCGTTCCAAGGCGGCTGCCCGCTTTCTGCATCGAGTCGAAATCCATTTGCACGTCCAGGTGTTCCTCTGTAAGAAACTCAGTTGAAGCCCCGCCCGGTATGACGCTGCGGAACTGGTAACCTTCCCTCATGCCACGCGCGTGTTCCCAAATGATTTCCCTGATGGTCGTTCCCATCGGCAGTTCCCAAAGACCGGGGGTTTTCACTCTGCCGCTGACGCCGTATATTTTGGTCCCTCCGTACTGGCTGCGGCTCAGACCTTTGTACCACTCCGCGCCGTTGTTGATAATGTGCGGGACATTGCAGAGCGTCTCGACGTTATTCACAACTGTAGGTTTGCCCCATAATCCGCTTACCTGCGGAAAAGGCGGCCTTGCCCTTGGAATGGCCCGTTTCCCTTCCAGCGAGTTCAGGAGGGCCGTTTCTTCGCCGCATATATACCGTCCGGCGCTGGTATGCAGACGCATCTCCAGATTGTACCCGGAACCGAAAATTTTTTTTCCAAGATAATGGCGGCTGTACGCCTCTGCTATGGCGGCAGCCAGCCGCTTTTCGCAGATTTTATATTCGCCCCTGAGAAATATATAAGAAATATCCGCCTCTATTGCATAGGCGGCGATAATAGTTCCTTCGATGAGCTGGTGAGGGTTTCCCTCCATCAGCATGCGGTCCTTGAACGTGCCGGGTTCCATCTCGTCGGCGTTTACGACAAAATACTTCGGACGCGGCGCACTATCGCCCATGGGAACAAAGCTCCATTTCATTCCAGTGTTGAAACCCGCGCCACCGCGGCCCCGGAGGTTGGCATCTTTTGCAAGATCCTGGACCTCTTTCGGAGACATACCCGTGACAGCCTTCCTCGCTGCCTGATACCCGCCCTTGTCTTCATAATCCTTTATGCTCAAAGGCAAGCCGTCAGGCCGCATGCTCCCGGTGAGCGGACGTTCCATCACGGTTGCCTCCTGTCGCACGCGCAGAGTATATCATCAAGAAGGGCCCTGTTCACATTTATGTAGAGAGTTTCATCAACCATGATTGCAGGCGCTCCGTCGCAGGCGCCGAGGCATGGGACCGGCAGCAACGTGAACTTCCCATCGGCTGTAGTTTCCCCCGGCCTGATCCCCAGCCGCTCCTGCAGGTAACCGAGGATGTCCTCATACCGCATCACCCAACAGCTTATCGAATCGCAAATAAGAATGACATGGCTCCCCACCTGCCTGCGAAAAATCAGGTTATAAAAAGTGGCCACGCCGTCCAGTTCGTCGGGGGTCATCTCCAGAAACTCTGCGATATCCAGGATACTGTCATCTGAAACCCATCCGCGATTGCGCTGTACAATTTTCAGCGCCTCTATGCACGCGGCCCGCTTATAGTCATAATGACTGAGTTCCTTTTCGAGCTCTTTCTTTTCTTTTTCAGTAAACATGAAAGCTCACCTGTCCACATCCCCCAGGACGAAATCGATACTGGCTATTATGGCTATGAGGTCCGCAATTTCGAGGCCCCGCGTCATCATGGGCACTGTCTGCAAATGAGCGAAAGACGGGGTGCGGATGCGCGTACGATATGATGTCGTATTGCCGTCGCTGACGAGGTAATAGGTATTGTTCCCCTTTGCCCCCTCAACTCCGAACGCAGCCTCGCCGGGAGGGACAACAGGCCCCCAGCTTACGTTGAGAAAGTGAGTGATAAGAGTTTCGATATCGTACATTGTGTGATTGTCCTTGAGCGGGGGCGTTGCCAGGCGATGGTCCGATTTGTAAGGTCCTGCCGGCATATTCTCGATACACTGTTCGATAATGCGCATGCTCTGTCGCATCTCCTCAACCCGCACCGCCACCCTGTCATAACAATCCCCGCGCGTACCGGTAGGGATATCGAATTCAAACTGCTCGTATCCGGAGTATGGCCTTTTCTTCCTGAAGTCCCATTCAAATCCGCAGGCGCGGAGGTTGGGACCGGTGACACCCCACTCAATTGCTTTGTCAAGGGTAATGACCCCGACATCTTTGGTGCGGGCTTTTATAATGGCGTTCTGCATGACTATTTTATCGTACTCGTCCAGTCTCGCAGGCAGATACCTGAGGAAGTCACGCATTATAGAGTCCCACCCGTTTGGAAGGTCTTGTGCCACCCCGCCGATCCTGAACCAGCTGGGATGCATGCGCCCCCCGCACACGGCCTGTACAATATCAAAAGCCCGTTCGCGGTCGCTGAATGTAAAAAAAACCGGGGATAGCTGTCCTATGTCCTGCGCAAAAGTACCGTAATAGACAAGATGACTGATAATGCGAAACAGTTCGGACATCATGACCCGTATCACCTTTGCCCTGTCCGGGACTTCAATACCCGCAAGTTTTTCCACAGCAAGGACGTATGGAAAGTTATTCAGGACCCCGGACATATAATCAATACGGTCGGTATAGGGGATAAAAGTATGCCACGACTGCCGCTCGCCCATCTTTTCCGCTCCGCGATGGTGAAACCCTATGTCGAGCACCGCATCAGCGATCTCCTCTCCGTCAAGAACGAGTATAATGCGGAGTATGCCATGCGTTCCCGCGTGGTGCGGCCCGAGATTGAGGTACATCATTTCAACGCCGTCCCGCAGCCCTGTCATTCCCCAATCTTCGGGCCGGAACTTCAACGCCTGTTCTTCGGCCTCGTCTTTCTTCACGGGGAGATGAAAAGTCCCCATTTCGGTCCGCCGGGCAGGATGTTCCTTGCGCAACGGGTGGCCCTTCCAGAGCGGCGGCATCAGAATCCTGCGCAGGTTGGGATGGCCTTCGACCTTTATCCCGAACATGTCCCATACTTCACGCTCATACCAATCGGCGGACGGCCATATATCTGTGGCAGTGGGAATTGAAGGATATTCGCCCTTCAGCGCCACTTTGATTCTGATATCCTCATTCCTCTCATATGACAGCAAATGATAAACCGCTGTAAAATCACTGTCCGGCTGGTCCTGCCGGTGTTCACGAACACGCTCGTCTATGGCGGTCAGGTCGTAAAGTGTACGGTAGGGGCGGATTGCTTCACAGTTGAGATACCGAAGCACGCCGTGCACCTTTTCCTTCGGGACCCAGATAGTAGGCAAGCCGTCTTGTGTGGTCTGCGGCGTCAGATCATGGTCGCCGAATCTGGACCGCAATTCCATGATAACATCAGGACCGTTCATGCGTTGTCGGGAGAAGGAAGATCTGTAATATGCCGTCTTTCTTCCCTCTTGAGGTCGCGCATGACCAGCCGTTCAGGCCGTTCAACACCTTGCGGACCAACTACCCAGCTCAACGGCCGGCGCTCCTTGCCCACCGCATCTCTGAGCAGCAGCAGGCCCTCCATGAAGGCCTCCGGACGGGGCGGGCATCCCGGCACATAGACATCCACCGGAAGAAACGAATCCACGCCCTGCACTACGCTGTAAATATCGTACATGCCCCCTGAGTTCGCGCAAGATCCCATGGAGATCACCCATCTCGGGAGCATCATCTGCTGGTATAGCCTTTCAACAACAGGCGCAGCTTTTATAAATACCGTTCCGGCAATAACCATCAGATCAGCCTCTCTGGGAGTGGCACGGAGCACCTCGGCCCCGAACCTGGCGATATCATATTTGCTCGTAAGGCTCGTGGCCATTTCGACAAAACAGCAGGAAAGGCCGAAATTAAAAGGCCAGATGGAGTTTTTCCTGCCCCACGCAAGCATGTCCTGAAGACTCGAAAGAATAATGTTGCCGCTGACCGCGTCAGCTACGGGGTCAGGTCCGGTTTCCCCGGGTTTGTGTAATGACCAGTTCATACTATTTAGCGTCCGCCCCTCTCTTTCCCAATCTCCCGCTTGTGCCCCAGTCCAGCGCCCCTATTCTCCACAGATAGACAAGGCCGGCCATCAGTATACCGATAAAGATCAACACTTCAAAGTAACCGGCCCATCCCGTCTCACGGACGGATACTGCCCATGCATAGATGAAAACGGACTCAAGATCGAAAATAACAAAGAACATGGCGACAATATAGAACTTGATATCGAAACGCCCCCGTGCTGAGCCTGTCGGCATGATACCCGACTCGTAGGGCTCTCCAGTCAACCGGTCCTTATGCTTCTGGCCCAGGAAGAATGAAATCACGATCATGGAGGCAATAAGGCCAATGACAGCTACCAGATATACTGCCAAAGGCCAGAGAGCAGCATGAGTGGGATGCATAGTCATTACCGGGCCCCTCTCGAACGCCCTCTGCCCTGCTTCACATTCTCATCAACTACGGCATGGCCGCCGAACTCTCTGCGTAAGGCTGCCTGGAGCTTATCCGAAAAAGAGTCGTCCTTCCTCGAACGGAATCTCTCGAACAGCGATATGGCTGTGAGGGGCGCAGGGACACCCGATTCAATGGCCTGCTCCACTGTCCACCGCCCTTCACCGGAATCCTCCACATAGCCCTTGATACCGGAAAGGTCCTTGTCTCTTGTGAAGACGTCTTCCACGAGTTCGAGAAGCCATGATCTGACCACACTGCCCCGGTTCCAAAGATGGGCGATCTTTCCAAGATCGAGATTTGCAGAGTAAGGAGATGAATGTAAAATCTCGAACCCCTCTCCGTAAGCCGCCATCAGGCCGTACTCAATGCCATTATGGACCATTTTCACAAAATGCCCTGCACCGACAGGGCCGCAGTACAGATAGCCCTCTTTTGCGGCAAGAGTTTTCAGAATGGGTTCTATATGGTTATGATCTTTTTTGTCTCCTCCAGCCATGAGACAGTATCCTTCTTTAAGCCCCCATATCCCGCCGCTGACCCCGACATCCATATACTTTATTCCACTTTCTCCAAGTTGACGCGCATGCCGGATATCGTCTTTGTAAAAGCTGTTGCCGCCGTCTATTACAAGGTCCTTCTTGCCGAGCACTTTCTCCAGGCGGTCGATAGTATCGTCAACAGGCTTGCCGGCGGGGATCATAAGCCATACCACGCGCGGCGGTTTCAGAAGACCGGACATTTCCTCAAGCGAAGTTGCAACCCTTGCCCCACGCATTTCCTTCGCTGCTTCCACGGCTTGTTCCTGAGAGCGGTCATATAAAATAACCGAATGCCTGCCCCTGACCAGACGTCTCGCCATGTTCCTTCCCATTCTTCCGAGTCCGATCATTGCTATTTGCATAAAACCTCCTAAAGACAGGCGAAAGGTTAAAGGTAAAAGGTCAAAGGCCAAAAGGAAAAGACTAAAGGCGATAGAAAACACCTCAAGGTATTTTTTTTCATTACCTTTTACCTTTGACCTGCCGTTAAGGAATCCCGCTCTTTATCCTTATCCCACCCTGAATGAAAAGCATAAGAATATACACGGAAGCAACCAGGATAAAGAAATTGCGCGGTTCCATACCCGGATTGACAATTTGGCCGCGGTCTATGCCGTTCAAGCTCATGATATACGCCTCAACATTGGCAATCTGCTGCTGCGTAAGGCCGTGCGTATCACCGAAGGCCGGCATACTGAGTAAAGGCTTTTTACCCGGCGGCACCAAACCGTGTTGTATGAAACGGTCCAGGTTTTCGGCAAATGCCTTTGGGTCCTTGTTGTAAATCTCGCGTTCTACAGGGTTGAGCTGCGGCACTTTACCTTCATCGGAACCCGGATTCTGCATGCCCCCGGCGCCTTTGGCGCCATGGCATCCGGCACAGTAATTCCCGAATACTGCGCCGCCGCGTTCGGCATTGCCGATCACATGCGCTCCCTCTCCAGGCATTGTCCGCGAATTTGTTTCCACGGTTGCGGAGGGCATCCCACCGGTTTTTTGGGCCGGCGCACTCTGATCAGACGGCTGGGATACAGAGGGAGTTTTTGCAGCGCCTGCATCATCCGGACCGAGGAGGGATGAAACTGCCGGACTACCGGCCGGCAGCTCTGCAAGGCCCCGGCTATAATAGCCGAGAAGTGTCAGCGCTGTAATCGTAACGGCAAAAATAAAACCGCATAACATAACCAAGGGCCGGCGGAACGGGTTCTTCTCGGGATTGCGGTCTGTAAAAGGCAAAGTAACAAAAAGCAGGACGATAACAGTAGGCACACCCACGGTGCCCACCGGTTCGAGCGGTCCCTGAAAATACTTCAGCACCTGGTAGAGAAAAAGAAAATTCCAGTCCGGTTTTGGTACGTAATTGGTATCCAGGATATCGACCGGACCCCAAAAAACAGGGGGCACGAATACCGAAAGGAAAATAAGAAGGATGAAGATGGCGCTGCCCGTGAGCACGTCCTTATATACCTGGTCCGGCCAGAAGGGTCCGCTCAGTCTCCTCTTCAGAGCATCCCACGGCCCTACGGTCCCCCGGACCTTGAAAGCAATAATATGCAGGCCGAATGCGGAAACGAGCAACAGCGGAAGCACCATGGTGTGCAACGCAAAAAACCGGGAGAGGGTCAACTGTCCCATGCCTTCGCCCCCTCGCAATAAGCGTTTCTGCATATCGCCGACTACCGGGATCGTACCAGCTATACTGGTGCCCACTTCTCCGGCCCAGTAGCCATGCTGGTCCCAGGTCAGCGGCGAACCTGTAAAGCTGAATCCCATAGTGACAAGCAGAAGCAGCACACCTGCCAGCCATACCAGTTCGCGCGGTTTCTTGTACGCTCCCCATATAAAAGCGCGCGTCATATGGAGGGCCAAAACGACAATCATCAGATTGGCGCCCCAGAAATGCATGCCGTGTATAAGCCAACCAAAAGGGACTTCAGTCCGCAAATAGTTCAGGCTGTCATACGCATGGTCCACAGTCGGGACATAAAATAATACCTGCAGGATTCCCGTAATGGCCTGAAGAGTAAAAAGAAGAAAAACAGCGCTGCCGTCCGTATATACAAAACGGGAACCACCCGGTATCTCTTCATCGATAGCCAGTCGCAATACAGCTGAAAGAGGCCATCGTTCATTGATCCACCTGTTGATCCATTCGATAGGGCGCGATGTCATAAACTGCTCCTCCTCATGCTACCGGAATTTTTGTCGGCACGCCTGCTTTAAAGTTCTCCCACTTCACCAGCAGGTATCCGTTTTCTATCTTTGACTCCAGCGTATCGAGGGGGCGCGGGGCCGGGCCGCTGATCACTTTGCCGTCAGGCGCAAACACGCTGGCATGGCAGGGACACTCGAACCGGTCAGCCTGCCCGTTCCATTGGTAGTAACACCCCAAATGAGTGCATACAGGAGAAAAAACCGATATCTTCTCAGGTGAATGTTTGATGACCCATACCGAACGCAATACCGTATTATGGAGATACGCCTCTCCGGATTCCGCCATGAAACGCATATCCACCGGACTGTCCTGAGGCAGTAAATCAACGGCAGCCACCTTGGACCACTCGTTTTTTTGTGCAGCAACCGACGGACCGAGCAGCGACCGCAGGAAGGGGATGCCCGCAATCAGCGCATTTACGGCTGCAAGAACTGCTATAAGCCATTTAAGAAAACGCCTGCGCGTCGCTTCCACATGCCCCATTTCCGGAATTTGACTATCATGTTCCATTGCCGTTCCTTGATCTGACTGAAATATTTACTGAATGACCAGCACACAATCACTGATCCTCAGAAAGATTACCATATTTTAATTGGATCGGCAACAGAGGTACTTCAGTTCATAAATACGGTGCGACACCGTATTTATGAACTGAAGTACAAAGCTTTGATATTTTTTCGTATTATGCTAAATTAGATGCATGGTTCAATCTTCACCTATCACAACTCTGTTCCTCGATATAGGCGGGGTGCTGCTCAACAACGGGTGGGACAGGAAATTGCGGCGGAAGGCGGCGGACACTTTCAGTTTGGATTATGAAGAAATGGACGAGCGCCACCATTTGACATTCGGAACATATGAGGAAGGCAAGGTAAGTCTGTACGAATATTTGCACCAGGTTGTCTTCTACAAAGAGCGGCCATTCACCAGGGATGACTTCACTGCCTTCATGTTCGGCGAATCGAGGCCTTTCACTGAAATAATAGATTTCATACGCCGGTTGAAAACCCGTTACAATCTTAAAATAGCAGCTATCAGCAACGAGGGAAGGGAACTCACTATACACCGCATCAAGACATTCGAACTCGATTCTTTTGTCGATATTTTTGTCTCATCATGTTTCGTTCATTACAGGAAGCCGGATGTGGATATTTATCGCATGGCGCTCGACATTGCGAGAGCTGCCCCGACAAAGACAGTCTACATTGATGACCGGGCAATGTTTGTAGAGGTCGCCGGCAACCTCGGCATACACGGCATTCATCACACAAGTTACGAATCTACCCGCACAGCCCTGGAGACATTCGGCCTCACGCTATAACATTACATCTCCCGGTCATTCACCATTTACCCTTGTCCATGTGGAAGTGCGGCCCAACAGCGGAATAAGGACATACCCCCTCAAGTGCAATCGGTTGCGCGCGGAAAGAGATAACCTGGCGCTATAGGTGTTGCCCGTCTCGGGATCATACACCTTTCCACCAGTCCAGCGATTATCTCCCGCATAACTAAAATCCCAGAGGATTTGCATTCCTAGGATAACGCGCTTCCTGAGCGCCGGATCAGGATTCCTGACATCCAGCTTCCGCTCCCCTGGCTTGCCCTCTGTATCCCCGGCAGTATAATTAGGCTCATCCATCCAGACAATCTTGCCGCAGTACTTATCTACGCAATTGAATACCTCTATCCTTGCGTCCCGATGTTCGGTAACCCACACCCCTACAATGCCGTCACCCTCCGCAGCCCAGCCTCTCGCAACGGTGATCATTATACAGATCAGCACGGTCAACGCCATTCGCATTTCGAGATGTCGCATAATCAAAAATTATACTATATCGTAATCTCCTCAGATCAACCAGGCTAAAGGGCGCATTACTATTTGCCATTGTTTGTGCTAAAATATTTTTTCAGTCCATGAGCCCCCTTAGCTCAGTAGGATAGAGCACAGGTTTCCTAAACCTGGGGCCGCAAGTTCGAATCTTGCAGGGGGCACCAAGTTTTTCAATGACTTCCGAGTTTTATTCAGCGTGGTTTTAAACAGGGTGTCCATACAGGTGTCCATTCTCCCCTCAATCTTCCTGATTTCCTCCTTTCTGAAAGATTTTGTTAAATGCCCGTAATGCTTTCTGGTTGTCTCTATAGATGAGTGCCCCATCCATTCCTGTACCGTTTCAAGCCTCACTCCATCCATAATGCAGTTAGAGCCGAACGTTCTCCGCAGATCATGAATAACAACATCCTTTAATCCGGCCCTCTCCACCGCTGATGCGAAAGAATGCTTAAAGTTCTTAAGCCTTTCACCACGGTCATTGCAGAAAATATATTTTCCTCTCCTCGGAAGGGCAGAAAGTACAGCCAATGCGTGCCTGTTAAGGTCTATATGCCTCGTTTTATGATATTTGGCTATATCAGCCCTTACCTGTAAGGTTTCATTCTCAGAATCAAAATCAGTCCATTCGATAGATAATAGTTCTTCTTTTCTCAGGCCGGTATTGAGATCAAAAATAATGAGCGCCTGAAGGTGCGGAGCTTTTTGTTCCTGTCCAGCGGCAATAATCAAAGCATCCTGCTCCAACCTTTCAAGTATCCTTCTTCTCGCATTTATCCCTAACCGCTTCACTCTG
>JADFXU010000016.1 GCA_015233365.1 Nitrospirota bacterium | reverse complement strand
TTTCACACTGCATTGAGAGCAATCTGAAACTCGCGTCGGGTATCGCCCCTGTTCCTAAAATGCTCGGCGATATAATGCGCGAGGCACAGAAGCTGCAAACCGAGATGCAGCGAATGCAGGAGGAAGCAAAAAAACGGACTGTCGAGGCCACTGCAGGCGGCGGGATGATTACAGTCGTGGCAAATGGGGGGGGAGAACTTATTTCCATAAAAATAGAGAAAGATGTGGTCAACCCCGACGATGTGGAAATGCTTCAGGATTTGATACTTGCCGCTGCAAACGAAGCACTCCGCAGGGCACAACAAATGGTAAACGATGAAATGTCGAAACTCACTATGGGCATGCAACTGCCCGGCATGGGGGGCTTGGGCAATCTGTTTGGGAAATGAGTATAATCGAAAACCTTATATCCCAGCTTACCAGGTTGCCCGGCATCGGCAGGAAGAGTGCCCAGCGGCTTGCATTTTTTATACTCACCATGCCTGCTAACGAGGCAAAGGCTATAGCCGATGCCATTACCGATGTTAAGGAGAATGCAAAGTTCTGCTCAGTCTGCTTCAATATCACTGCCGACGATCCCTGCGAAATATGCAGCGACCCTTCACGCGACAGGAGCAGAATCTGTGTTGTGGAGGAACCCAGCAACATACTTGCCCTGGAGAGGACGAGAAGCTACAATGGCCTTTATCATGTACTTCTCGGTGCACTCTCACCCCTTGACGGAATTACTCCCGACAGATTAAAAATCCTGGAACTTGCCCAAAGGGTGCAATCCGGGGGCATACAGGAAATAATTCTGGCTACCAATCCCAATACAAAAGGGGAAATGACGGCCCAATATATAACAGAGATGCTGAGGCAGTCGGGTGCCGGCATTTCGAGGATTGCTTATGGTCTGCCTATAGGCAGCGATATAGAATTCGCCGACGAGGTAACTCTGGCCAAATCGCTGGAAGGAAGAAGAACGTTATAGCGTATTATGGTTTCTCGGTGTTTTTCTGCGGTCAAGCACCTCTGCAAGGATAGGCAGCATTACGGCCCCAAAAGGCAGCAAAAAAACAATCAGCGCCGGAACGAGCAGAGATAAGCTGAGAAAGTACATCCTGAGCTGTTTTCGTTCGTCCCTTGTCCACCGCTCGCCGGTGTTTCGGTTCTTCATAAGCAGTGCCATGACACCGTTTGCAGCAACGGTCTCTTTAAAAATAAAGTCCCTATTGGCAGCAAAGAGGCGCTTAAGGTATCGACCCAAACAGTTCACACGCCCAAGGCCTCTCTTGTAATCCGCTCCGCTGCTTCAAATATGGCCTGTTTCCCTTCCATGGTACGCGACTCTATATAAAATCTGACCTTGGGTTCTGTTCCGGACGGCCTTATCATCAGCCACGATCCGTCGTCAAAAACAACCTTGGTGCCGTCTACTGTGATCAGGTCTTTAACTGTTCTGGTTTTCCCCCCGATTTGCGTAACAGTTCCCTTCCCGTATTTCTCCCGTATTACCGAAAGCTTCTGTTGCAGAGGCTCCCCCACCAAGGAACGGTCCACCGCTATACCCGACCGGTCCGGATAAAACCGTCCGAACTCATTCATAAGGTCATTGAGGTAATCGCTCAAATTCCTCCCTGTCACCGCCATCATTTCGATTGCCAGGAGCAGTCCGAACAAGGCATCTTTTTCCAGGGTATTGTTATACCCGGATATGCCGTCGGACTCTTCAAAAGCTACTATCGCTCTTTCTTCAGAGTTCCCCATCAAATAGGGCCTGAAATTTTTAAATCCCACCTTCGTCTCTTTGATAGGAATACCAAGTTGTCCGGCGATGGCGTTAACTAAATTGCTTGTACCCACCGATTTTGCTGCAACGCCCCGTATCCCCTTATGTACATGTAAGAAGTGCAGCGCCATTGCGCCGAAATAATTCATCGGTATCTGCATGGACCCGTCACTGTACCTGATACGGTCGCCATCAGGGTCCATAATCACCCCGAGTTTCAGGGCACTGCTGCTCTTCCTTAAAACGGCTTCCACCCCCGCCATATTTTTCTCGGAGGGCTCAGGGGCGATGCCGCCGAAGAGAACATTATCTTCGGTCCTCAGGTAAACAATTTTGCTGCTGTCGCAGAGGATCTTTTCCATACGACCCCGCGTAGCGCCATGGACGTTGTCAATGCATATAGTACAGTCACCCTTATTTATAAAATCACGGATCCTCTCGATATCCAATGTTTTACGCATGGTAATAAAAGACAGATAAAGGGCGGTAAGGTCCACGCGCTCCATATGCCGGACCTTGATGGATGGAAGTATCGCTCCCCGGCGCATCATTCCGTCAGCTATCTCTTCTATCTTTGAAGTAATCTCCGTACCCGCGGGTCCTCCGTCTGAAGGATTGAATTTAAGACCCGAGTAATTGGCGGGGTTATGAGACGGCGTCAGATTAATCGAGCACGCGGCATGCAGCATTTCAATCCCTGCCGAGAATTCGGGAGTCGTGGCCTCGCCTGCGTACCATGTCCTGATCCGTTCCTCCTGAAGATATCCGAGGATTTCCATAGAGAACTCAGGACCGAGAAGCCGGTTATCGTGTCCCACAATGATCCCGCGGTTCCGCACCTCATCGAAATTCCTTACTCCGAGGGCCTGCATGACGGGTTCGCCGCCGCTTTTGAACATCTCTATTATCGCAGATATGACAATGCGCACATTGTTGAAAGTGAAGTCGCTGCCTATTTCCCCTCTCCATCCCGAGGTGCCGAAAACAATTGTTGCCGGACGTGTGTTTTCTTCCGCAAATCTTTTAACAGCGGCAATCAATTCGCCAGCCCGGGACGGCCCTGACAGCAGTTCTTTCCAGCATGCCCCCGCATCTGCGAATGTATGTGACATGGCTCCCCCCATTTTACCAGCTAAGAGTCCCGAGCCAGGAGCTAAGAGCAAAAAAATAATTTAAGGATTATTCTTCTTTGACTCCGGTCTCTCAGCTCTTAGCTGTGTTTACGACTACTACATTCAGCAACTTGTCCGGAACATGAATTATTTTTTTTATTTCATTTCCGTGAATATACTTGCCGAACTTTACGTCGTTCCTTACAAGCTCGAATAAACTGTCCTGAGACATCCCCTTTTCAACTTCTACGGTCCCCCGCAACTTGCCGTTAACCTGGACCGCTATGGTCACAGTCTCCTCAACTATCAGTTTACTGTCATATGAAGGCCATTTCTGATCGCTTAAACAATCGTCTTTGCTTACAGACTTTTCCCATATTTCAGAGGTCAGATGCGGCGCAAAAGGATACAGGAGAAGACATAGCACTTCAACCATTTTCTTCGGTATGGAAGCCATCCCCAAAAGTTCATTGGTATAAGACATTATCTCGGAAACAGCCGTGTTGAAACGCATTTTTTCAATTCTTTCAGAAACATTCTTAATCGTTGCATGCATGAGCCTGAGGCTGTTACCGTCAGGAGAAATACTGTCATCGATCCTCTCCCTGGTGCTCCAGACACGGTTTAAAAACCGCGAGATACCGATGAGGCCTTCCGTATTCCACATTACCGCCAGATCAAAGGCGCCGATAAACATCAGGTACACCCTGAATACATCCGAACCGAATTCATTGGCTATATCATCCGGATTTACGACATTGCCGCGGGATTTCGACATCTTTTCGCCGTCCGACCCAAGTATCATGCCGTGTGATGTCCGTTTCTTGTAGGGTTCCTTGCACGGCACAAGGCCCTCATCATACAGGAACTTATGCCAGAAGCGCGAGTATAACAGGTGCAGCGTCGTGTGTTCCATGCCCCCGTTATACCAGTCGACAGGCAGCCAGTAATCGAGATTTTGTCCTGAAGCAAACTCCCGATTATTCACGGGATCAATATATCTGAGAAAATACCAGGATGAACCCGCCCACTGGGGCATGGTATCCGTTTCCCGCTTCGCGAATCCACCGCATTTCGGACATACGGTATTGACCCAATCAGTCAGCCCCTCAAGAACGGATTTCCCTTCTACCAGAGATATAAACGATCTCACTTCCGGGAGCAGAACAGGCAATTCGTTTTCCGGAACAGGGACCCATCCGCATTTTTCACATTGGACCATTGGAATAACTTCACCCCAGTATCTCTGGCGCGAAAAAACCCAGTCTCTCAACTTGTAATTTATTTTGCTGCTGCCGACTTTACCGGCTGTAAGCCATTCAACTATCTTCTCTTTCGCTTCTTGCACGGACAAGCCGTCCAGAAAACCGGAATTGATTAACTGCCCGTCGCCCTCATACGCATCAACTGATATGTCGCCGCCCGAAATAACCTGCCTGATCGGCAATTGGAATCTCTTCGCAAATTCGTAATCTCTTCCATCATGTGCAGGCACAGCCATAATAGCGCCGGTGCCATAGCCCATCAGCACATAGTCCGACACCCAGACAGGAATTTCCTCTCCGGTCGCAGGGTTTATTGCGCTGACTCCCTGCAACACCACTCCGGTCTTCTCTTTTGCGAGGTCGGTCCTTTCAAGATCGGACTTGTAAGTTGCCTTCACACGGTAATCTGCAACTTCTTCACTGTTGCTGATCGAGCCCACCAGTTCTTCCAGTAGGGGATGTTCAGGGGAAACAACCATGTAAGTAGCCCCGAAAAGGGTGTCCGGCCTGGTTGTGAATACCTTAAGGCACCCCAAAGATCTTCGCTTCCCGATCTGCGCACCTGTATTAACGGGAAAATCGATCTCAGCGCCGTAGCTTTTGCCTATCCAGTTAATCTGCTGGGTCTTGATTTTTTCAAGATAATCGACATCTTTCAGATCGCTGATCAGCCTGTCGGCATATTCCGTAATTCTTAACATCCACTGATTTTTATTTCTCTTGATAACAGGAGAACCGCATCTTTCGCAACTGCCTTCAACGACCTCTTCATTTGCGAGACCGACTTTGCATGAAGTACACCAGTTGATAGGGATATCCGCTTTGTAAGCCAGCCCTTTTTTGAATAAGCGCAAAAAAATCCACTGCGTCCATTTGTAGTAACCGGGGTCTGTCGTATTGATCTCGCGGTCCCAGTCAAAAGAAAATCCGAGCATCTTCAATTGCCTGGTAAAGTTTGCAATATTTTTCTTTGTCGACTCGCGGGGATGAACACCGTGCTTCATTGCAAAATTCTCAGCGGGCAGGCCAAAGGCGTCCCATCCTATGGGGAACAGGACATTATATCCTTCCATACGTCTTTTTCTCGCGATAATATCCATAGCGGTAAAGCTTCTGGGGTGCCCCACATGAAGACCTTCCGCAGAAGGGTAAGGAAATTCAATCAACGCGTAAAACTTGGGCTTGCTGCTGTTGCTGGAAGCTCTGAAGGTCTTCTTTTCGAGCCAGATATTTTGCCATTTGCTCTCTATTTCCTTAAAAGGACAAGCCATTCAATCCTCCGCTTATATAATGGGCCACAAAAAAACCCGTAATAAGAATTATAAGTAATTTACAGAAAAAATGCTAAGTCGAAGCGCTTAACACTTTCCTGCCCCATTCACGGGCCTTTTGCAATATTTCCTCCTCGTCGCCTGTGAGCAGCACCCTGTTCCTGACAACCGGTTTGCCGTCAACCATAACATCCTCGATATCCGAAGCCATTGCGGCGTAGACGACGAGTGAATAAAGATCGAAGGCAGGTGTCAGGTGAGGTTTTTGCAGGTTCAGGGTGATCATGTCCGCGCGCATTCCGGGTTCGAGACTGCCTGTCACCCCGCCGAGGCCCATTGCCTCGGCGCCCCACCGCGTTGCCATCAACAGGGCCGTTCTCGAATCGATAACAGTGGGATCATTTGCCAGGGTCTTATGTATCTTGGCAGCCGTAGACATTTCACTGAGGATATTCAGGTCATTATTGCTGGCTGCGCCATCAGTGGCAAGAGCGACTTTCAGTCCGGCTGCGAGCATTTTAGGAACAGGGGCGATACCCGACGCGAGTTTCAGATTGCTCTCAATGCAGTGTGAAACTGCAACACCCCTCAGGGCAAGGAGGTCTATTTCCCGGTCATCGACCCACACACAATGCGCGGCAAGCAGCCTGTTGCCGAGAAACCCTATACTTTCGAGATACTCGACCGGCCTCTTTCCATAAGAGCCGACAAGCTGAGCTACCTCCCACTCTGTTTCAGACAGATGTATGGTGGTCAGAACGTTTCTACGGTCAGCCAGCTCTTTCACCCGCTTCAAGGTCTGCGTGCAGCAGGCATAAGCGGAATGCGGCGCAATGCAGGGAGTGATCAGGGGATCTCCTTTCCAGGCGTCGATGAAACGGTCGGCATTGCCGATATATTCATCGACAGTCTTGGCAGTCATAGTAGGGAAGTCCACAATACCCACGCCCAGGAACGCACGTATTCCGAGCTGCTTCGATGCCCTGGCAGTGCTGTCACCGAAAAAATACATATCATTGAACGTAGTAATGCCTGATTTCAGCATCTCCAGACCGGCCAGCATCACGGCATCATATACGAATTCAGGATTGAGAAACCGCATTTCAGCAGGCCATATATGTTTTTCCAGCCAGTCTTTCAGCGGAAGATCGTCCGCAAGTCCTCTGAAAAACACCATGGCCGCGTGCGTATGCGAATTGACAAATCCCGGCAGCACAAGCCTGCCCTGCCCCCCCACGCTGCATGCTGATGAATATTTCCTGCGAATATTCTCAGCGCTGTCAATTTCTGCAATCACGCCTCCCCTCACAACTACCGCTCCGTCATGAACAATGTCCAGACGGTCGTTCATAGTGAGTATGTGCTCGCCGAAAACAATACAATCCGCTTGTTCCATATCTGGTGAACTCCTATAATTCTGTCCAAGAGCAGTCAGGACATAGTGCTCCGCCCCAAAAAGTCCCTGACTTTTCGGGGCCCCCTGAAGCAGGCTTTGGCAGGCTGAGACGCCATGGATGGCTGAACAGACTGCCATAGCCTTCGAGCAAGGCTGGATGCCTTGCGAGATTAAGCTGAAGCATTGTGTCCTGACTGCTCGACACTTAATATAAGTTAAATTAACGAAAAAAGGGTAAATACAAAAACTGCAATGCTTATGTAGCCGTTCATGTTGAAAAAAGCCATATCCAGCCTGCTCAGATCGCCGGCTTTCACCAGCGAATGCTCATATAAAAGAAGTCCTGCAATCAACGTCAACCCTATCCAGTAAACAACATTCAGCCCAAACAGAACTCCGCTGGCTGCCAGCAAAAGCCACGTAATGAAATGAAACATTCTGGACAGCACAAGCGCACCTTTGACGCCGAACCTTTGCGGAATCGAATGAAGCCCGTGTCCGCGGTCAAACTCTATATCCTGAAGAGCATAGAGAACATCGAACCCTGCGAGCCAGAAAACAACAGCGATGCACAGGGGCAGTATCTCCCTGTCAAAAGTCCCCCGCACAGCGATCCATGCCCCAAGAGGAGCCGCGGCAATGCAGATGCCGAGCACAAAATGCGCCATCCAGGTAAACCGCTTTGTATAAGAGTAAAGTACCAGGGCCACAATGGCCACAGGCGAAAGCTCAAAACAGAGAGAATTCAGACGCCAGGCAGCAAATATCATGAATGCAAAGGCCGCTGCGGTAAAAATCGTCGCGTCTCGAACGCTTATCTTGCCCGAAGGTATCTCCCTGTTCGCAGTCCTGGGGTTTGCAGCATCAATTTTATTGTCTATAATCCTGTTAAGTCCCATAGCCCCGGAACGCGCTCCGACCATGGCGGCTGTAATCCAGAAAAGCTTTTCAACCTGGGGTATCCCTCCTGCCGCCAGCATCGCTCCCGTAAATGCAAACGGCAGTGCAAATACCGAGTGGGAGAACTTTATCATTCTCAGGAAGAGCGCCGCTTTATTTTTCACCATTTCCACAATTTTTATGATACCATACCCGTCAGGTCAAGAGGATGATGGTTGACAAAGATCGCAAACTATGTTAAGAAATTGCAAAGCACACTTTCCGGGCTGCATTCGCATAGGATCAGTAAGCAGATCCTGAATCTGTTTTCGACAAAATATTTTCTGGAAAAGGAGGAGCTGTTATGAATCCGGATGATCTGAAGTATCACAAAGAGCACGCATGGGTAAAGGCTTCGGGGAAAAGGGCGACGATAGGGATTACAGACTATGCACAGGACAGCCTTGGAGATATCGTATACATTGACCTGCCCGAAGTGGAGACCATTGCGGAGGCAGGCAATGAACTGGCTGAAATCGAGTCGACAAAGGCCACTTCATCCATCATCTCTCCCGTAAGCGGGACCGTTATAGAAGTCAATGAAAAACTTGCCGACTCCCCGGAAATCATTAATGAGGACCCTTACGGCAAAGGGTGGGTTGCAATAATCGAAATGGATGATACCTACGAACTCGATGAACTCATGGATATCGACGATTACGAAAAATTTGTAGAAGAGGAAGCTAAGTGAAATTAACTGTCATCGGCTCAGGTCCCGGCGGATATGTTGCCGCGTTAAAAGCTGCCAGACTGGGGGCACAGGTAACTGTCATAGAAGACAGTGAAGTGGGAGGCACGTGCCTCAACGTTGGCTGCATCCCGACAAAATCCCTGATTGCGTCGATTGAAGTGCTCCGGAAAGCAAGAAGACTGGATGAATACGGAATAGATTTGAAGGGAGAGATACACCCGAACCTCGCCGGAATGATGGAGAGGAAGGACAAGGTAGTAGCGACAAATGTGAGGGGGATCAGAGCCCTCTTCAAAAGCTGGGGAATAACTCTTGTCGAAGGGAGGGGGATGCTTCGTGGCCCTTCGGCAGTTGAGGTCAGGAAGAAAGACAGCCCAACGGAGCTGATCGAGACTGATAAAATCATTATTGCCACCGGCTCACGTCCGGCTCTTTTACCCATGTTTCCTCCTGACGGGCAACGCATACTATCCAGCGACCATGCCATAGCAATGAAATCCGTGCCGGCCAGCATGATCATTATCGGCGCAGGGATCATAGGTTGTGAATTCGCCTGTATATTCAGGGAACTCGGGACCGAAATAACAATGGTCGAGATGATGCCCGGGGCAATCTCTACAGAGGACACTGAAATATCCTCAATGCTTGAAAGAGAGTTGAAAAAGAAGAAAATCAGATTGATAACCGGCGTCAGAGTGGACAGCTCGGAAGTCGGCAATAACGTAGTGAACGTGTCGCTGAGCAACGGCGTGCAGCTAACTGCGGAGAAACTTCTTGTATCGATAGGGAGATCGCTGAACACCGAAAACATAGGCCTGGAGGCCCTGGATATCCGGAGGGGCCCCCGCGGTGAAATACAGGTAAACAACAGAATGGAAACGAATGTTGACGGCATTTATGCGGTTGGGGATGTCATAGGAGGCCCTCTCCTCGCCCATGTGGCTTCAATGGAAGGGATAGTGGCTGCATTCAACGCATGCGGTCTGGACAAGAGGATGGATTATTCCGTAATACCCGCCGGCATCTTCACTTCTCCGGAGATAGGCTCAGTCGGGTTGAGAGAGCAACAGGCTGCAGAGAAGGGGATAAATGTGAAGATAGGGCGTTTTCAGTTCAGGATGCTGGGCAAAGCCCACGCCATGGGAGAGTTGACCGGCATGGTTAAAATCCTTGCCGATGCAGCTACCCGAAAAGTTTTAGGTGTGCATATTATCGGCGCTCATGCATCGGAGCTTGTCCATGAAGGGGCTCTCGCCATGCAGGCCGGCCTGACTGTCGAAACCGTAGCTGAAATGATCCATTCCCATCCTACCCTGTCGGAATGCATAATGGAATGTGCAGCAGATGTAAACAACGAAGCAATACACGCTTTAAAACCAAATGCTTAATTTTGAATTTCGGATGTTGGATGTTGAATTGAGGCAAATAAATAAATTATTCTTCCTTAATTCAAAATTCATCATTCAAAATTCAACATTTTCTTTATGAAGGAGGAGGATTCCAATGGGTGAGATTATGGATATTCAGGCTGCAGAGGTGCTCGATTCAAGGGGCAACCCCACAGTGGCGGTCGGGGTGCTGCTCGAAAGCGGTGCAACAGGTGACGCAATCGTCCCTTCAGGGGCATCTACCGGGCAAAGGGAGGCACTTGAACTGAGAGATGGCGATAAGAAGAGGTTTAACGGCAAAGGAGTCCTCCAGGCGGTTAAGAACGTCAATGAAAAGATTGCGCCGCGTCTCATCGGTCTTGAATCTACTGACCAGGGCCTTATCGACATGACCATGATAAAACTGGACGGGACCAAGAACAAGGGGAAACTGGGCGCCAATGCCGTCCTGGCGGTATCCATGGCCGTTTGCCGCGCTTCAGCGAATGAACTGGGACTGCCGCTTTATCAATATGTAGGCGGTTGCAATGCCAAAGAACTTCCTGTTCCGATGATGAATATTGTCAATGGCGGGGCACACGCCGATAATAATCTGGATATCCAGGAGTTCATGATCATGCCTGCCGGTTTTGATACATTCGCTTCAGCACTGAGGGCGGGTGTGGAGATATTCCATTCCCTGAAATCCATACTTAAGAAAAAAGGCCTCAATACCGCTGTCGGTGACGAGGGTGGATTTGCCCCGAATCTTGATACAAACGAAGATGCCCTTTCAATAATCATGCAGGCGATAAAAGAGAGCGGATATACTCCTGGAAAAGACGTCTTCCTTGCGCTCGATGCTGCGGCATCGGAATTCTTTGATAAAGGCAAGTACACGTTCGAAGGGAAAAAAATATCATCCGGTGAACTTACAGCATACTATGAGAAGATGGCAAAGAAATATCCTATTCTCTCTATCGAAGACGGTATGGCGGAAAACGATTGGGACGGCTGGAAGCGCCTGACCGGGAGTCTCGGAGATAAAATACAACTTGTCGGTGATGATATTTTTGTCACAAATACGGAAATCTTTAAAGAGGGCATAGCCAAAGGCATCGCAAACTCTATCCTGATAAAGCTGAACCAGATCGGGACAGTAACAGAAACACTCGACGCCATTGAGATGGCAAAAAAAGCGCGCTACACCGCTGTAATCTCGCACCGTTCCGGAGAGACGGAGGATACCACTATTGCCGATCTCGCCGTTGCCTGTAACACAGGTTTTATCAAAACAGGCTCGTTATCCAGGACCGAAAGGACCGCCAAATACAACCGTCTGCTGCGTATCGAAGAAGCCTTGGGGAAAGCGGCGCAATTCAGGGGATTAAACGCTTTTTACAATGTTGCCGCACTGAGGAAAGTATAATATAACATTTCTCATTCTGGCGCTCAGATTTGGGTCAGATTTGATTGATCCGATTGAGCAAACCCGCAGGCGTAGCAGAGCTACGTCGAGGATTTTGCGATTGAGGATCGGTCAAAGATGGCCTGAAGCTGGGATGCCAGAATTGATTTTCTACTCTCATAGTGATAATATAACGCTAATTATGAGAGGCCGGATACTACAGAGCAATCTCAGGCAGCAGGTGACCGTGGAACGAAAAAGAAGAAACGTCATTTTCTTCACGATCGTCGTTCTCGCTTTTTTGTATATAGGGACAGCGCTGTTGTTCGGCAATATGGGATTTCTTAAATACCTGAAGCTTGCAAAAACAAAGAACAGGCTCGAAACAGAGATAAGCACAATTGACAATGAAAACAAATCACTTAAAAAACAAATCACCGCGCTCAAAAGTGATAATTATTATATAGAGAAATACGCAAGAGAGGAATACGGCCTGGCCAAGCCCGACGAGTATATTTTTCAGTTCAAAGAGAATGAGCGGTAAGCCTCTTAACATCGCCTTCCTGTGGCACATGCACCAGCCTTATTACAAAGACCCATTTACAGGTGTTTCCAGGCTCCCCTGGGTAAGATTGCACGGTGTAAAGGATTACCTCGATATGGTGACTATCCTTTCCGATTTTCCCAAAATCCGCCAAACGTTCAACCTCGTCCCGTCATTGCTCGAGCAGCTCGTCGATTATATTGACAACAATGCAACAGATACTTTTCTATCATTGACGCTGAAGAGTCCAGCCGATCTTACTGAGACGGAGAGACGGTTTATCATTGAGAACTTCTTCCTTGCCAACTGGGACAATATGATAAAGCCCTTCCCGCGCTACTATGAACTGCTCCTTAAAAGAGGACTCAGGCTGACAAAAAGTGATCTTTCCCGTGCCTCCCGGTACTTCGACGACCGCGACATCAGGGACCTCCAGGTATTGTTCAACCTTGCATGGATAGACCCCATGTTCAGAAATGACAATGACCCTTTTCTTCATGGACTGGCTGAAAAAGGAAAAGATTTCACTGATGAGGACAAGAAACTTCTTATCGAACGACAAATGGCGATTTTAAAGCAAATAATCCCCGAATATAAGAAAATGAGTGACAGCAGCCAGGTCGAATTGTCGGTGACTCCCTTTTACCACCCTATACTTCCCCTCCTGTGGGACACCAACAGCGCAAGGATAGGAATGCCCAATGTGACCCTTCCAAAAAAGCGCTTTTCCCATCCCGAAGATGCGGTCAGACAGATCGAAATGGCTTTGGAATATTTTGAACAGCTGTTCGGAAAGAGACCTGCCGGGATGTGGCCTTCCGAGGGATCGGTGAGCGAAGACGTTGTGAGGGCCATAGGCAACTCAGGGATCAAGTGGATAGCAACAGATGAAGAAGTCCTTGCCAGGTCCCTGGGAAAACCTTTAAGAAGTCCCGAAGGCAATCTCGTCGATGCTGCAACCCTTTACCGGATTCACCAGTTCAGCGGCGTATCCATGATGTTCAGGGACCACAAACTTTCGGACCTGATAGGTTTTAGCTATTCCGGCTGGAAGGCTGAAAAAGCGGTTGAGGATTTTATGGGCAAACTGGCCGGGATCCGGAATATGCTTCCCGGAGACAGGGATTACATAGTGCCTGTGATCCTGGATGGAGAAAACGCCTGGGAATACTTTGCAAATGACGGTCATGATTTCCTCGCCGGGCTTTACCGCGCCCTCAGTAATGATGACCGTTTCAGGACTGTCACTGTTTCCGATTTCATCGCTGCACACGGCCCCGGTGATACGCTGTCCCGCTTGCATGCCGGATCATGGATAAACGCAAATTTCGCCATATGGCTCGGCCATGAGGAAGACAACCTGGCGTGGGACTATCTCTCTCAGACGCGGGACGACCTTGAGGCATTCTCAAAGGCGAATCCTGACATGGACCTATCCGAAGCATGGACCGCTGTTTACGCGGCCGAAGGCAGCGACTGGAACTGGTGGTATGGGGATGAACACACCACCGAGACCCAGGAGGAATTTGACGAACTCTTCAGAAGCTATCTGATGAAAGTATATAAAGTAATGGGAAAGGACATCCCGCCGCAGCTTCATGTGCCGATACTTACCGAAGACAGAAGCGTTACGCCGGCTATACAGATCCGCGGCTTTATCCAGCCCAAAATTGACGGGTATATAACAAGCTACTATGAATGGAACCAGGCCGCTTCAGTAGACGCCAAAAGGGCGGGCGGGAGCATGCACAAATCGGAGAGCTTTGTATCGTCAATGCATTACGGCTTCAACAAAGATAATTTTTATATGAGGCTCGATCCCAAAATACCGTTTACCGATGTGCAGGAAAGAATCATTATCCGCCTCAACATCGTTAAACCGTTCGAGTTCAGGATTGTCTTTGATATGCGGGGGGACGCTCCTGTCGCAGTGCTCAATGAGAAGATCAGCGAAAACTGGAAGGAAGTAAAAACACTTGAAAACGTCGCAGCCAGGGATATATTCGAGCTGGAGGTGCCGTTCTCCGATCTTGGAGCAAAAGAGAACGACGAAATACAGTTTTCGATTGAGATATTACGCAACGGGGACGAGGCTGAACGCTGCCCGTGGCGTGGATATATCACATTTGCCGTCCCTTCACCCGATTACGAAACAATCATGTGGTATTAGCCGCTCATCAAGCATTCGATATCACGGACGAGGCCGTTCTTTTCGGTAAACTCATTCTCCCTGACAGAACTTTTGCAATGGAGGCTACTGGCACGGTTTCTTCCGGTTAGCGGCTTTCGCAGAAAACCTCGAAGTAGCTTTTCGGATGTTTGCAGACCCGGCAGAAATCCGGAGCAGCCGTTCCTTCATGCAGATGACCGCAGTTTCTGCATTTCCACCACACCTTCTCGTTGCGGATGAAAATTGTCCCCGCTTCCATATCGGCCAGCAGTTTCTGATAGCGCTCCTGATGAAACTTCTCAATCCGGCTGATTGCCTCAAACTGTGCCGCAATCTCCGGAAAACCTTCATCGCGCGCCTCCTTCGCCATGCGTGGGTACATATGGGTCGACTCTGCATGCTCTCCTGACGCAGCAGCGCGCAGGTTGTCTGTCGTGCTGCCGATACCCTGCAGTTCTTTCAAGTGAATCTTTGCATGGGCTTTTTCCTGCTCAGCCGTTTCAAGAAAGATTGCGGCGATGTGCTCATAGCCCTCCTTCCTGGCTGCCGAAGCAAAATACGAGTATTTGTTGCGGGCCTGTGATTCGCCTGCAAACGCCTCCAGAAGATTCTTCTCCGTGCGGGTACCCTTGAGCTCTTTTGTCCGATCACTCATTGTTTTCTCCTTTCAGGTTATGCGCCCTTCATCGCGGCCATCATGAGGTCAAAATCCTCAAGCAGAGCCTGAAGGTCCTCCTCGTGCTCTACTTCCTGCTGCAAAATGGTGAGGACCATGTTATACGTAACCTGATCCTTATCCTTGGTCAGCTCAAGCATTTTCTTGTAGGTACTGATAGCGCACTGCTCGCCGGCAATGTTCTGCTGCAGAATTTTCTTGATGAACGGATCATCCGGCGCATCGTACCCGCAGTTGGTAAGCTTATACCAATCTTCCGGCTTGGTCACCGGCACGCCGCCAAGCTGGATGATGCGCAATGCAACCATATCTGCATGCATCAACTCCTCGGTTGCATGCTGTGTGAGCTCAGCAATGGCAGCTTCTTTCATCGGGCCCTTGACGACCTTTGCGCCGACCCAGTACTGGTAATACGCAAGCCACTCGTCACAGTACGCCTTTCTAAGCATCATAACAAGTTCATCTACATTCATGCCGACTATTTCTCTTCCTCTGGAACCCATTGAAAACCTCCTCTAAGTGATTTGTAATTGATAAAAAGAGACACCTGAAGAAAATATATTCAGTGCGATCTAAACTCCGCTATCCATGCGTCCTTCAAGAATTTAGCCAAGCTATCGTAGCTTAAAAAATTATACCACGAATCCAGTAATCGACCAAATTATAAGCAATAGCTATTTCAGGTCAATCCGCTTGTACCTGTCTCAGCCTTCGGAAATCCAGAGTCTTTAGATTTTACATTGCTCTCTGTCTCCCCGAAAAAGGATCCCGGGGATGACAACTTATTACTCCTGCTGTATAAGACAATGACAAGCTGCGTGGAATGACAGAGATTCAGGCATGCTGAAGTGCGATTAGTATGCTATTTTGACAACTTTCTTTATGATGTATATGATATTACATCACAGGAGGCTAAGTTTATGTCAGCACTTAAAAGAACACAAATGCACCCCCTCCTCGTTCTCTTTAAGGACTTCGCCTTGAAAAAAGGCATTGCTGACGATGCTTATATTGTCGGCGGCGCAGTCCGCGATATGCTCTCCGGAGTCGAGACAAAAGACATTGACCTTGCGGTAGCCGGAGATGCCCTCGAAATCTCGAAGGAGTTTGCGCATTATTCTGGCAGTTCTTTTGTCCTCCTTGACAGCGCGTTCGGCATTGCCAGGGTTGTAAAGGATGGCGTATTCCTCGATATATCAGCCATGAGAGGACACTCGATTACAGCTGACCTCGCAGACCGTGATATGACTATCAATGCAATGGCTCTGCCCTTGCGTGAATGGGGATCGGAATCCCCACATGTAATCGATCCTTTTGGCGGGGGAAAAGACCTTGGGGCCGGGATTATCAGGATGGTCTCCGAGAGAAATATTGTTAACGACCCGTTGCGGATCATACGAATCTATCGTTTCTCAGCCGTGCTGCGTGCTTCAATCGAAAAAAATACCCGTCAAGCCGTCAATAAATATAACGTATTGCTCAAAGATGTTGCGGTAGAGCGTATAGCCGAAGAATTACGGCACATAATGTCACTCGGTAATTCCCATGAAATAATGAACAGCATGGAAGACGACGGCATCGTTCGGGTATTGTTTCCCGAATTTTTGAGCAGTCCCGGCAATAGTATGAAGCAGGGCATTCCATTTTATGGACAATGCGAGGGCATTCTGGCCGATCCGGCCCCTTATTTCCCCTTTGCCTCCGAACATATCCTTGCATTCTTCGAACATACTGAAAGGAGGATATGCCTGAAACTGGCTGCGCTGTTTTCAGGAGAAGCACGCGTGATGGGAGCCGTATCACGGCTGAAAATGTCTAACAAAGAGGCTGAATTTATTTCGTTCATCACGTCAGGACACAAGAACATTTTATCAATGGCCGCAGCAGGGTCCGGAGAAACCGGCATCATAAGGTTTCTCAAAGTTGCGAGAGATAATGTTTATCCGGCAGTTGTCCTGGCTGCTGTCGGGGCTGGAGGCTGGATTCTACCATTTTTAAACGACATGCTTTCACTATATCTCAAGGAGGTCATGCCGCGGATGTCGCTGATCAGAATGATTACGGGCGATGATCTTATAACGGAATTCGGCCTGACCCCCTCCCCTCAATTCAAACTCATACTGTCCGAACTGGAGGATAATATCCTTGAGGGGAAAATCAACACGAAAGAAGATGGGTTAGAGGCTGCCAGGGAGATTATATCCCGGTTTTCTCGTAGCGCAGGGCCTCGTCAAAATCCCTGAAAGCCCGTTCCCGCTTTCTGAAATCCCTCGTATGGACCGCCCGTCTGCCGTTTCTCCTTTCAGTGCCCATATCAGCATGAAGCATTTCATGGTAAACGATGAATTCGAGATAGTGGCTCGGCACCGTCTTTTTATCAAGGACGGGATTGATCCTTATAATATTGGTTTGACTGCTGAAACTGCCCAGTGTCCGTTTTCTCACGACTTTTCTCGAACTGCTGTTCCCCCACGTTATGACAGAGTTAAGCCTTCCCTCGAAATATTCATGGTTGAGCCGTTCAAATATTGAGTGCAGATCATAGTGCTTGCCTTGTGTCATTGCGGGAAAAGACCTGGGGGGCTTACGCCTGATAGTATCGCGCATTTCATTCACAAAGGCCCTGAATCCGGACATGTTCCCCCTGCCGCGTTTAATAAATGAAGCAATCTCTTTGAGAATGCCTTCATCGGCGCAGAGAAACATCCTGTGCAGTCTTACGCAGGCCACTGCCCCACTCTTTCTGAACGAAAGCATGCTGCTCGAATTATCCGTCAGCACAAGCAAGACAGGCATCCCTACGGTCCTTTCCAGGATGCGCACAAGGACCTCCCGGTCATGTTCGAAGCTGAAAGCAAGTTGTGAAGAACCGGCGCGTTTTTCGCTGAGGGTCATAATATTAAATATACCATATAACACTTGCAACTTGCTGTTTATTTGTCCTTATTCTATAGGTCCATGTCTGTTTTACAGGGACAACGTGAGTCAGAAACCTTCAATGGATTAATCTATACTTGACAGCAGCCCATGAATCCTCCTAATATTGTCCATAGTTTAGTATATGGATAAAAGGAGAGCGATTCTTTTATCATGTCTATTTTTGTCGGAAGCATTGCGATAATAGGGGCCGGCAGGGGTGGGAGTGCTCTGCTTTCCATTCTCTCAAGCGATTCCGACATCACTATTATCGGTATCGCCGATAATAATCCCTCTGCACCTGGCCTTGAGATGGCAAAACGTCTCAATATCTTCACAACATCCGATTTCAGGGAACTCCTTGTCAAATCGCCGGATATCGTCATTAATGTGACCGGCAGGGAAGATCTGATCCAGGAGTTCTTCAAGTACAAGTCACCGTCAACAAAGATTATTGACGGTGAAAGCGCAAGATTGATATGGGACTTGGTCGAAAAAAGGCGAGTGGCAAAGGAGGAGGTAAAACTCCTCCTCGACGAAACAAGGGAACTTTACCGCATAGGTGTGGCCCTCACTTCGTCCGATAGGCTGGAAGCGGTCCTCGATACGCTTCTGACTGAGGCGCTCAGGACACTGAAGGCGCCTTCCGGAAGTCTGGCGCTTTACGATGAAGACACAGGATATCTTACTCTTATGGCATCGGTGGGATTTTCAGCGGACTTTTCGCAGGTTTCCGCCTGGAAAAGACGTAAAGGCGGCATGACCGACCACATCCTCGGGAAAAGGGTGCCCACAGTGATCTCGGACGTAGCCGGATATTCTTTTGTCGATAATGCAGTGCTGCTGAAAGAGGGGATAAAGAGCCTTGTTGCGGTTCCTCTCTTTGCCAATGAACACATTACCGGCATCCTCTATATAGATGATTTTCGGCCTCGGGCCTGGACAGAGAGAGAGATAGAGTTTATCACACTCCTTGGTATCCAGGCCGCGTACGCCATTGAAAAGTTTAAGACCATGGAGGTTATCTCCGAAACCAGGACATATCTGAAAAATGTCCTGGACAATTCTGCGGACGTCATCGTAACTACCGATACCGATGGGCGGATTGTCGAGTTCAATTCCGGAGCTTCGAGGATTCTTGGCTATTCGCGTGAAGAGATTGCGGGAACTATGGCGGAAGAACTCTGGGTGCGGCCAGAGGAGAGGCACTCCATCATGGAAATACTGCAGAAAGAGGGCTTTGTATCCAACCATGAGACCCATTTAAAGACAAAGGACGGACGGATTATCGAGGTAAGCCTTACACTCTCCTATATAAGAAATGGCGACGGCAAAATACATGGTACGGTGGGAATAAGCAAAGATATCACCGAAAAGAAGATGCTTGAGAGGGCCATAGATGAAAGGAACCTGGAGCTTCAGGAACTCAATGAAAGGCTGGAAGAGAAGGTGATCGAAAGGACAAAGGACCTCGAAAAGGCAAACAGGGAGTTGCAACAGTCGAACAGACTCAAGAGCCAGTTCATTTCCACCATGAGCCATGAGTTGCGGACTCCTCTTAACTCCATTTTAGGCTTTTCCAATATCCTTGCGGACGAGTCATTCGGTCCCCTTACGGAAAAACAAAGTAAGCATGTAGCCAATATATACAACTCCGGAAGCCATCTGCTCCAACTGATAAACAATATCCTCGACATAGCAAAGATAGAATCCGGTAAAATGGATCTGCACTACGAGAGCTTTGATGTGGCTCAGGCAATATCGGAGGTCGAGACTGTTATACGGTCGCTCGCCGAAAGGAAAAAGCAGAAGATTCTCCTCAGCATCTCTGATGCGAGATCATTAATCAGGGCCGACAAGATAAAATTCAAACAGATCCTATATAACCTGCTTTCCAATGCCGTAAAGTTCAGCCCGGAAGAGAAAGATATCGTTTTAATAACAGAGATTGTCGAATACCGCCAGGGGACCCCTGTTCTTGACCCGAAAACATTTCCCGGGGTTGACGCCTGCCTGGAGCTTTCTGTTAAAGACTGCGGCATCGGTATCAGAAAAGAGCACCAGGAAATGATATTCTCTGAATTCGTGCAGGTCGACAGCAGTTACTCGAGGAGATACGAGGGCACCGGCCTCGGGCTCCCCCTCACGAAAAGACTTGTGGAGCTTCACGGAGGAGAGATTTTTGTCGAGAGCAGGGAAGGCATGGGCAGCACTTTTACTATTCGTTTGCCTCTGGCGGACAGCGCAACTCCCGCCTGTGATATAGTGCAGCAGGTGAAAAAAGAAGGTATTATTTTTGATTTTGATGTCCGGAAGGGGCGAAAGACGGACTACCCTCTTATCCTTGTAGTTGAGGATGATCCCGCGACCTCTGAACTGGTGATGCTTTATCTGGCCCAGGGAGGGTACCGGGTCGCACATTCCGGCAATGGCGATACTGTAATAAGCCGTATACGGGAACTCAAGCCCTTTGCCGTTATTCTGGATGTAATGCTGCCCGGCAAGGATGGCTGGGAGATTCTCAATGAGCTGAAGTCTGACGCCGAACTCAAAGATATCCCTGTAATTATCTCATCCGTTATCGACAACCGTGAACTCGGTTTCGCCCTTGGCGCATCGGACTACCTGGTAAAACCGTTGTGCAAAGCCGGCCTCCTGAAAAAGCTTGAGGAGTTTAATTTTGCCTCAAAAAAGACAAAAAAGACGGTTAATATTCTCTGCATAGACGACCATTATGATGCCCTCGAACTGCTGGTATCGTTTCTCGAGCCTGAAGGATACAGCGTAATCACCGCCAACGAGGGCAGGTCCGGGTTTGAAAAGGCTGTTGCCTACAAGCCCGATCTGATTATTCTTGACCTGATGATGCCGGAGGTTGACGGATTCGAAGTTGCCTATATGCTCAGGAGTAATCCCGTCACCATCGATATACCAATCCTTATTCTGACGGCAAAAGATCTGACCATGGATGACAGACTCAGGCTTGCGGGGAAGGTCGAAAGCTTTATACTAAAAAGTCATTTTACAAAGGAAGACCTTCTTATGCACGTGAGGGATCTCGAGGTTACCCATGCCGGGAGGGCAGGACTCATCGACGAGGTAAGCGGACTGTTCGACCACTCATATTTTCAGCTGCGCCTTGCACAGGAGGTATGCAGGGCCGAGCGGTATAAAAATACCCTAACAGTGTTGATGCTTGATCTCGATCATTTTACCGAATACGTCAATGTATACGGAATCAGCAGGGCCAACATCTGTATAAAGAAAATAGCGGAATTTCTTTGTAAAACGCTCCGCGGTTCCGACATTGTGGTGCGTTACGGCTTTGACGAGTTCGCACTTATACTGTCCAATACGCTGAAAGAAACTGCGGAGCACGTAGCTCAAAGAATCCTCTCATACATCGATACCTATCCATTTTTCGGTGCAGAGACCATGCCCCGGGGCAAGATAACCGCAAGTATAACCGTTGTGAATTATCCTGATGACGCCTCCGGTCCTGAAGACATAGTGTTTAAGGCTCATCAAACAATGAGAAATGCGAAGGCCAAGGGCGGAGGAAGGGTAGAGGACTATGCACAAGCGTAAGATACTCATTGTAGAGGATAATCCGATTAATATGGAACTCTTTACCGACCTTCTGAGTCTCCGCAACTATGAGTGCCTATGTGCCACAGAGGGGTCATACGCTGTCGAACTTGCCAGGAGCGAAAAGCCCGACATTATACTGCTCGACATCCAGTTGCCGGGCATGGACGGTCTTTGCGTTGCCTCAGCGCTGCGGTCTCATGAAGAGACAAGGGATATCAAGATCATCGCTGTTACCGCCTATGCGATGAAAGGCGAGCGGGACATCTTTCTTGAAAAGGGCTTTGATGGATACATCTCAAAGCCGATCGATAACAAGAATTTTCTGGATATGATCAAGACGTTTCTCGATCAATAGCGTTTCTGCCGCCACGTCTTTCCTATAAAGGAGTTAAAAGATAATTATTCGATCCTTCTGCAGGATAATGTCGTAAGACTTTTTGGGGTGGAATGACAGTTTTGAGGTGACGTGACATGAAATTAGCATTAATACAGCTTGACAGCGCCTGGGAAATGAAGAAGATTAATCTGGAAAGGGCAGCCTTCTTCGCGGGCAAGTCAGCCCTGGAAAATTGTGATGTGGTTGTTTTTCCGGAATTATTTACCACGGGTTTTTCCATGAACATTCCGGTTATAGCCGAAGAGGGATTCGGAGAAACAGCTTCATATCTGTCGGCACTTGCCCGTCAGAATTCCATTAATCTCATTGCCGGCTTTGCGATGAAAGCTCCTGGAGAGGGGCGTGCCAGGAATATGGCAGTGATTTACGACAGAAAAGGCCGTCCCACTGCAACCTACACGAAAATGCACTCTTTTCCTCTTGTTCAGGAGAATGAATTCTTCATCGAAGGGACCGGTGCCGCAGTATTTGACATCGATACTATGCCTTCAAGTGTTTTCATATGTTATGACCTGAGATTTCCTGAGCTTTTCAGAGATGTTGCCGGGCGCGTACAGGCGATGTTTGTCATTGCAAACTGGCCTTCTGAAAGAAAAGAGCATTGGGAGATACTTCTTAAGGCGCGTGCGATTGAAAACCAATGTTTTGTAATCGGCGTCAACCGCACGGGAATAGACGGCAACGGCATAGCCTATTCAGGCGCCTCCCGTATTTTCGATCCCCTCGGGAATGTTATCTGTGCCGCAGATGACACCGAAGAGTTCGTGACCGCTGAATTCAATCCCGCAGAAACTGATCTGACAAGGTCTGCGTTCCCTTTCCTGCCCTGAATTTATTTCCCGGTTTCCCGATATAGGGAACAATATTCCGATTTGTTTTGAACCGGTGCGTCGCACCTGTGAATTCGGCCGCTCAGGACTGCTGGAGGGAATCGAGTTTTTTTCAAAGGCTTCCGTATCCCTGTCCGCCCGGTTGCGACATAGGCTGTTTGAATGTCAAACCAGGTACGAAAAATGCGTTATAATATATTAAATAAGGCAGTAATTTACGCGTTATTCCATGTCTGACGTTAATTGGTATATTGATGGCTGTAGGCGATTATGACCCGCGAGAGGAGTTTATGGTCAAGATAGCCAAGGTTTTTTTTGTATTCTTAACAGTTGCTCTCACATGCGGCAGGGCTTCCTCTGCTCCCGTTTTCATCGAAAAGGAATACTCCTACCAGGCCAGTGAGCTTGACAGCAGGATTTCGAGCAGAACAATTGCCCTTGAGCAGGTAAAGAGACTTGCCCTTGAACAGGTTGGAACTTACGTTGCCAGCACTACTATAGTCAATGATTACCAGTTGTCATCCGACCAGATAACTGCCATCACTGCAGGAATAGTCGGAGTGGAAATAGAGAAAGAATCATGGGATGGCAAAACGTATTATATTAAGGCCAGGTGTACCGTAGACCCTGAAGAGGTTTCCCAGGCAATCGGCAAAGTATTGCAGGACCAGAACCAGCTTGCCGAACTTGAAGACACCAAGGCTAAGATGGACGACCTGTTGAAGGAAGTGGACGATTTGAAATCCCAGGTGGCCTACCTGGAAACCCCGAATCAGCAAGGACAAAATCAGGACCGGCCTCAGGGACAATACGGGGAACAGCCGCAATCGCAATATGAAGGCCAGCCGCAAGGGAGCCAATATCAGAACCAGTATACTTACGTTATCAACCAGGTCAGGACACTGGCTCTTGTCCAGAGCAGTTGGACGTATTACAACGCCGGCCAGTATCAATCCGCCCTTATAGTCCTTAACAAGGCCGCATTGATTAATCCCGGTCAGGAACCGAGAATTCATGTCGCGAGAAGCTTTGTTTATTTTAGGATGAATGACCGCACAAGGTCCCTTGCAGAACTGACAATGGCCGCCAGGCTTGATCCCAGATACCGGAGACAGGTGGCCCTTAACAGGACGGTTTATTTCCAGCGGACGGGTGACAGGAACAGGGCTCTGGCAGAAGCCAACCGAACTGTCAGTCAATATCCGGGCTATTCATATGCGTATTATCACAGGGCCATGATCCACAATGACATGGGTAACAGGAACAGGGCTGACCAGGACATGAGAAGGGCTGCCCAGTTGGGCAATAAGAAAGCCCAGTATTATTTAAGGACCCGTCCCCCTAAAAAAGTACCAGTAAAGAAGCCCGCAAGAGGATAGATCAAATATAGACGGTTTCGTAAAAAGTTCATAGGCAAGGCGCGCAAATCCTGAGGAATGAGGCGTACTTGCTTGTACGCCGCACGGGGTCCCCAAAAGCCGAAGTCTTTTGGGGTGCGAGTGACGAAGGATGCAGCGCAACGCCCGGGGTCCCCGGTAAGTCGCAGACTTACTGGGGTGGAACGCAGCATATGGACTTTTTACGAAACCGTCATTATTCATCGCGGATAAGACGGACTGCGTCCGGATAAAAAAGGTTGACGCCGTGCTTCGAATAATTCGCTATTAAGATCTGGCCCTCTTGCGAAGTGACAAAAGCGATGAAATCCATCGCCTCCCTGTATTTTGCTTTCGGGAATTTTTCCGGATTCACAGCTATAACGCTGTACCGATTCCTGAGGACCGGGTCGCCCTGGAAAACAACTTTAAGTTCAACCTTCTGTTCGTAATTGAGAAACGTTCCCATATCGCTGAGGGTATATGCCCTTTTCTGGTCTGCCACCAGAATCGTATCCCCCATTTTGCCGCCTGTCTCAAAATACCAGCCTTTCCCTTTAGGATTAATGCCTGCATCGTCCCATATATCCAGCTCTTTTATGTTTGTACCGGAATCGTCGCCCCTCGAAATAAATGGAAATCCCTTCATCGCAATGTTTTCAAAAGCCCCTGCCGCATTCTTGAGTCCCTTTATCCCCGCAGGATCCCTGTCAGGCCCTATGACAACAAAATGATTGTGCATCACGGCCCTTCTATTGACACCGTAGTTTTCAGCAACAAACTTTTCCTCCCTGAAAGGGTCGTGTACAAAAAGCAGGTCAGCCTCTCCCTTTTTTGCCATGCGAATGGCCTTGCCTGTACCCACTGCTACAAATTCCACCTTAATATCGTATTTTGTAGACCTTTCGTATGCGGGTATCAAAATATCAAAAAGACCGGAATTTTGAATGCTTGTCGTCGAAGCGATTACCAGTTTTGTTTTTTCATGAGTCATGTCGCCCTATCCTCTCTTCCTTCAGCAATATCCAGTTTGAATTTTAACGATACATCTAAGTGTTTCAATTCATAAATACGGTTGCATTCGAGCGCCGATGCATCTGCTCCAGCTTCGTTGCATTCCTTCGCCGTACTCGCCAGTACGCCTCAGTCCTGCGCCTTGCTGGCGCAGCGCTTCGACGCTCTCGGTGCGACACCGTATTTATAAATTGAAACACTAACTTTTAAAAGAAGTCAACTCTCCAATGTGTCCGCAAATTGTCGGTAGTGTCTCAGTTTGTTTTTGCTCTGGATCACATGAGTTCTGGTAGTGGGAAGGCGGAAGCCGCCCACACTTCGAGAAATGGGGGCATAGGCAATATTCAGTATATGCCAGTAGCTGGAATCCAAGGCTAATTGATACAGAGTAAAAACAAACTTAGACGCTACCAAATTGTCAGGCTGGTTGACACCTTTTTTTTCAACCGCTTACAATACTGCTCATGGAAGATCACAGGTTAAAGGCATTTTGCCTCATTGTCGAAACAGGGAGCTTTTCGAGGGCGGCTGAGGCCAAGTTCATGACCCAGTCGGCCATGAGCCATCTTATAAAAAGCCTGGAAGATGAACTCGGGGTAAAGCTCCTTAACCGGCGTGGCAAGGTTGTACTGCCGACACCTGCCGGAAGGCTTTTCTACGGGCACTCTAAAAAAATCCTCGATAATTATAAAAAAATGGAGAACGATATTTATACTTTTGCCCAAAAGGTAAAGGGCCCGTTATACATCGGCGCAAGCACAACTGCAGCAACATATCTTTTGCCGCAAGTCTTTTACGCTTTTTACAGAAACAACCCCGAGGTCCGAATAGAGCTTTCTGTTTCAAACACGGAACAGGTAATAGACAAGCTCATCGAGGGCAAGATAGATACGGGAATTGTTGAGGGCAACATAAAGGACACGAAAGTTTTTTCAGAGGAGATCGCAAAAGATGAAATAGTGATAATCGCATCGGACAACAATCCGCTCGCAAAAGAAAAAATTCTTGCACCGCGCGACCTTTTATCTCAGTCCTTCATAATGCCCGAACCCGGCTCCGGCATCAGGGAATTTCTGGATGATTATCTGCAGGCCCTGAAAATCGACACAAAGAACATAAAGGTTTCGATGGTCCTCGGCAACACTGAGTTAATTATTCAGATGGTACAGTCAGGGATCGGTATATCCTTTGTCTCCAAATGGTCCGCCTTCAATGCACTGAAGGACGGTTCAGTCAGGATGCTGAACGTATCGGACAAAAAACTTCGGAGAAGATTTTACCTTGTAACCCTTGAGAAAGAGACATCTTCGTCCGTTATCCGTGCTTTCCGGGAATTTATCAAAGGATACAGATTCTTCAGCCCATTGTAGACAACGCACTATCCTAAATTTCAGGCTGTTGCTGTTGCTGCTGTTCCTGTTGCTGCTGTTCCTGTTGCTGCTGTTGCCGGTAGAGAATCATATATTCTTTTTCCAGGTCTTCGTACTGAAGCTGCATTGCTTCGAGATTCTTGTCTTTTTCCGCGAGTGTTTCTTCGACTTCCCTGACCTTTGCGAGCAGTTCTTCCTTTCCCTGCCGCATCTCTTCGTATTTAGCGTCGTTTCCAACCCCGGCAACGGGTTCCTCTATAGCATCAACGGCAATTCGTTCGAACCTTTCTTCCCATATACGGAACTTTCCGGAGAGCGCCGTGTTCTCCCTGTCAAGAATAGCAATGAACTTTTCAAGTTCATGGTTGTTATTCTCCATAGCAGTCATTGCCTGTCCAGTCCCCACACCGTCCAGGCCGCCTTCAAAAAGTCCCCTCACTTTTTCCTGCAGCTCATAGTTGCTCTCACGCAAAATATCCAAACGGCCCCTGGCAGTCTCAAAGATATCTTTGTAGCACATCAGTTCCAGTATGGCCTTTTTCTGAAAATTTACCATCCTCTGCAGACGTATCAGCTTAATCGGCGATTCCTCTCCTTCTTCAAAAGATTCCGTAAGGACAGAATCCGCGAGCGGCTGTTCGAATTGACTTTCGGGCGGACGGGCAGGCGGGGTCGCCTCTTCCGAAGGAGCACTCTCAGGTACCTGAGCTCCTTCTTTGCTCTGAAGGTCGTTTAACGTCCGAAGCGTTTTCCGGTACAGTTTTTTATGTTTACTGTTCCTGAAAAAGAAAAAGAGAAATAGCACAAAAAAAGTCAGACTCAGCTCTGCCAGCAATAAAACGTAAAAAGGATCTATCTTCATTTCAATTGCTCCCCTCCGCAATAATTATGCTTCAGGGGTCCCTCCCTTTTTCTTTGTTATCGTTTTATTCTTTCCCTCCTTAACTTTCCTGACCAGGTAGAAAACGCCTGCACCAAGCAGAACAAATCCGTTAAGAATGGCGAACTTTATTATCCCGCGTCCCCACATGTTCTCAGGGGCCGGAATTTTCTTTGCTACGGCAACCGGCGGACTCTTCTGCACGGCCTGCTGCGGCGGGGCGGGCGCAGGCTCCACCACTTTAAACTGGATCGTCCTGGTGCGCTTGAATGTTTTGCCGTCCGCCATAAGAGCAAGGGCATAATCACCTGTTTTCGGCACAACGAATTCAGCGGTAAAAACTCCTCCATCCGCTGTTTTGTCCCCGCTTGTTCCACGTGCGGGCTGCAGAGCGATTTTAGACGGCTTGCCATCCGGCCCCGTCAGATCCGCGGACAGTGACACCTGATCGAGGACATCCTTTTCTTTAAGCACGCCACCGTCTTTCTCAAGCCACACATCGGCCTTCACTTTTTCATTTCTATTCACAAAATTACTGTTGAAAGAACTCCTGAGGCTAAGATTGGTTATTATGAAAACCCTGTTGCCTTCTTTTGTACTCAGGTTTACTTTCCACCTTCCCGTCGCAGGCTCATTGATTGTTATCAGATCGAAAAGCTTTGTCCCATACCACTTGATGTTCTTCCCGAACTTTTCCGGCGTGTTTTTAGTCCCCGACGGCTCCTGAAGTACCGTCCTAGTACCCGCCTTCTTGGCAACAAAAACGGTTGCCTCCTTTATGTCTTTATCAATGCTGAATGAGTCGCCGTCAAACGGGACCGTGTCGGGAGTTTTGATCTTCTCGAACATCGTTGCAAAAATAGTATGAATGTCCTGTTCGGTAAGGGCCAGCTTGAAGAAGCCCCCTCCCGCCTTCGCCAGGTCTTGAAGGAACTGGACATCAGCCAGATCGGAAAAAGCTATAGTGGAAAGCGAAATACCGGACTTGGCCAACTCCGGAAGCAGCCTCGAAAGGTTCTGATTTGCAATCGCCTCTTTCTCCTTTGATCCGAGTGTAAGCTTTCCGTCCGACAAAAGGAGCAGAACTTTTTTCTTGCGTCCCGAGGCCTTGAGTTCATCGAACCCTGTTTTTACCCCTGCATAAATATCCGTGGAAAACTCCCTTGATGATATCTTGTTTACAGCAGACATAAGCTTGTCACGGTTTTTTCCGGTGTTTTGCGTAAGCGGGAGCAGCAACTTTGCAGTATCGCCGAAACTAAGAACACCTACATTGTCGTCACTGCCCAGGAGAGATATAAAAAGCTTTGCAGCGGTTTTCCTGCTGTCGTGCGGATCGGTCTTCCTCATGCTTCCGGAACTGTCTATGAGCAGCATGATATCCGCACCTTTACTTTCGGGCTGACGTTCCGCGGCAGGGGCAGCCGGCTGCGCGCCTTTTTTCTCGGCAGGCGCGCTATCGGCAAGCGATGTGGATAAAGAACACATCAGAAACAAAACAGCGAACACTGCCCCGAACTTTCTCATATCCACCCCATTATACACTTTTGTCGTTGTTTTTCTGTACTAATATAACATACGAAAGGGGTAATTAAAAGCTGCCGGAAAGCAAAGTAGTGACTCAGTTTGTTTTTGCTCTGGATCACCTGAGTTCCCGTAGTGGGAAGGCGGAAGCCGCCCACACTTCGAGAAATGGAGGCATAGGCAATATTCAGTATATACCAGTAGCTGGAATCCAAGGCTAATTGATACAGAGTAAAAACAAATTGAGACACTACCGAAAGCGACGCGCCATGATGGACACAGACACGATTTCAACACATTGAAGGAATCACAAAACTGGCGGAGAGGCAGGGATTCGAACCCTGGGTGAGATATAATCCCACAACGGTTTTCGAGACCGCCCCGTTCAACCGCTCCGGCACCTCTCCAATAACTTGATATTATGAACGATAAACTACTGTTACGTCTACCCTTACTTTATCTATTCCAACTGCAAAAAAGGTCAGAGCACGCCCGCCACTTTTTCCGGAACATATCCCTGGTATTGGCTGAAATTATTGCGGAACTGTTCTACCAGATTTTTGGCGGTTTCATCGTAGGCCGCCTTGTCAGACCAGACATTGCGCGGCTTGAGCACCTCCGCCGGCACGCCGGGACAGGCCTTAGGGACCATGAGACCGAAGAAAGGATCCTTCTCGAATTCTCCCTTAGAAAGGATGCCGTCGATAGCTGCGTTGACGAGTGCCCGTGAATAGGCGATCTTCATCCTGCTTCCCACACCGTAGCCGCCGCCGCTCCAGCCGGTATTTACCAGCCAGCAGTCAACATTGTGTTCGGAGATTTTTTCGTTAAGGAGTTCGGCATAGACTGAAGGATGGAGCGCCATAAAGGGTGCCCCAAAACATGCGGAAAAGGTCGCCTGGGGCTCGGTAACGCCTGCCTCTGTACCAGCCACCTTGGCGGTATAGCCGGACAGGAAATGGTACATGGCCTGGACCGGGCTCAGTTTGGCAATAGGCGGCAATACTCCGAAAGCATCACAGGTCAGCATTATGATGTTGGAAGGATGCCTCCCCATGCCTGACCGGACGATATTGTGTATATGAGTGATCGGGTAGGACGCGCGCGTGTTTTCAGTAAAGGAACCATCATCCAGATCGATCCTGCGAGTCACCGTATTGATGGCCACGTTTTCAAGTATGGTGCCGAAACGTCTTGTGGCCCGATAGATTTCGGGTTCCGATTCCCTGGAAAGTTTAATGACCTTCGCGTAACAGCCGCCTTCAAAGTTGAAGATCCCTCTGTCGTCCCAGCCGTGCTCGTCGTCACCGATCAGTGCCCGTTTCGGATCAGCGGAGAGCGTGGTCTTGCCCGTACCGGAGAGACCGAAGAAGATGGCCACATCCCCCATTTTACCGGCACTGGCCGAGCAATGCATGGAAAGGATATGTTTGTCATGAGGCAATAAATAGTTTAGGATGGTAAAAATTGACTTCTTGATCTCGCCGGCATAACCCGTACCGCCTATAATGATTGATCGCCGGGCAAAATTCACGATTATGAAGGTTTCAGAGTTAGTGCCGTCAACAGAAGGGATGGCATGAAAACTGGGCATGTCGATGACCGTAAAGGCCGGTTTGTGTTCGACCAGTTCCTCCTCAGTCGCCCGGATTAACATGTTCCTTGCAAAGAGAGAGTGCCAGGCATTTTCGGTTATCACGCGCACAGGGAGGCGGTGATCCGGACTTGCCCCGGCAAAGCAGTCCTGAACGAACAGGTCCTTGCCATGCAAGTAGGCCAGCAGTCTGTTATAAAGACGGTCGAATTTGACCGGGTCCAGGGGCTGGTTTACTTTGCCCCAGTTGATATGGTCATGACACGACGGTTCATCGACGATGAATTTCTCGTTGGCAGCCCGCCCTGTATAATGGCCCGTTTTTACATCGACCGCTCCCAAATGGGTGATAAGGCCTTCGCCCCGTCTCACGATCTGCTCGTACAGTACCGGGGCAGGAGGGGTCCACAAGATCAGATTTACATTGGTGATCCCGTGTTCTTCGAGCCCTGTACCTCTGGTGATGTCATTAAGTTTCATATGAGTTCTCCTTGCCGATGGCGGATTCGATGTCGAGCTTAAGGATTATACTTCCCGGCGGGCCATTTCTTTTTTAATACATCCGGGAAAAGAAATTGCACACTGTCATCGAGGCCGTTCTTCCTTACAGTTATGGTCAGCTTCCGCCGTCCTGCCTTGTTAAGATCAAGATTCGACACAGTATAGAGTCCCCTGCCCTTTTCTTTCACCATCGCACCCGGCGCCACGGATTCACCGGTGTCCGTATTTCGGTAATCAACCGTAATAGAGGCATTCTCCACATCCTGATTACGGGAGTTATGAATTACGATGCCGATAAGGTCCCTGCCGATCTTGTATTCCTTTTCATCCAATAAAATTTCCACACTGAATTCCGCCTTTTCAGTAATGTCAAACAGGCTTTCATTGAAGTGTTTTGTGAATACAAGCTTACGACCCTGGCCCTGCTCAGCATGCGCTGATAAAACCAACCCCATAATCAGGAGACCGCTGAAGACTATCACGTTTATTGCGCCTGCGCAACTTTTCCACATATCCGCCTCCTCTCCTTTGTACCATGGCATACAACCTTATTACATTATACCCGCGAAATGTAATTTGCAAGAGACAATCAGTCAACTTATGGTAGTGTCTCAGTTTGTTTTTGCACCGGATCACATGAGTTCCGGCAGTGGGAAGTTTGTTAATTGATTGATCAGTTAACTGGGAAAAGTTTTCCTGCACATAGTGGATGCGGGAAAACTCTGAGTTCTATTGCAGGACCGTCCTTAACAAGTTCCGGACGAACGGCTATATTAACTTAATTTTCGAGCACGCAAACTCTCCCGTTCACTTCCGAAGAGTTATGGATATATATACCGAAAGGAACGCAAGGAACGCTAAGTGCTCCAGTTTATTCCTCCGGCAGCATTACCTCGGTCCATCCCGACTCATATCTGTCGATCTCAGGGCCGACGCCACCGTTGAAAAACTCGTAACTCTCAGCCAGTCCTCTTATTATTGTGCGCTTTTCATCGGATGAAAGAGTTCCGTAAAACGGCGATCCCTTCAGTATCCCAACAATCTCTCTCAATATATGCCGGTTCATATCTGACACCCCCTTGCTGCTAATAGTAGCAAGTTGCATGCCAGAGCCAAGGTAATCGCTAATGCTTATGTGACTTGTATCCCTCCTCTATCATGTCGAGATACTGATTAAACTGTTCCGGCTCTACTTCCCGGGCAAAACAGAGATTCTTTTCACCAGGACCTTTGATTATATTGCCTTTATGATCAAGAAATATCAAAAGACAGTCGTTTCTGAATTTATACTGATTGCCGAGATCGGTTTCATCCTCAGTAAGTTTCTTCGTAAGGTCCACCCGGACAGGGATAAAATCGTCCGAAATCCTCTTCGCAAGGTCAGGATTTCCGTACACTTTTTTCTCCAGATTCTCGCAGCGGGCACATCCTTTCCCATAGAAGAAATCAACGATCATCGGTTTATTCTCAGTGACAGCCCTGGTTCTGCCTTCGTCGAGCGTCAGCCACTTTATCCCCGCCATTGCCGGCACAGCTGTCAACAGCAGACAAAAGGAAAAGACATATAAAAGACATCTCCTGACCATAAAAGCACCTCCTTAATTTGGGCATTATCTTTATTATCACGCACTCGTCAAAAAGCCGTCAACATCATCTACATACTATGTATAAGATAAATTATAAGGAAAACCGCGATGGCAAGGATAGAGAGTGTAGCCATAATGTCGAGCAGCAAAGAAGGCTGGTACGTATCGTCATCAATCTGCTTTTCAATTTTCCTGAACCTGGCGAATGCGAGGACCCCCATCAATGCACCGAACCCGACAAGCACCGCCCCGAATACTGAAGAATACCCCGGAGAAGAAGGAGCAACTCCCTTTCCCAGGACCAAATATAACTGCCTTACAAAAAGCGCAAACTTTTCCACAACAAATCCGAACGCCATTATCCCTATGCTCGTCCGTATCCAGGCCAGGAATGTCCGTTCATTGGCCATATGCACACGACGATTGCGGATTTTTTTGCCTGTCTTTTCGTCTCCGTTCATCACTCCGGGTTACCTTTCAAAAAGCGCATATTGCGCATCACGGGCCACAACGTTGAAACCCAGGGACTCGATTTCCCCGCTGTCCTTCGTCTTTGCAATAACAATGGCATGCCGTGTTTTGTCCACTATAGCACTCAGGTCGTTCTTCCTGCCGGCATTTACGACCCTGTGCCCTGAATAAAAAACAATGCTGGGTTTATTTATGCCGTACTCGATAATAGGCTCACCGGGCTGGAGCCGGTCTTTTGCATATAAACTGTAGCGGTACAAAGCGCCCTGGAGATATCCGTTTGCGGCGGGGAGTGTTTGAACCAGCAGCACAACCATAAAAAAACCTGTAATAAGGCAAATGACATAATACATTTTCTTATCGGTAATCAGAGCGTAGACATCCGCCAGCACTATGCCTGCCATGAGAACTCCGGCGATAACAGGGACCACGTCTTCCGGGATCCCGTGTCTAACCAGATATGGCCTTGCAAGCAACAATCCGGACCCCAGAATCGCGGCCAAAAACGCCATGGTAACATAAGCGGCATGGTTCCATTTTTTTGTCCCGGCAGACATTCCCGAGGCAATGAGTATTACTATTCCGGGAACAGCAGGCAGGATATAATTCGGCAGCTTCGTAGTTGACAGCGAAAAAAAGAGCACTATAAACACCGCCCATATAAAGGCGAATAAATCGAGCCTGTCTTTATCCCTGAAAACGGCCCTGATTCCCGAGGGAAGGAAGGCAACCCAGGGGAACAGCCCGATCAGCAGGGCGGGGATGTAAAAGTAGAGCGGACCGCTGTGGCCGGAGATCACTCCGGCGTATCGCATAAAATGATGTTTTATAAAAAACTGATCTATAAACTCCTGTCCGTTGATGGCAATCTGGGCCAGGTACCACGGCGCCGATATGACCAGGAAAAGGACCATACCCTTAATATTAATTATATGCCTGAGGCCGGCCCATCCCCCGGAAGCATAAAGATATATGACGGCAATGCCAAAAGGGAATACGATTCCTATCAAACCCTTGGTCAGGAATGCCAATGCTGAAAAAGCGTAAAAACCATAGAGATATCTTGCCCTAAAAATAGGGACAGCGACCGTTTTATCTGACTTCGTTTCCATAAAACGGTCGCTGTCCCTATTTTTAGGGTGTATCGTAGACATATAGAAGGAAAACAACGAAAGGCTTATAAACAGAGTCAATGTCATATCAGTAACAGCGGCATGAGAATAAATAATGTAATAGATCGATAAGACAAAAGAGACCGCCGCATAGAACGCCTTTTTTTCTCCGTTAATGCGCTTTACAAACAAGAATAGCGCCACTGCGAGAAGTAAAGCGGCAAGTGCCGAAGGAAATCTGGCAGCAAAGTTGTTGATGCCGAAAGTCTTGTAAGATGCCGCCATGAGCCAGTAAAAAAGGACCGGCTTATCATAGCGCTTTTCTCCGTTATACGTCGGCATGATCCAGTCGCCGCTATGGACCATTTCCCTCGTGGCTGTTGAAAAGACCGCCTCATCAACGTCAAAGAGTGAGACAAAGCCAAGCCTCAAAAAAGACATGAGAAGCGCTGCGATCACAAGCGGCAGGATAAATTTGGACATCAATTATTATAGTATATTTCTTTGGATTAGTCTGCCGCAGACCAGGAGGGCCATGACAACAAACATATATGCATTCAATTTCCCAAAGAGAAAGGAATGGGCATGCCCGTGCTTCCCGTGATAAAAGAGAAGCGCACTGCTGCCGGCCAGCCACAATGCCGCAGCAACAAGCGCAACACGAATAACAGGCACAATGGATGTTAAGTGGAGAGACACTGTAAGGCAGATTATCGCGGTGCAGAGTGTCCAGATAAAAGTGTTCCTTATTATCTGCCGCCTGTTCCAGACATGCGTCAACGACGGCAAGCCGGCTTTTTGATATTCATGTCCGTATTCAAGGAACAGCAGCCAGGAGTGCGGTATCTGCCAGATAAAAAAACAGAGACAAAGAGAGTAAAAAACCGGGGAAAATGGCATTCCGCCTCCGCTGATCCATCCTATGGCCGGGGGTATCGTACCGGTCAATGCGCCCGGAATTACCGAAAAGACACTCTTCTTTTTAAGATATACGTAAACGCCGTTATACCAGAGTGCGGCAAAAAGGCCCAGGAGCACTGCACTGATGCCCCCAAACGCCAAAAGGACCGCGCTTCCAAACCCCATCACCAAGAACGAAAAGGCCTTTGCCTGTTGAGGCCTTATCCTGCCGGAGGGTATAGGCCGGCCCGCTGTCCTCGGCATCAGACCATCGGTGTCCATCTCCTGGTATTGATTGAGCGCCCCTGACCCTGAAGCAAGCAAAAAAACTCCGGCGCTTATCATTATACATTCCATAGTCAGGGCCATAGTCAGGCCGGATGAGGCGAGAACGAAACATGCGGAAGAGGACAGCGCCGCAAAAAAAGAGATCCTGATCTTGCAGAGTTCGGCATAGGGCCTGATTATCAGCGCAAGTGATCTCACTTCAATTCCTCCAGAGTTGCGACAATAGTATCAAGTTCGTCTTTGGTTACCGGTATGACAGGCATTATGTTGGGATAACCTTTTACTATGTCCGCCGCAGGTTGCAGCACAGACCTTCTAATGTAATCCTCGTCAACAACGATTTCCCGTTCTTTACCGTTAGTCAGGATAACTGTTTTTCTTCCGAATATCCCTTTAAACGTCGGCCCTATTTTCCCGGCGCCGTCTGCGGTATGGCAACCCAGACATCCTTTTGCCTGCAACAACTGCAAGCCCTTGTTCTCTTTCCCCGCGGCCCCGGCGCCCGCATACCATTTATCAAAGGCATCCTGAGCCATAACAACCACTTTTGAAACCATATGAGAATGTCCCGTTCCGCAATATTCGGTGCAAAAGACATCATATGATCCAATCTCGCCGGCCTTAAACCATAAATGCGTTTTCATGCCGGGTACGGCATCCTCTTTTATCCTGAAGGCCGGTATATAAAAACTGTGAATCACATCAGCAGACGTCAGAATCAGTTCAACCGGTTTGCCGACAGGAACATTCAGCACATCATTCTGCTTTCCGTTCTTATATTCAAAGTGCCAGGACCACATCATTCCCCTGACGGTAACAGGTATGGCATCCTTGGGCGCATTGCGCAAATAGGAGAAATTAGTCCACCCGATATAAAACATGACAAGCACCAGAATTACCGGAATAACCGTCAGGATGATTTCTGTAGCGACATTTCCTTCGATCTGTTCAGCGCGGGGATGTCTTTTTACATTGTACCTGACAAGAGAATACACCATAAAAGAAGTGATCAGTACAAGAAGGACCACTGACATCCCCGTTATGTAAAGGAAAGCAAGGTCAACTTTTGCGGCCGTATTTGAAATGTCCGATATCATAGTCAACACCTGATCATGCTATAACGCGTTTAAAAAAACTGTCTTCCTTGAGCGCTATAACGCGCAACGCTGAACGCTGTAACGTTTCTTACCTGTACCACACGTCCGAAAAAGTAAGTCCTATCATTGCCGTCAAAGTAAAAATTGTGAGCAAAATTACACCCTTGAGAAAAGCGCCTTCATAACGGACATGCATGAAAAACATCAGGACCAGCAGGGCCTTTATGGATGCAATAACAAGACAGATCAGCACGCTGAAACCCGTAAAATTAATTTTTGCAACCGTGACGGTAAGGCCGGTCAGCAACAAAAGACACGCCCATATGTATGCATATGTTTTGTAACCCGTTATATGACTTCGTGCATCTTCCATCGCACTTCCCTGAGTTAACGTTATACCTGAGCAAGAGAATATGGCATGTGCGTTTTATGCAAAATAAAACTACTTGCCTGCCAATGCTAATTTTAACTACCAGTCCGACTTGTACCTATTCTCAGCTGGGGCTCGGCGTTACTCGCCCCCGATACAGTACACCCGTGCTATTTTGCCTAAAACGCACATGCCATATTCTCCGGCTGCATCAGTCCGTTAGTCTTTTGCCTTATGACTTTAGCCTTTCGCCGCCTTTAAGTCACCAGATAAAAGAGCGGGAACAGGTAAATCCAGACCATATCGACAAAATGCCAGTACAGCCCCGTATTTTCGAGTTTGACGAATGACCCGCTGTTGATTGCCCCGCTCCTGGTCAATAAAAGCATCGCTCCTATAACGCCGATACCGATAATGACATGGAGCGCGTGTATTCCGGTCATCACGTAATAAAGGCTATAGAAAAGCATCTCGCCCTTTTTTTTCTGCATCATCAAAGTTGAATTGGGATAGATGCCGCGGCCTATCTTGTCGCCCCATTCAAAATATTTGTTAACCAGAAAAACACATCCCATCGCAATCGTACCTGCCTGGAGCCATGCGGACAGCCGGTTGTCCCCCTTTCTGACTGCGCTGATGGAAAGGGCCATCGTGAAGCTGCTGGTGATAAGAATGACCGTATTAACCGACCCGATTACAATATTTTCATCGAGCGCCGCGATATGAAAATCTGCTGCATATGTTGAACGGTACACAGAATACAAGAGGAACAACCCACCGAAGAAGATCAGTTCGGTCATGAGGAAAAACCACATGCCGAACTTCGCCCCCGTGTACCCGGTGTGCTTCTCTCCGTCTTTGCTGCCTGTCATTTCTTTCTCAGCCATAATTACTCAAATAAATACGGTCCCCGGGTTATTACAGGTATCTCCTCGAAGTTCTCGCGGGGGGGAGGAGAAGGCACCTGCCATTCGAGTGTCGAACCTCCCCACGGGTTGTCAGGGGCCTTAGGTCCCCTGTAAAAAGCCACAATAAGGTTCCTGAATATAATTATGAGTCCGGCTGCGAGAACCCATGATCCGATAGTCGACACAAGCTGGCCCGTAAAATACTGCGGAGGATAATCGTAATAGCGGCGCGGCATCCCGTTGTAACCCAGGATAAACATGCTGAAATAGAGGATGTTGAATCCCAGGAAAAACACCAGCCAGCCTATCTTTGCCGGTCGTTCCCGGTACATCCTGCCGAACATCTTCGGAAACCAGTAATGCAGCGCTGCCAGGAAAGAAAACCCCATGCCTCCGAACATGACATAGTGAAAATGGGCGACGATCCAGTAGGTGCTGTGCAGGTGCAGGTTTGTCGCAACAGCGCTCTGTATAAGGCCTGTAAGACCTCCGACGGAAAACAAAAAGATGAACGACAATGCAAACAGCAGGGGGGCGTCGAGCCTGATGGAACCTTTATACAGCGTTCCCAGCCAGTTAAATACCTTCATCCCGCTCGGCACAGCAACAAGAAATGTGAAAAATGAAAAAACAACCCTTGCCGTGTCACTCATGCCGCTCGTAAACATATGATGCCCCCAGACAAGATAACCTACTGAAGCGATAGCAAGGGCCGAGTAGGCAACAACCCTGTAACCGAAAATGACTTTCCGGGCAAATACGGGAACCACCTCCGAAATAATTCCCATTGCCGGAAGCACCATAATATAAACAGCCGGGTGCGAATATATCCAGAACAGGTGCTCGAAAAGCAGCGGGTCCCCTCCCTTGGAAGGATCGAAGAAGCCGAGTCCGAAGAACCGCTCCAGTATAACAAGAAGGAGGGTAATGGCTATTGTAGGAGTTGCCAATAACTGGACCCAGCCCGTGGCATAGAGCGTCCACGCGAAGAGGGGCATCCTGTGCCAGGTCATGCCGGGTGCCCTGAGGCGGTGAATGGTCGTGATAAAGTTCAAGCCGGTCAAAATGGATGAAAACCCCAGTATAAAGACCCCGAACACGGCCATCGACACATTTGTTCTGGTTTGGATGCTGTAAGGCGCGTAGAACGTCCATCCTGTATCGAGCGGACCGCCGCCGAAAAAAAGCGACTCGAGCACAACAACCGCCCCGGCAAGATAAAGCCACCATGACAAGCGGTTTATCCGGGGAAATGCCACGTCGCGGGCTCCGATATGGAGTGGAAGGAAGAAATTCCCGAACGACGCAGGTATGCCCGGTATGATAAAAAGGAAAATCATTATTATTCCGTGAATTGTAAACAGTCTGTTGTAGTTGTGGGCCTGAACAAACGTGCCGGGAGAGATGAGATTGAGCCGTATCAGCACGCCCAGCAACGCGCCGATGGAAAAAAACAGAAGCAGCGCCGCCAGATACATAATACCGATCCTCTTGTGATCGGTCGACATCATCCATGCTGCAAGACCGCGCCGCGGCCCCGGGTCAGCGTAAAACGTATTCATTATTTGTTCCCTTTAAGCGTCTTTTTGCCTGACAACAGGTAAGCAAAGAAAGCAAGGACAAAAAAGATGATGACAGCACCTGATATTTTCAGTATATAAAAAAAAGTCTTCTGCCCCTTAGGCTCGTGAGGGAAGCAATATGCCAGTGCCCTCTGAATACTGAAGCCGGTCTTCTCTTTTGCCGCATCCCCAATAGCAAGGGTCAGGTCAAAAGGCTGAAACGCAAGCGGGTGAGGCAAAGAGAAGTTGTCGCTCACAGGATAAACATAGCGGACTATTTTTCCTTTGGGAGAGATAACGACAAGGGCGTTCGGATGCGAAAAACCGTGGATATCTTCCTTCCTTACCGCATACCCTGCGGCCCTGAGGACCCGTTTAATGTTGTCATCAGTCCCTGTCAGAAACCTCCACGCGCCCTCGGGAAAAGACGGCCCCAGGAAGTTGATATAATTTTTTTTTGCATCACGGGCTGTTTTGGGAGTATCTTCCGGGTCAAAGCTGATCGTGATTAATAAATAGTCTTTGCCCGGGGCATACTTCAATGCCCCGGTAACAGCCGCTGTCGCTCCAAGCAACTGCGGGCAGATGCGGTCACAACCGTAATAGACAAGACTCAAAACAACCGGCCTGTCAACCAATTGCTTCAGAGATACCGCATTGCCCTGTTCATCATAAAATTGTGCATCCAGGGGAATGCTTTGGCCGACGCGCTCGTTAATTTGGGGTGCAGGGCCGGAAGGCAATTCCTCATGCCCCCACGCGGCCGTCGGGGTCCCCAAAAAAACGATACAAACTCCAACAAGAATATTCAGAAAAGTTCTCATATCCTCTATTCTTCTACAATTATTGTTCCTGCCATGTCCTCATGACCTTCCCCGCAGAAGATATCGCAATGGAAATCGTAAGTACCGGCTTTTTGCGGCACTAAACGCACGGTGGAAACTTTTCCGGGATTGATATCAGTGCGTATATCCAGATCAGGACAAATGAACCCATGCAACCTGTCCAGTGAAGTGAATTCCAGAACAGCAGGGACCCCTTTCTTCAGCCTGATTTCGTTTGGCGAGTATTCAAACTTCTTGGCCGTAATCCTGATTATTTGCTCTGCCTGGTCAGCGGCAAATACATCGACTGCAAGACAAATCAGGAAAAGTATTATGATTAAACCGCCTGCGGACCTCTCTCCGCTTACGGATCTCATCTGTAGCCTCCCCCCTTATTTATCACGGAATACCCTGTAAGTTGATATTCCGGATTTCCTGTTTTCCCGGCCCTGGCTTCCACTCCGCGGAATCCCATCCCTTTGTAAGGGTCAGCCGGGTCCCACGGAAGTTGTATGCGCTTAGGCAGTGAGGCAGGGGCAGGCAAGGGATACATCAGGCCCCTGGCGGAATAAAGTGGAATATGTCCGGCCACATGGTGATTTTCCTGGTGAATATGTCCGTATAAAACTATCACATTCTTGAATGGCATGAGGAGTTCCATGGCCTTGGCTCCGTCCTGGGTCCACCAATCCCATTTCGGCAACAAATCAAAAAGAGGGCGGTGCGTAAGGACCACGATCGGGGATTCTTTATCAAGAGGTTTCAGGATTTCGCTTAACCATTGCAACTGGGCATCTCCTATAGTTGAGGTTTTCTCCGAAACATTATCTATCGCTATAAAATGCACTCCCTTGTGGTCGAAGATGTAGTGGGTCTTGCCGAAAAATTCCTGGAATGCCTCGCCCTTATCAAATGACGCGTCATGTTCTCCCGGCAGAAACTTGATATTTTTCACTTTCAGTTCGCTGATTATATCGCGGAATTCCGCCATGCGCTTTCTTCGTTCCCCGGGGTCTTCGGTGTTATGAGTCAAATCACCCGTAAATGCAATAAAGTCAGGTTGAGTTTCGAGGCTGTTGACATACGCTATGGCTTTTTTGAGTGTGCCCTGCGAATCCGGGTTTATCTTCGGATCGTTGAACCCCCAGTGGGTATCCGACATCTGAACAAAAAAGAAATCATCCTGCGTTGAATGTCCATCTGCCGCTTCCGCCAAATTGCGCGGCCCCATCAGAAATACTGCGCCGCCAACACCCGCAACCTTCAGAAAGTCTCTCCTGCTGATTATCATGGCATCCTCCATATTCGATGATTTTTTTGAAGGGAATCCGGACCTGTTTTCAAAAGGTACTATATAGATAAATAGCACCCTGCAAAGCCGATGTCAAGATACAGCGCCAGAAGCATCACCTTCGCCGTTTCAGGACAGTTTGACCGATAAGTAGAATGTCTGTCCCTGCCTCCTGATCAGGAACAATAACAAGTTTGCATTCCCGCTCTTTTTGAGAGCAGTATAATAGTCACGTGCATTATTGATGGCCTGGCTATTCAGCTCTTTTATGATGTCACCCGCCTGTAATCCGGCAACTTCAGCAGGGCTTCCCGGATCAACACTCGTAACAAGCGCTCCTGCTTTCTCCGCGAGGCCCAGTTCATTTCTCCATTTTGGGGTAATGTCATCCACCTTGATTCCCAAATTAGCCGCAGCAGGCGAACGCATGGCTGAAGCCGCTTTTTCTTCATCCATCTCCGAAACAGTGATCTGAATGTCAATTTCTTTGCCTGCCCTCATAATTTTTGCGGCGGCTGTCTTTCCAACCTGCGTATCCGCAACAGCCCTCGAAAGATCGGACATGTTCTTTACGCTCTTGCCGTTAAATTCGGTAATTATATCCCCTCTTTTTATGCCTGCGGCCGCGGCTGGACCTCCTGTAACGACATCACCAATCAACGCTCCTTCGCTATTTTTCAGTCCGAACGACTGGACCATATCAGGCGATATATTTTGTACGGAAACACCTATCCATCCGCGGACCACTTTGCCTTTGCTTTTCAAATGAGAAATAATTGTTCTGGCCATATTGCTGGGGATAGCGAAGCCTATGCCCTGCCCCGAGGCCACAATGGCGGTATTGATGCCGATGACTTCCCCCTTCAGATTCACCAGCGGCCCGCCGCTGTTGCCCGGGTTAATCGGCGCATCGGTCTGAATAAAATTATCGTAAGGGCCGGCGCCGATCACGCGGCCGGTGGCACTTATAATCCCCTGTGTTACAGTATGCTCAAGACCGAACGGATTGCCTATGGCAAGCACCCAGTCTCCCACTCTCATTTGATCCGGATCTCCCAGTTCGAGCGTAGGCATATCCTTGAAGAAAGCCGATATCTTTATAAGGGCAAGGTCCGTTTTCCTGTCTCTGCCGATCACCTTGGCCTTGAATTCCCTCCCGTCGGAGAACTTCACTTTAATTGTATCAGCACCCTCCACAACATGATTATTGGTAATTATATAGCCATCTTTATCGACAACAAAACCGGAACCGAGGCTCTGCTGTTTCATCTCCCGGTCAGGAATATCGCCATAGAATTTCCTGAAGAAATCTCCGAACGGTCCCTCTTCATCCCGCCCGAAAAAATGCCTGAATGGATTGCCGGGCACCCTGACAGTTGAAGTTGTGCTTATATTTACAACCGCGGGAGTGACCTTTGCCGCAACGTCAGCAAAGGATCTAGGAAAACCTATGACACTGCCCGGAGGACTTTGCAGGTCCACATGCTTCATTTTTGTGCCTATGACCATGCCGATGGAAACCAGCAGAATGCCTGTTATAATTATTCCAATCCAACGCTTCATTTGCATAATCCTCTCTCTATTTTCCTGTTCCGTACTGCATCGACAGGTAGTTTATAATATTCCTTGCGTCCTCCTCGTTTATGGGCGCGCCGAAAACCTTTATCATCTTGTTGACAGTACCAGTCCACTGGGCGCGGGGTCAATAATGAGTGATCTGACAGGCATCTCGTTGACAGGAATAGTCTTCAAGGAAACTTCGCCATTCTCGGACGTGATGCAAACAAGTCTGCCGGCACATTGCCGAGAGCGACAACTGCTGCTGCCGCACCCGCTGTCTTCAGGAAATCTCTTCGTGTAAACCGCTTCATCTCCATTGACGCCTCCTTATCCTTCCGGAAATATAAATAATGTCAAACAGCCGCCACTACTTCAATGATAAAGAATGCTCCGGAAGAATTCAATTACAGGGGGCGGAGGCGGATTCCAATGAATCCGCCTCCTCTCTTGCTATTTTACCCGAGGATCGCCTTCAGGTCGGCGTCAGGGGTTGTGATGGGCATCAGATTAAAGTTCTTTACCAGGACGGCGAGCACATTAGGCGTGAGAAACGCCGGCAGTGACGGGCCGATACGGATGTTCTTTATTCCAAGATACAGAAGTGTGAGAAGGATCGCCACGGCCTTCTGCTCATACCAGGAAAGCACAAGTGACAGGGGCAGGTCATTCACGCCGACGTTAAAGGCCTTGGAAAGCGCCACAGCGATCTGGATTGCCGAATACGCGTCGTTGCACTGTCCTATGTCGAGAAGCCTCGGGATGCCTCCGATATCGCCAAGCTCTTTGTCGAAAAAGCGGAATTTGCCGCAGGCGAGAGTCAGAACTATACAATCTTTCGGCACCTTTTCCACAAATTCGGTATAGTAGTTCCGTCCGGGTTTTGCTCCATCGCACCCGGCAACGAGGAAGAAGTGGCGTATTTTCTTGCTTTTCACCGCTTCAATGACTGTGCCCGCAACACCCATTACCGCGTCTCTGGCGAACCCTGTCATAACTGACTTACCATCCTCATCTTCAACAAATCCCGGCAAAGCAAGGGCACGCTGTATCACCGGAGCGAAATTATTGTCTGTGATGTGAGGGACACCGGGCCAGCCCACAAGGCCGGTCGTGAAAATATTGTCCTTATAAGAACCCTTCGGCTCCTGCAGGCAATTGGTCGTCATAAGTATTGCGCCGGGAAAGTTCGCGAATTCCTTGTGCTGGTTCTGCCATGCCGTCCCGTAGTGGCCGTAAAAGTGAGGGTACTTCTTCAACTCAGGATAGGCATGAGTGGGAAGCATCTCGCCATGCGTGTAGACATTGATGCCCTTTCCGGCACTCTGTTTGAGCACCCCTTCCAGGTCCCTGAGGTCATGGCCTGAAACCAGGACCGCATGCCCTTTTCTTGCTCCGAGAGGGACTTTGGTCGGAACAGGACTGCCGTATGTGCCGGTATTGGCAGCGTCAAGCAGTTCCATTGCTTTAAGATTTATCTCACCGCATTTAAGTGCCATTCCGACCCAGTCAGTAAGACCGAGGGTTTTATTTGTCATTGATGCAAGGGCTTCATGAATAAAGGCATAAACCGATTCATCACTCTTTCCCAATATCTTTGCATGGTCCGCATATGCTGCCACACCCTTTATTCCGAATAACACTGTATGCTGCAAAGAAAGAATATCAGGGTCAATGGAAGCGTCAGACTTAAGACCGGACTTTTCGCCCTGCCGCACCAGGCCTTCAAGAGTTGATTCCGGCCTGAAAACAGCCGGACCCTGTGAAAATACGATATTACCTCCCGCAGCAGCAATCCTTTGTTTCAGCTGTTCCCTCAGTTCCACACTCTTCTTTATAAGAGCTACAAAGCTTTCGGCATTGAAATTAACATTGGTCAGAGTGGAGAAAAGCGCTTTGACAGTAAATTCATTTATTTCGCTGTCACTTACCCCCATTTTCCTTGCCTCTGTTGCGTATAACCCTATCCCCTGCAGCGAATACACCAGCAAATCCTGGAGCGCCGCTACAGCAGGCTCCTTTCCGCAAACACTAACAGACGAACATCCCTTCCCCTTCGACGCCTGTTCACACTGATAACAAAACATAGTATCCTCCTCTAATATTATCTGGCCAAAGCCAATAATTGCTTAAACTGTTTTAAGTTTATCGTTGCAGGAAAGTTATGACATTGACTTAGGTCAAAATCAGGGATAAGCAAATAAAAAAACACGACAGAACAAGAATGGGGATTTCTAGTTATGAAAGATTAATAGGCAGGGGGAGGTTGTTTATCGGCGAGATAGCACGGGTGTACTGGAGCTGGGGCGAAGCACCGTCCCGCCCCAGCTGTTCCTCATGAACCTAATATTCTTATGCCCCCACAACCAGGACCGGGCAGTGTGCGCTCTCTATCACCTTCTCGACAATATTGACGCCGAAAAGCCGTTTAAGTCCCCTCTTCACCTTTTGCGCTCCCATTATGATAAGATCGCACCGTTCTTCATCAGCAACTTCCACAATCTTCCTGTAAACATCGCCTTCCTCAACTCTTGTTTTTACGAGTGCGCCTTCCGCCTTTGCAGTACTCTTTATTTCAGCGATACTCTTCGATGCGCCGCTGTCCAGGACCGTACCGATATTCTTTATGCCTACGAGATTGATATCGCCCTCATTAGGTGGTACAACCTTAACTACTGTCACCCAGCACTTCTCATCCTGGGCAAGTTTCAAACCTTCTTCCAGGACTTCCCCGGAACCATTAACCGCTATAAGCACTTTCCTGTATCCCTTCATCTTGTCACCTCACCACGAGTATTGGACAGTTGGCATACATTATTACGCGTTCAGTGTTGCCCCCTATAATTGCTTTGTTCACACCGCTCCAGCCATAGCTGCCCATAACAATCAAATCATTTTTCTCACTGTCTGCAGTCTCTGCGATCTTGCTGCCGATGTCGCCGTCCGCGATCAACGTCCTTACACTTACCCCGTTTGCCAATGCCAGATCGCCGGCTGCGGCGGTAATCTTCTCCGCCTCTTTCATCAGGCTGCTTTTCATGGAACTGGTCATCAGGAACCCTATCATCTCTTCGTAGCGCGGGATTACGTACAGCACCTTCACACTGCTGCCGTCAATACGGGCCATGCGGCAGGCCTGCAGGAGCGCCTTTTTGCCGGATTCAGAGCCATCAAAGGGAACCAGAATCGACTTGTATGACCCGTCGCACTCGGAGCAGGATTTCTTCACAACAAGCACGTCGCAAGGCGCATTGGCAATGACCCCGGATGTCACGCTCCCCATGAGAAGCTTTTTCAGGCCTCTCCTGCCATGAGTTCCTATGGCGATAAGGTCAGCCTTCTTCTCCTGCGCGACCTCTATTATGGTATCAGGCGGGTCGCCTTCACAGATTATTGACTCAAGGCTGATGCCGAGCGCGGATAAAAGATCCTCTTTGGCCTGAGAGCACAGCTTCCTGCCGAAATCCATCCGTTTTTCGAGCTGTTCGGGAATAGTGCCGAACTCCTCCTCGTCGAAAAATACCGCGTGTACAAGCGCGATATTTCCACCGTGCCGCTTTATCCGGTTGGAAACCTCCATTAGGGCTGATTTGCTGTACCCCGAACCATCAAACCCTACAACTATGTTCTGATACATTCCGGTATCCTTTTCCGTTGCAATATCCATATTGAATTCTGATGTAAAACTTCCGGGAGAACACGCATCTTTCCTATACATTTAATGGGCACCTCCACCTTTCCGGAATATCAGACCCACGCCAAAGCCCGCCACGAGCGCGACGACTATCGAAATAGTGCCATATAAAACTGAGCTGTTCTTTGCCATGGTGGCAAACGACTTAACAAGGCCGACCTGCTCCACGAAAACCCTGGATTCCGCTTTTTCAACTACCTTTTTGTCCCTGACAGCGTAAACGGTGACAGTATAATCGCCCGGCATCGCCTGGTAAGGCCATGGAGTCAGAACATAATAGTCCTGTTCTTGTCCGTTGGCGGTAAGCAATATGTCGCCGGTTGTCTCCGAATAAAGTTTGGAATCCTCTTTGAACTTTACAAATTCATTGAACCATTTTGTTTTCTCACTATCGTTCGCAACGGGCTGTATGGTCGCTTTTTTGTCCATAGCCTCGTAGCCGATGGCGTATTTTTCCATTTCACCGGGGTCAAGGATGTCAGTGATTTTCTTTGAACAGTGGAGTGAATACATAGACGGAACATGTTCAAATTTCAATTCTCCGACATTCATCCACAACAGCCCCGCCACTTTTCCCTTTTGCCTGAGGGCCTGATGGCCATCGGCAGAGGCAATTTTAATGATCAGATCGCTGCCGGGGTCCGACACGCCCCTGACACTCACGCTGCTGCCGTGGTAGAAGAAATCGATCTTGATGTGATCGTGGTTTGCCGTGGCAGTCAGTTTCGCGGACGCCGCGCCGTTCAAGACGAGGACAAAAACCGCGCACGCTATAATCAATACCGTTTTCAGTCTCATTTCTAGTGACCTCCTGATTGCGCCAAGAGCAACGACGGGCTCAGCGTAAGCTCGAAAACTATTTTAACTGTGACAACGAGCACTATTACCGCCAGTATCACCTTGAGCTGCTCGGCTTTCAACTTTCTCCCGAATACTGCCCCTACCTGAGCGCCGACCGTAGAGCCGATCAACAGAAGCACCGCAAGAACAAAGTCAACTGTGTGATTCGTATATGCCTGCAAAAAAGTGACTTCGATGCAATTAAAAAGTATCTGGAAAAGGCTGGTCCCGACAACAACGTGCATAGGCATTCTGAGAATGTATACCATCACCGGGACCATCAGGAAGCCTCCGCCCACACCCATAACAGCAGCGAGTATTCCTACAAAACTGCCGAAAATTATCGGTATCAGCACTGAGTGCGTCACACCTGATTTTTCAAAATATGTTTGAAGGGGCAGTGACTTGAGAAACCTGCCGAATGCCGATTCCTGCCTTTGCTCTTCGGCCTCGTGGACCTTTTTCTTCCTCATGCTCATAATACTCTCGAAAAACATATAGCTGCCCACTATCCCGAGCATGAGGACGTATGTCATTTTTATTACGAAATCGGCATTTCCCATGGCCCTCAGGATCTTTATTCCCTCAACGCCTATAAGACCCCCTGCAAAGCCGCCTGCCAGCAGGTACAGCCCCATCTTGAAATCGACGTTGCCGACCCTCCAGTGGGCGTAAGTACCCGAGGTCGATGCTGCTACAATCTGGTTGGAATCCGTTGCTGCGGCAACTGTAGACGGAATTCCGAACATTATAAGGAGCGGGGTCATCAAAAAGCCGCCCCCGACACCAAAAAGGCCGGACAGCAGCCCAACTGCCAGTCCGAGCCCAACCGGGACCAGGACATTGATACTTGTTAAAGCAACCGGCAAATAAAGATGCATAAATAATTCCTCCCTCTTATATTTTTTTATGCTGCATAACCGTTTTTCGCCATAGTGACAATCGGCCTTGCTGCTGTTTTCACAAGCCTGTTCAAATCCCTTACCGTAATGTGATTGTCTTTCGTAATACTGGGGCTTAACAGGACCATGTCGATGCTTGTGTTTTGCCTGAGGAGATTCTTTATCGCGGAAACAGTATCTGTAGCGGCAGTGCTGATATCCACAGGAACTCCGGACTGCCTGCACTTCTCCACAAGCTGGCCAAGCCGCTCCTCATAGCTCCCGTTTTTCTTCTCAAGGTCCTCCTTGATCATCTCCCTGGCTGTCTTATAATCATTGGCCTCGGCATAAGTGACGACTGCCATCATGCCCCCGATTTTCTCCATAACTTTTCTCTTAAGGATAATCGGCGGGGAAATACAGTTGTTCATCACTTTTGCAAGGTCACCGGCATAAGAGAGCCCCTCTTCACAGTTCTCGTCGTGATACGTTACGAATAAAAGCTGCTTTCTCCTCATTCTTTCCTCCTCCATGGAACCTGGATTCAGTGATAATAAGAGCACAAGCGATGCCAGCAGCTAACTAGCTGTTATTATGTGTTTTATATGC
>JADFXU010000015.1:48185-49168 GCA_015233365.1 Nitrospirota bacterium | reverse complement strand
TACCGATGACGAAATTGGAGAATTGGCAAAATGGTTTAACGGCTATATCGACAGTTTGCACGACGTTATCAAGAAAGTTTCCGGTGCCGCTACGGATATTAATTCCGGTGTCAACGAATGCTCAACGGCTGTTGACCGGCAGGCGGCAATTTCGACGGAGCAGTCTGCGGCGGTCGCCGAAATTACGTCTACCATGGAGGAATTTTCCGCGTCATCCACTCAGATAGCGGACCACGCGAACGCGGTAGTGGATATCGCGTCAAAGACGTGGGAGAACACGAAGCGGGGTGCCGGGGCAGTGGAGTCGGTGCTTATGAAGATGAGCGACATAACCAGCGACAACCAGAAGAGCATACAGGAAATTGTAGAACTGGGGAGGAAGTCGAGAGAGATAACGAAAGTAATGGAGATAATCAATGCAATAGCGGACCAGACCAAGCTGATAGCGTTTAATGCGGCGCTGGAGGCCTCGAGCGCAGGGGAGGCCGGGAAGAGGTTCGGTGTGGTTGCGGTCGAGATCAGGAGGCTTGCAGACAGCGTAATGGAATCGACAGGTGAGATCGAGTCGAAGATCAACGAGATACAGGAAGCCATCAACCGTCTGGTGATAGCATCGGAAAAGGGAGCAAAAGGCATACAGGAGGGGATGGCGTACTCAAACCAGACCGCAGGGATACTTGCGGGTATAGTGGATGATGCGCAGACAACCACCGACGCTGCGAAACAGATTTCCCTGTCGACACAGCAGCAGAAAACGGCGAGCAACCAGGTCGTGACAGCGCTGAGGGAAATTGTGGTGGGAACAGAACAGACAACTGATGCTGTAAATGAGGTCATCAATATCTCCTTGAAGCTGGCAAAACTGTCTAATGGGTTAAGGGAACTTGTGGAAAAATTCAAGCTGAAAAAATGACTAAAAAAAGACGGTTTCGTAAAAAGTTCATAGGCAAGGCGTGCAAATCCTGAGGAATGAGGCGTACTTT
>JADFXU010000015.1:0-48175 GCA_015233365.1 Nitrospirota bacterium | reverse complement strand
GCTGAGGGAAATTGTGGTGGGAGCAGAACAGACTACTGATGCTGTGAACGAGGTAATCAATATCTCGATGAAGTTGTCAAAATTGTCTAATGGGTTAAAGGAGCTTGTGAAAAAATTCAAGCTGAAAGAATGACGGGGCGAGAATAGGTGATGGGACATATAAAGGTATTAGTAGCTGACGACAGTTCGCTGGCGCGGGAACTCATTAAAGCAATTTTATCCACCGACAAGGAAATACTGGTGGTCGGCGAAGCGACGAATGGCAGGGAGGCTGTCGCAAGAGTTCCGGACCTCAAGCCGGATATTGTGACTATGGATATAGAAATGCCGGTTATGGACGGGCTGGAGGCCACCGAGCTTATAATGGCTTCCCATCCCGTGCCGATACTCGTGGTGACGACGCGGGGAGACGCCCATACCGCATATGCCGCCATATCTAAGGGGGCGCTGGATCTTGTTGTGAAGCCTGATATCAACCTCGACGCCGCAAGGGAATTCATCGATAAGATAAAACTGCTCTCCAAGGTGCGGGTCATTGCCCATCTGGGCGGACACCGTGCGGCGAAGGCAATAGAGGTGCTGCCTAAACCTGTCTTTGACGGCAAACAGTCGGACAGGATCGCAGCCATCGCTGCCTCTACCGGCGGACCCGAAGCGCTTTCAGTGATCCTGTCAAGGCTGCCGGAAAAATTTCCGTGTCCGGTTGTCATTGCACAGCATATCTCGGACGGCTTTGTGACGGGGATGGTGGAATGGCTTAAAGGGTTGTCTCATCTTGACATCAAGGTGGCCGCAGACGGAGATTGTCTTGCTGCAGGTATAGTATATGTATCGCCCTCTGAAAAACACATGGAAGTGAATGGCATGAGAAGAATCTCTCTGATCGACAGACACCCGAAGGACATCTACCGCCCTTCCTGCGATGTCCTGCTCTCTTCAGTGGCGAAAGTTTATGGTCCTAAAGGTATCGGCGTGATACTGACAGGTATGGGCAGCGACGGGGCCACAGGAATCAAAAAAATTAAAGAGGCCAAAGGCCTTACCGTGGCGCAGGACGAAAGGACATCGGTAGTATTTGGAATGAACAAGGTCGCCATTGATAGCGGATGCGTGGACAAGATACTGCCGCTGGACGAAATCGCCGAAGAAGTGGCGCATTTTGCAGGCAGCAGGTGAGGAGTGACCGATAAGGCAGAGCTATGGATATGACCCCCTTTAACAATCTCATTAAAGAACGGTGCGGACTTTGTTTTAACGGCGTCAGGGCCCCTATACTGGAGGATAGTATCAGGAAAAGAATGTCCCAGACCGGTGCGGAGTCTTGCGCCAAATACTTCAACCGTATCGTTGACAGCAGGGACGAATTTTGCCAGCTTGTTAACCTTCTTACTGTAAATGAGACATATTTTTTCAGGGAGCCGTCTCATCTCGATCTGCTGGTGACCCGGATTCTCCCGGAGTTGCTTGCGGTGAAAAAGCCGGAGGGCAGGATAAATATAGTGAGCGCCGGTTGTTCAACCGGAGAGGAGCCATACTCAATCGTTATCAGGCTGATGGAGAAATACGGTTCCGGCGTGCAGAATTTGGTTTCCGTTACCGGATTTGATATAGACAGTTATGCACTTGCCGTGGCAAGGAAAGGAGTATACGGCGTACACTCATTCAGGGGCTTTCCCGACGATCTCAGGGAGAAATATTTTGAAAGGACCGGCGAGAGCAACTACAAAGTCAGGGATGTTGTCAGGAACAGGGTTGAGTTTGTGGAACTCAACCTTTTGAGCGAGGCATATCCGGACAAACTCCGCGGCGCCGACATTATTTTTTACCGGAATGTTTCCATATACTTTGAACCCGAAACACAAAAAAACATATTCAGGAACCTTGCGGGCATGCTGAACGAAAATGGATACCTGCTGGTCGGTTCCGCCGAAACCCTGTCTCATGACATTGGCGTTTTGTCCCTGGTAGAGATGGACGGTCTCTTTCTTTACCGGAAGAAGATCGAGATAGAAATCGTGGAAAGAAGAAAGGCCCCGCTGCGCGGCGGGACGCGGTCCAACACTGACTTTTTCTCTTCGCAGCTTCGCCGTGTCCCCTCGTCCCCGCTTCCGGCTTCAGGGCTTTCCGGCGAAAGGCGGAAAGACAGTCACCAGCTTTTTGATGAAGCGCTGGGATACGCCAAGACCAAAAGATATGATGACGCGCTGCGTTGTCTCGATGATTTGATGGATCAGGACCAGGCTTTTATAGGGGCCTATACCCTTAAAAGTGGTGTCCTGATAAATTTGAAGCGGCTTGATGAGGCAGAACACGTATGTGGGCAAAGCATCGAAATGGATCAGTGGTGTCTTGAAGGTTACCTGCTTTTAGGGTTGATAGCAAGAATAAAAAGCGATGACGAGACCGCCCTTAAACGGTTTAAAGAAGCACTGTACATCCAGTCTTCGTGCTGGCTGGCGCACTTTTATCTTGCCGAGATTTACCGGTCCCGCGATGAAGCTGCGGCTGCTTGCCGGGAGTATGAAATAGTGGTTAAACTCCTCAGGAAGGGAGATATCAAGGACCACGGTCTGGTATTTTTCCCTCTGGCGTTTCCTGCCGACCAGATAACCCATTTGTGCAACCATAATCTTGCTCAGTTGCAAAAAAGAGTAGCCGGAACAGGGAGGGGCTGATGGCCTTCGATATGGCGAAATTCATATCCCGATTTACCGATGAGGCCCGTGAGCACATCGGCAAGATTAATGAAGGGCTGGTAATACTCGAAAAAACTCCGGACGACGCCGAAACCATAAACTCTGTTTTTCGTTCCGCTCATACAATCAAGGGGTCTTCGCGGATGCTGAAACTCGCCGGAATAACCGAGGTGGCGCATAAGCTGGAAGACTCCCTGGGCGCGTTGAGGGACAGGAAGATAGTTTATACAAAAGAATTTGCCGATCTTCTCTTTAAGGGCGTCGATGCTATTACGGAGATGATAGAAAAGACTGCGGCAGGGCAGGAGATTACGGCTGACAACAGCGCCCTGTGCGAAGAGCTTGCAAGGGCAGCCGAAGGAGTCATGGTCCCTTCTGCTGCACATAACGTTGAGGCATCGTCACATGAAACTGCCGCAACCCCAATTCCGCCGGGCACATTTCAGGGGGAAGGCAAACAGCCGGACGAAAAAGACCCCCCCCTTCATACCCCCGTTGCCAAGGGGGTGCTTGGGGGGGGTGCGTCTGCGACCGTGCGTATCAGCGCCGATAAACTGGATGAGCTTATCAAACTTATGGGTGAGATCGTGTCGAACCAGAACCGTTTGAAGCAGGGCCTTCTCGACATTAAAGACGCCCACAGGCTGGCGAAACGCAATCTGGAACTTGTCCTGCTGCACAAAAGCCGCGGCAACGGAGATTTCCCCGGTGCAGTTGTGGATTCGGCGCAACATCTTTTAGGAGAGATCAAACGGATGCTGTCTAACATTCGCGACTACAACAATGTGCAGGAACTGATCACCGACGAGATTCAGACAAAGGCGCTTATGATGCGCATGGTCCCTCTTTCACAGGTTTTTGGCTCTCTGCCCAGGTTGGTACGCGATATCTCGCGGTCCCTTGGGAAAGAAGTGGATATAATCACTGCGGGCGACGACATAGAAATCGACAAGAAGATGATGGAGAAAATAGGCGACCCTCTGGTCCATATGATACGGAACGCCGTAGACCATGGAATAGAAGCACCCGAGGAACGCGTTAAACTGGGAAAACCGGCAAGGGGTACAATAAGAGTGTCGGCGTCTTATGAGGCAGGCGGCGTGCTTATACATCTTTCCGACGACGGCTGCGGTATTCCTCTCGGAAAGGTGAAGGAACGGGCATTGCGAAGGAAGATCCTCAGCGAAGATGAAATTAACGTTATGACGGAATCGGCCATTATCGACCTGATCTTTCAGCCAGGGTTCAGCACCAGTGCCATTATTACTGATATTTCCGGCAGAGGTGTCGGCATGGACGTTGTGAAAAAGAACATTTTGGAGGATTTGCGCGGGACCCTCAGGATAGAGACCAAAGCGGGCGCGGGCACAGCTTTTTATATCCGTCTGCCCATGACCCTGGCAGTCATGCGTATACTTCTGATAGAGGCTTGCGGCATGACTTTCGGTATAGTGGCCCATTATGTCAGGGAGATTATACGGGTCCCTGAGTCCGACTTTACGCAGGTGGTGGATAAAAAGGCGATAAGGCTCAGAAATGAGTTTATCCCGTTGGTAAGCCTCGACTCACTTCTGAAGGTGCCTGTGCCGGAACAGTTGCAGAAAACGGGGAAGGCGCAGGCTTTAAGCGGCGCCGGAGAACCCCTGATTATTATTGTCCGTATGGGTGACGAAAACCTTGGCCTTATGGTCGATGGCCTGCTTGACGAAGAAGATATGGTAATCAAATCGCTGCCGTCTCATATGAACAACATTAAGCTTGTATCGGGATTCACCCTCTCCGGGAAAAATGAAATTATAAATGTCCTTCACATTCCCGCGCTTGTGGAGGCGGCCAAGGAGATGCGGGGAGAAGGGCTGCTTAAAGGGGCGCGTGCTGTTCAGCGTGAGGAAAAGGGCGTGAACATTCTTGTCGTTGATGATTCCGTCAATACCAGGGACATAGAGAAGAGCATTCTCGAGGCATATGGTTATACGGTTGAACTGGCGGAAGATGGCATGGAGGCCCTCGAAAAGACAAGGGAGTTCAAGTACGATCTTATCATCACGGATGTAGAGATGCCCCGCCTTGACGGTTTTTCGCTGACGGAGAAGCTGAGGAGTGACGAAACCTACAAAGATATTCCCATTATCATTGTGACATCGAGAGAAAAGGAAGAGGACAAAAGACGGGGGATTATGGTCGGCGCCAATGCCTATATCATCAAGGGGACCTTTGACCAGACCAATCTGCTTGAAACGGTGCAGAATCTTGCCGGATAAAAACGGAGGCGTTAATGGAGGCTGAGGGCACAAAAATTCTCGTTGTCGATGACGATCCGTTAGTGAGGGACATGCTTGCAGTTATCCTCAATGCCGAGGGTTATCAGGTTGAAACCGTTGAAAACGGCCTTGAGGCCATAGACAAATTCCGGAGCGGATCGGACGTCGAGGTTGTTATTTCCGATATGAACATGCCTGAAATGAATGGCAACGAACTTATAAGGGAGATCCGTAAAATCGATGAAGGCGTCCCTATTATTATACTGACAGGCAATAACGAAATTTTGGTTGCGATAAATGCAATCCGGAACGGCGCAAACGAATACCTCCTGAAAGACGAAAACATCCAGGACACCTTAAAACTGTCTGTGGAGAATGTGATAGAAAAATACCGGCTAAAAAAACAGAACCTTCAGTTGATAGCCGATCTTGCCCGCAAAAAATTGGAACTGGAGATATCAAACCGCGAACTCCGTGAACTGAACGAGCTGATTACCAGACTGTTCGCCCAGTATGTTCCGCCTAAACTCGTGGACGAAATAGGCATGACCCAGGGAAGTGAGGATGAAGGCGATCAGGTTACTGAATCCTTCCATCGGACGATAGAGAAGATGAAGAGCTACCAACAGAACCTGGAAGATATGGTAAGCGAAAGGACCGCCGAACTGGAGAAGGCATACGAAGAATTAAAGCAACTGGACGAAATGAAATCGGCATTTTTGTCGTCAGTGTCTCATGAATTGAGGACCCCCCTTACATCCATACTCGGCTTTGCCTGCATCATAAGGGAGAAACTGGAAGACACCATCCTTCCTTTGGTGGAAACCGATGAAAGGAAGGTCAGGAGAGCGGTCGTACAGGTGAGGAGCAATATAGATATTATCGTGTCAGAGGGCGAAAGGCTGACAAAAATTATAAACGACGTTCTTGATCTGGCAAAGATGGAAGCGGGGAAGGTTGAGTGGGCGAGCGAGCGGACATCTATAGCTGAGACGATAGAAAGGGCCACTGCAGCCACGGCAGTCCTGATCCAGCAAAAAGGACTCAAATTGATAAAGGAGGTGGAAAAGGACTTGCCTGATATTACCGGTGACATGGACAAACTTATACAGGCACTTGTCAATCTTATTTCCAACGCTGTAAAGTTTACGGATAAAGGGACCATAACCTGCCGTGCGAGCCGGACAGGGAACGAAATAAAGGTGAGCGTAATCGATTCGGGCATAGGGATAGCGGAAGAAGACCGTGAGAAGGTATTTGAGAAATTCAAGCAAATAGGTGACACATTGACTGACAAGCCGAAGGGTACGGGACTGGGGCTGCCGATATGCAGGCAGATAATAGAGCATCACGGAGGCAGGATATGGGTCGAGAGCGGACCCGGGCAGGGGAGCAATTTCTCATTCACTATTCCCCTGAGCCGGGAGGTGACGGAACATGAGGTCCTGGATTTGCGCGGGTGACAAGAGCTGCCGAAGGTAAGAAAGGGCAAATTCTTGAGGGAGGTCTTTGTGGAAGCTGAAGGCACAAAAATTCTCGTTGTCGATGATGATCCATTAGTAAGGGATATTGTTGCAATGATCCTCAAGGCCGGGGGTTATCAGGCTGAAACCGCTGAAAACGGCCTTGAGGCCATAGACAAATTCCGGAGCGTCCCGGGCGTAGAGGTTATTATTTCCGATATGAACATGCCTGAAATGAATGGCAACGAACTTATAAAGGAGATCCGTAAAATCGATGAAGACGTCCCTATTATTATCCTGACATGCAATCATGAGCTTTCGGTTGCGATAGAGGCGATCCGGAACGGGGCAAACGAATACCTGCTGAAAGACGAAAACATCCAGGACACCTTAAAACTGTCCGTGGAGAATGTGATAAGAAAATACCGGCTGAAAAAACAGCTTCAATTGATAGCCGATCTCGCCCGCAAAAACATGGAACTGGAGATGTCAAACCGTGGAGTGAACGAGCTGATTACAAGATTCGGCCAGTATGTTTCGCCGAAACTCGCGGACGAAATGAGCAAAAATCCGGGAAGTTTCACCATGGAAGGCGAAAAACGGAAACTGACGGTGCTTTTTGCCGGCGTGAGGGATTTCACTGCTATTTCCGAATCGCTTTCCCCGAAGGAACTGTCGAAGCTTATGAACAAATACATGACAGCTATGACAGCAATAATTCAGAAGCACGGCGGAACACTCGACAAATATATCGGAGCTGCGATTATGGCATTTTGGGGCGCTCCTCTCGATGACCCGGAGCACGCTCGAAACGCTGTGCTGTCAGCGCTCGAAATGCAGCAAACCATGGCAGCGCTGAGGCCGCATTTTGCTGAACGCGGCTGGCCGGAATTGCATATTGGTATCGGGTTGAATACAGGTATGATGAGTGTCGGGAACATGGGTTCGCAATTTCGCGTCGCTTACACTGTCATGGGCGAAGCAGTAAACCTGGGCTCGCGTCTGGAAGGCGTTGCGAAGGACATGGGTGTAGAGATAATTGTCGGAGAGGGGACGCGCAATGCGGTGGATGATATGGTTTTCCGCGAACTGGACCTTATAAGGGTGAAAGGCAAAGAACAGCCTGTGGCGATATACGAGCTTCTGGGGAAGCGGGGACGGGTCGGAAACCTTGCAGGAAGGTAAGAAGGGGTAATTTTTAAGGAGGTCTTTGTGGAAGCTGAAGGCACAAAAATTCTCGTTGTCGATGACGACCAGTTTGTGAGGGACATGCTTGCAATGATCCTCGATGCCGGCGGTTATGGGGTGGAAACCGCTGAAAACGGCCTTGAAGCCCTGAAAAAATTGCGGGGCGGATCAGACGCCGAAGTAATTATTTCCGACATGAACATGCCTGAAATGGACGGAAACGAACTCATAAGGGAAATTCGTAAAAACGATGAAGATATCCCTATCATTATCCTTACAGGTAATAATGAGATTTCTGTTGCAATTGAGGCTATCCACAGCGGCGCAAACGAATACCTTTTGAAGGATGAAAACATCCAGGATACTGTAATCCTGTCAGTGGAGAAGGTGGTCGAAAAATACCGCTTGAAGAAGCAGAATCTTCAGTTGATAGACGACCTCGCCAGGAAAAACGTGGAACTGGAGAAATCAAACCATGAACTCCTTGAGCTTAACAATCTGAAAAACCGGTTTCTCGGAATGGCCGCCCATGATTTGAGAAACCCTCTGACTTCCATCAGCGGCCTGAGCGAAATACTGAAGGGCAAGGCGTTCGGCCCCCTCAGCGAAGATCAGGAGGAATATCTTACTGTGATCAACAATGCTTCAAATGACATGCTGACTCTAGTGAATGACCTGCTTGACATATCCGTGATAGAAAGCGGCAAGCTCGATCTGAAATTCAAGAGAGGTTCTTTGAAGGACCTTCTTGAGGACCGGGCGAAGCTCGGCTCCGTAATCGCCGGGCGAAAGAACATAAGGGTGCATACTGCTTATTCAGACGTTCCGGAAGTGCTCTTCGACTGCAACAGGATTGCCCAGGTCGTGGACAACCTTTTGGGTAATGCAATTAAGTTCTCACCTTCCGGCTCGAATATCCACATCGCGCTTTCGCGGGAGAACGACATGGCAAAAGTCAGCGTGCGTGACGAAGGCCCGGGCATCGCCGCATCGGAGCAGTCCAAACTATTTGGCGAGTTTCAGCGCTTGAGCGCTCAGCCGACCGGTGATGAAAAGAGCACCGGATTGGGTCTCGCCATCGTGAAAAAAATAATCAGCGCCCATAACGGCGGGCTGGAAGTCGACAGTAAAGTAGGCGAGGGATCCACTTTCAGCTTTACGTTGCCTCTGGAAAAAGAGACAAAAGGCTAATGGCAAAAGATAGAAGATCATTTTTTGATTTTTGTTCCTCATCAACCTTTCGCCTTTTGCCCCTAGCCCTTAGCCTGCTGTTTGTTTCCTTTACCCTTTCGCCATGTTTTGCCGTTACCGATCTCAGGATTTGTGACGAGGCTCTGAACGGAAATTTACCCCGGCTCAGGAGTCTTTTGGACAAGGGAGCAGATATTGATATCAAGCTATGCATTAATGGCATGAATCCTTTTATGGTTGCCGCTTCGTTTAATCGTATCGAAGTGATGAAGTTATTGCTCGACCGTGGCGCCGGCATCAATGATATTGATAGCAGCAACAGCACGGCGTTGATGTTTGCGGCTGATAAGGGGAATATCGAAAGCGTAAAAATACTGCTTGACATGGGAGCGTATATAAATGCCAGTGACAAAAGCGACAGGACTGTTCTGGTCCGGGTGCTTGATATTCCGGTAAAGAAAGCTGACCGCAAGCACATGGCTGAAAAGGACAGGGCGGATTTGGAAGTGGGAAAGCGGTTGTCCGTCGCCCGGCTTCTGGTTGAAAGAGGCGCCGATTTGGAGAGAAGGGACAATATGGGGAGGACAGCGCTTTATGTTGCTGTAAGCAATGGTCATGCTGAACTGGCAAAGATGATGATAGGCATGGGAGCATCTGTGAACGCTGCGGATAACGATGGAATAACAGTCCTTATGCGGGCAGTCGGGGGCGGCCAGAATAAACTGGCGGGTTCTTTGATGTATAACAGTCCTGTTGAGGAACTCGGCACTCAACTCGTCGGGCTTCTGATAGACAAGGGGGCCGATATAAATGCTGCAGATGATTACGGCACCACCGCGCTTCTTCTGGCGATAGACAAGGGGAATTTTAACCAGGAGACTGTTGACAAGGGGAATGTCGAATTGGTAAAGACGCTGATCCGCAAGGGTGTTGACATGGAGGCCGCGGACAGTGAAGGGGTCACGCCCCTTCTATTGGCTATCACCAGGGAAAATACCGAAGTTGCAACCCTATTGATAAATAAAGGAGTCTCGGTGAACAGCACCGACAGTCTTGACAGGACGCCCCTTGCCGTCGCAGTTGAAAAGAATAATCTGGAAATTGTCAAACTTCTCTTGCGCAGGAATGCCGACACAAAGGTTGCCGATGAAAGCGGCAGAACGCCGCTTATTATAGCAGCGGCCAAAGGATACACGGATATCGTGAAAGTATTGCTCCGCAAGGGTGGGGCCGCCCTTGATACGGAGGATGACAGCGGCGAGACCGCTCTGAGCGAGGCGACAAAAAGACAGTTTAAGGATATCGTCAAGCTTATCACCAACGCAAAAAAATAAAAAGGACGGTTTCGTAAAAAGTTTACAGGCGAGGCGCGCAAACACTGAGGAATGAGGCGTACTTTTCGTACGCCGCAGTGAGGAAGGATGCAGCGCAACGCCGGGGTCCCCGGCAAGTCGCAGACTTGCTGGGGTGGAACTAGCATATGGACTTTTTACGAAACCGTGTGGGTGCATACCGCAGTACAGTATGGTATATTTAGTTTAAGCATCTTCGATGTTGAGCAGGTTGTGTAAGCCTTTCAGTCATTTCCAGGTGAGGTGAAAATGTATTTCATCGGTCTTGATGCGGGCTCTGTCAGCATCAAACTCGTTGTCCTTGATGCGAAAGGTAATAAGCTCAACGGGCAATATGTAAAGCATTACGGCCATCCCCTGAACACAGCCCTGACCCTTCTCAGGGAAGCAAAAAATTTGTATCCGCGCAGCGGGCTCTCTCTTACCGGCACATCCGCCAAGGTGATCGGGTCGGCACTGAAAATAAAATGCCTCAATGAGATAGTATCTCAGTCCTATTCAGTCATGAAATTATTCCCCCGCATCAACACAATTATAGAGATGGGAGGGGAGGACTCGAAACTGATATTCCTGGAGGACGGCGGGATCAGGGATTTTTCGATGAACTCCGTGTGCGCAGCAGGAACGGGTTCTTTCCTTGAGCAGCAGGCTGAACGTTTGAGGTTGAACATAGAGGAGTTCAGCGAAACGGCGGCGCTCTCGGTGAGACCTTCTAAAATCGCCGGGCGATGCAGTGTTTTTGCGAAATCGGACATGATACATCTTCAGCAAATTGCTACGCCGATGGAAGATATCGTTGCAGGTTTGTGTTTTGCCGTGGCCCGGAATTTCAAAAGCGCCATTGCGAAAGGCAGAGACCTCAAGGTGCCTGTTGCATTTCAGGGCGGCGTGGCGGCAAACAAGGGTATGGTCCGGGCCTTTAAAGAGGTCTTTGCACTTGAGGAGCTGTTCATACCGCAGGACTTTGTTTTTATGGGGGCGCTCGGCGCAGCGCTCAAGGATATGGATGAGGGGCATATCAACGATTATGGTGCCGAGGCCCTCGAAGCCTTCCTGCAGTCAGCCTCATTTGATGATCAGGGCCACCAACGGCTTTTTCTATCCCCGCGTCCCAGTGTACCGGCATCTCCGCGTCCCGACCTTGGGGCTGCGGTGCCGGAAGGTGCCTATTTGGGGATAGATATAGGCTCCATAAGTACAAACCTTGCCCTGGTCGATGAGCATGGCAAGCTTCTTGCCAAGCGGTATCTTATGACTGCAGGCAGGCCCATTGATGCGGTCAGGCAGGGTCTGGGAGAGATTTATGCCGAAGTGGGGGACGGCGTTGGAATCCTCGGCGTGGGCACGACCGGTTCGGGGCGATACATGATTGCCGACTTTGTAGGCGCAGACATTGTCAAGAATGAGATTACTGCCCAGGCGACAGCGGCAATTTTTATTGATCCGGCTGTTGATACAATCTTTGAGATCGGCGGGCAGGATTCCAAATATATTTCCATCAGAGACGGCGTTATCGTGGACTTTGAAATGAACAAGGCATGTGCGGCCGGGACCGGCTCCTTCCTTGAGGAACAGGCTGAGAAACTCGGAATCAGGGTAAAGGATGAGTTTGCGGAGCTGGCGTTCCGGTCAAAACGGCCTTGCAGGCTCGGCGAACGGTGCACTGTTTTTATGGAAAACTCTCTTATGGCGAGTCTGCAGAGGGGGGGCGCAACAGACGACCTCCTGGCGGGTCTTGCTTATTCAATTGTGCAGAATTACGTAAACAGAGTCATTGCAGGAAAACCTGTCGGCAGGAATATTTTCTTTCAGGGCGGAGTGGCCTTCAATAGCGCTGTAGTGGCTGCCTTTGAGAATCACCTTGGGGCGACGATTACAGTGCCCCCGAACCACGATGTTACCGGGGCAATCGGTATGGCCCTTATCGCCATGAGGCATATGAAAGGCCTGAGCGTGGAGGAACGGAAGACCCGATTCAAGGGCTTTTCACTATCGAAGCGCACATATGAGATTGCCTCGTTTGAATGCAAAGGATGTTCAAACATATGCGAGATAAACAAGATAAAAATACACGGCGAAGACGGGCACCTTTTTTTCGGGGGCAGGTGTGAACGTTATGATATCAGGCGGTCCCGAAAGCCGTCTCTGCCTGACGTTTTTGCTTTCAGGCAGGAGATGCTGTGGAAGTCCCATGATGAATACCGCTCATCACGCATAACGCAGCGCGCTTCACGTATCAAGATCGGTATCCCGTATATATTTTACTTTCACGATTATCTCCCCTTTTGGACGGCTTTTCTGTGGGAACTGGGTTTTGAGGTTATAGTCTCCCCCGAAACCAACAAGGAGATCATACAACTGGGTTTTGAGAATGTTCTTTCCGAAGCCTGTTTTCCTGTAAAAGTCGCGCATGGCCACATAAAATACCTTGTGGATGCAGGGATCGACGCGATCTTTATTCCAAGTTTTATTGATATCAGCCTAAGCGGGGCAGGCTCCTCCAGGGGAGTGGCGTGCCCGCATACTCAGACCATCCCTTATGTGTCGAAAGCCGCTATCAGCGGTATACGGCCTGTCACGCCCATTGTGGATTTCAGCAGGGGCATGGAGCACCTTGGCAGAGAACTGTTCAGGAGCCTTAAAAAGTTTGGAATAAGAAGAAAGGACATCAACCGGGCGCTCAGCCACGCCGGGATATCGCAGGCGGCATTTTCCGCTTCAGTTGACCGGAAGGGCAGGGAAATATTCGCTCAGCATGCCTCGGGAACGCAGCCGGTGGCAGTGATAGTCGGACGTGCCTATAATGCTTTTGATCCTGCGGTCAATTTGGGAATCCCTGGTAAGCTCTCGGCAATAGACACTCTTTCCATCCCTATGGACATGCTGCCGCTTGATGAAGTGCGGGTGGAAGATGCATGGCCGAACATGTACTGGAGGTCAGGACAAAGAATACTGAAGGCGGCCCGGCTTATCGCAAACGCTCCTCATCTTTACGCTATTTATATCGGGAACTTTTCCTGCGGCCCTGATTCATATATCCTGAAATATTTTAAGGAGGAAATGGCCGGGAAGCCGTTCCTGCACATAGAAATAGATGAGCACAGTGCCGACGCCGGGGCAATAACCCGGTGTGAGGCATTTTTGGACAGCATACAACAGCAGAGAGAATCCGGCACGAAGATGCGGCAACGCGGCGGACATGCGTTTCACGGCGTCTCCGCGTTTGCGCGCAAGGGTAACGGGGCTGCTTCGCTAAAGGGGCGCACTGTTTATATACCGGGAATGTGCGACCACACTATTGCCGTTAAAGCTGCATTTGAACGGTGCGGCGTGCGGGCCGAGGTTTTGCCTGAATCCGACAAGACAACAGTGGACATAGGCAGAAAATACGTGTCGGGTAAAGAATGTTATCCCTACGTTGTCACGACCGGCGATATGCTCAAGAAGGTATTATCTCCTGATTTCAACCCCGGCGCTTCCGCTTTTTTCATGCCTTCGGGGACCGGGCCTTGCAGGTTCGGGCAATACAACATTTCTCACAAGCTGGTGCTCGAAAAACTTGGATTGAACGATGTCCCGATTTTTGCTCCAACACAGGATGTTACATTTTACCGCGAACTCAGTGTGGCCGGAAGCAATTTTTCTACGACAGCATGGAGGGGCATTATCGCTTATGAGTTGCTGACCAAGTGTTTGCATGAGACGAGGCCATATGAGCGGGAGGCTGGCGACGCCGATCATTTTTACAAAGAATACCGGGAGAATATTTACCGGACACTCTGCGCGAACGGGAATAGCAATGGCAAGGGGACAATGGAGCACCTTTTAAGGGCCATGCGGGATGATTTCAAATCAGTCCCCTGCCGGAAGGAAAAACGGCCCCTAATCGGCATTGTCGGTGAAATTTTCGTCAGATCGCATAAGTTCTCGAACGAAGACCTGGTGCGCAAGATCGAGGCCCTGGGCGGGGAAGTGTGGCTTGCACCGGTGGAAGAATGGATCTATTATGTCAATAGTGTGGCGTTCAGAAAAGCCTTGATTAAAAGGCGCTGGTCTGATATCATGAATATCTCTCTCAAAAGATTTTTCCAGAAGCGAATAGAACACAGATATGGCCGCTCTTTCAGTGGTTTTCTGAAAACGCTCGGGGAACCGTCGACGAGGGAGATATTGGATAAAGCGTCACCCTATGTCCATGACTCATTCGAGGGTGAAGCGGTTTTAAGCATCGGCAAAGTTATAGATCTCGTTGAGAAAGGCGCGGCGGGTATTGTTAATGCCATGCCGTTCGGTTGTATGCCGGGGACCATAGTTACGGCGTTACTCAAAGCCGTGAACAAAGACTGCGGAGTGCCGAGCATCAGCATTCCCTACGACGGCAGCGAATCATCAACCACTATGCTTCAGCTTGAGGCATTTATGCAGACTATAACTACAAAAATAACTCTATAACGATATAAACGCGATAGGAGGTGTGGGTGTGGGGAACGTTGTAAAATGGCGCAAGAAGAAAATGCGCAAGCACAAACATAAGAAGCTTCGCAAGCAGACAAGGGCATCGAGGAGAAGATAAAAGAAGTTAGACGGAGTTCATAGGCAAGGCGCGCAAATCCTGAGGAATGAGGCGCACTTTGCGTACGCTGTAGTGACGAAGGATGCAGCGGAACACAGCATATGGGCTTTTTACGAAACCGTCAAGGGAAGCGCGTTATTTTTATTCCTATGAAGGGCATGGTTTTTATGTACTCTCTCAGCGCAATCTTCTTCACTATGCCCCCTTTGTATTTCCTGCCGCTTGCATGAATAAGATAGATGTCTTTGCCCAATGCGCCGGCTCTTTCAATAATCCCCAAATGGCCTACGATCTCGTTCCCGGTTTTTTCAGAGGGAGATTTTATGAAAAAAAGGAGATCGCCGCTCTTCAGCTTTTCGATTCCGTTGAGCACTTCACCGGGCTGGAGCATATCCGTGTTCTGCCCTGATCTTGGCGCCTGAATTGCAACCGTCCTGCCGATTTCCGACGTTATCTCTTTTCCCCATTTGCCGCTGGGGACCATGTCTTCACCATAAGCAAACCTGTCATCATAATTGACCACTTTCCGGTTGCTTATGATCCCTCTTGAGTGAAAGCGCCTCTCCAGTGCCGCTTCAACCGCACCCTCCGGGGTCGGGCTCAGAGCAAGTTCAACCGCCCTGAAGACCAGATACATGCAATCGATCTTTTCATCCGCCACAATCACCGCTTGTCTGACATAAGCCCCCAGAGGGTCGGGGTCATAGGGAGTGCCCACAAACTGCTCCGCAAAAAAAGCGATACGGTCACCCGTGGATGCGCCTTTCATCGCATTCTGAAGACTCAATATCTTTTCATCCGAAAGCGCGAAACCTGTGCTGCAAAATGCGAGTATCAGCACTGCACAGGCAAGAAAATAAGGGGGCCTGACCTTATTCAACATCCTTTATTTTACACCAAAAGCAGGCATGTCATTCGCCATATTTGCTATAATAGAATATGTCCTTTAAGATAAAATCTTTTTCTACAACCGGCATAGGCAGTCTTCCCCATAGAAACGCGGAGGACGCGTGCGAGCTTGTGCTCAGGACCTTCGATATCCCTTTCTGGCCGCAGTTGCCCGGTATATCGTTCCGGGAATCCATGATCGCCCAGTACTCGGAAGGGATGCCATATATCAAAACCGACGAGAAGGGCGGGAGGATATGGGTCGGGAGAGACGAGAGCGATGAACTGGAGCGGTTTTACGAGTCCTACACCGATACGTCGAAAATTTCTATTTCCGAAGATTATGCCGTGGGGCTTCATACATTTCTTAAGAAGGTAAAGGGCAGGAGATTCAAAGTTCTTAAAGGGCACGTTACAGGACCTGTCACGTTTACGCTCGGCCTCAAAGACCAGGATGGGAAGCTTCTTTTCTACGATGAGGAATTGAGGGAGATAGCAGCCATGCTTCTGAAGGCAAAAATGAGATGGCAAATAGATGTGTTAAAGCAGCACGCCGATGAGGTCATCATTTTCATTGATGAGCCTATAATTTCCGCCCTGGGCAGTTCATCGTATCTTGGAGTGGATTCCGGCGAGGCGTTCAGATTGCTCGGGGACATGGTTTCAGCTGTTCATGATGCGGGAGGAATATCCGGCGTGCATTGCTGCGGAAGGGCGGACTGGCCCCTGGTCATGGAAAGCGGTGCTCAAATCATCAATTTCGACGCTTATGAGTATTTTGACACGCTTGCGATCTACCACGGGCAACTGAAGAATTTCCTGGCCGGGGGCGGTTATCTTGCATGGGGTATTGTGCCGACCTCCGATGCTATCGGCGCAGTGGATGACGTGCAATTGATAGAATTGCTGCGTTCACATTTCGAGGAACTTTTCAGACACCTGCCTCCGGGACTTGTGCAGGAAAATATTCTTCTTACGCCCTCTTGCGGCACGGCTTTAAGGAGCATTGAGGAAACTACGAGAATATGCCAGCTGCTTATGCGACTAAAAGAAGCTCTGGCATGAGTGGTTTTTTTCTCTCCTTTGAGGGAATAGAAGGGACCGGTAAAACTACCCAGGCGCGGCTGCTTTCAGGACGGCTTTCACGTGAAGGCCATGACGTTGTCCTGACTTTTGAACCCGGAGGGACAGTCATCGGCAGCAGGATACGGGAGATACTCCTCCTCCCCGAGCACCGGGAGATGTCCGCTGTGACGGAGCTTCTGCTTTATAACGCTGCCCGGGCACAACATCTGGCGGAAAAGATAGCGCCGGCGATTAAAGAAGGGAAAATCATTATTACCGACCGGTTCAGCGATTCGACGGTAGCTTACCAGTGCTACGGGCGCGGCATAGACCGGTCTCTTATCATGTCTCTCGACCATTTGGCTACAGGCGGGTTGCTGCCTGAACTGACAATACTTTTCGATCTTGATGTCGCAGAGGGGCTGTCGAGGAACAAGGGGGCAAACAAGACGGACAGGCTTGAGCTGGAAGATATTGCATTCCACCGGAGGGTCCGTGAGGGATATCTTCAGATTGCGAAGGCCGATCCGGACAGGATCAGTGTCGTGGATGCCTCATTGCCTGAAGCAGAAGTTCATGCAAGGGTATGGGAAATAGTTGGAAACAGGTTAAAGGCGAAGGGATGGCACTTAAAGATATAGCAGGTCAGGAAAGGGCGCTGAAAATTCTGTTCGGTATGCTGAAGAGGGACATGGTCCCTTCGGCTATAATGTTCACCGGCGATACGGGTATCGGCAAGAGGCTGGCTGCAGTCAATTTTGCAAAGGCAGTCAACTGTCTGAATCCGGTTGCGTTTGATTCCTGCGACACCTGCAGTTCGTGCAAAAAGATTGACGCTTCGGCTCACCCTGACGTTACATTCACTTATCCTGAAAAGGACGAAATCAAAATTGATGCGATCAGAAAACTGGAGCAAACGCTTTACCTGAAAGCGCTTGAGGCCCGGAAGAAGATTGCTGTCATCGATGATGCGGACACAATGAATATCAATGCAGCCAATGCCTTTTTGAAGACGCTTGAAGAGCCCCCCCGGGACAGTCTTATAATGCTTGTATCGCCGAATTCGGACCGCCTGCCTGATACGATACGGTCCCGGTGCATATCCATAAGGTTTTATCCGCTCTCACGGCAGGCTCTCAAAGAGACTGTTTTGGAATCGGTTGGACAGGAGTACATTGATTTTGTGGCCAATTTGTCCATGGGCCGGCCCGGCCTTGCTTTGTCCCGTGATTTTATGCAGGATATGGAGTGGTTTGCGGGCCTGCTCAGGAGCATGATACATGAGGAATCAAAAGAGGGATGGGCGGACAAAGAGGCCATAAGAAGGTGGCTTGATATGGCGTTTGTATTCCTGCGAGATTTAGTTATATATAAGACAACTGGAAAGGAGTCGGACCTGTTATACGGGAAAGAAAGTATAAGTTTCAGCGCAAAATCAGATGTCGGGAAAATATTTGATACATATCAGTCCCTCCAGAAACTGAGAGGCTTGCTTGATTTCAACCTGAATAAATCAATCACATGGAATTATGTGTCAGCGTTGATGAGGGCCTGTGAATGAATAAGTTATTCATTCACAGGCCTAAAGAATGCGGAGGATAGAAGAATGCCTGAAGTGGCCGGAATAACATTCAAACGTTGCGGCAAAATATATGATTTCGAAATTGATGGAATAGAAGTGAAAAAGGGAGACCAGGTAATCGTGGAATCCGATTTCGGCCTCAGTATAGGAACGGTCGTAAGGGGAAGCCGTGCTATTGACGCCCCGGAAAGGGAACTGAAGAAAATTTTGAGACCGGCAACCGAGGAGGACTTCAGGGCCAGGGAAGAAAATGTGAGGCTTGAGAAAGAGGCGCGGGCTTTTTGCGCTGAAAGGGTTATGGCAAGGGGGCTCCCCATGAAGCTTGTCGGAGCTGAATCGACCCTGGACAGAAAAAGGATTATCTTTTATTTCACCGCTGACGGCAGAATAGATTTCCGGGAGCTTGTCAAAGACCTGGCGGCCAGGTTCAAGACCAGGATAGAAATGAGGCAGATCGGCGTCAGGGATGAGGCGAAGCTTGTCGGGGGCGTAGGTATTTGCGGGCGTGAATTATGCTGCAATACTTTCCTGTCCTCATTCGACCCTGTATCGATAAAAATGGCCAAACGCCAGGAATTGGTGCTGAACGTAGGCAAGCTTTCAGGTTTGTGCAGCAGGCTTATGTGCTGTTTAAGATATGAATACGAAGGAGACCTGAATACGATTGCATCCGATGATGAAATTCCGATCGGTGTAGAGGACGTTCCTATTGCTGCCATCGAGGAGAAAATATCGACAATCATTCCGAAAATGGAAGCGCCCCACAAAACTTCCAACCGTGTGCGGCCTTCACCGCATCGCAGGGACAGGAAACGAGGCAGGGAAGTTTCTGCCGGCAACTCACAGTCGGGGGACAGTAAAGCTACTGCCGGACAACAGGTCCAGCCGCCCCGCCCGGTTCAGTCAAATCAGCCGAATCAGCCGGTCCAGCCGGATCAGGCCAATCAACAAGAGAAAAAGCGTGTCCGCCACCGGCCTAGAAGGAGAAGTTTCAAGAAATGAGTTTAAACGGCAATCGGTTTTATGTCACCACGCCTATTTATTATGTGAACGATATTCCTCATATCGGGCATGCATATACTACTGTTGCGGCGGATATCCTGGCACGTTATCACCGGTTGAAAGGAGACGACGTTTTTTTTCTCACCGGCACGGATGAACATGGGCAGAAGGTTGAGAAGGCTGCGGCAGAGAGGGGCAAATCCCCCAAAGCGCATGCCGACTCGATGGTGGAGAATTTCAAATTCCTATGGCGGAAGTTAAACATCTCAAACAATGCTTTTATTCGCACTACCGATACCGAGCATGTAAAAACGGTGCAGGGCCTTTTGCAGGAGTTGTATGACCGCGGAGAAATAGAAAAAAGGGGCTACTCCGGTTGGTACTGCGTTCCCGACGAACGGTTCTGGACCGGGAAAGATATTATTGAAGGCAAATGCCCGGATTGCGGCAGGCCTGTCGAGCAGATACATGAGGAGAACTACTTTTTCCTCATGTCAAAATACCAGGACAGGCTCACGCAATATATTGAAGACAATCCCGGTTACATACTGCCTGAAACCCGGAAACATGAGGTGCTCGGCTTTTTAAGGAACCACGCCCTCGGAGACCTCTGCATATCGAGACCGAAACAGCGCCTTTCGTGGGGAATTCCTCTTCCCTTTGATGATAATTTCGTTACTTATGTCTGGTTCGATGCGCTCGTAAATTATTTTTCCGCAACCCGGTATCTTGCTCCCCCTTCTGACTGGTGGCCGGCCTCGCACCACCTGGTGGGCAAGGATATTCTTACAACGCATGCGGTCTACTGGTCTACGATGCTTATGGCACTGGAGATGCCTCTGCCTGGAAACATTTTTGCCCATGGGTGGTGGACGGTCGATGGGAAGAAGATGTCCAAGTCCGTGGGCAATGTGGTCGATCCCAACGAAATGGCGGACAAATACGGCATCGACGCCTTCAGATATTTTCTTTTCAGGGAAGTGCCGTTCGGACTGGACGGCGACTTTTCCGAAGATGCATTGATACGGCGCACAAATACCGATCTGGCAAACGATCTTGGAAACCTGTTGAGCAGGTTCCTGACAATGGCTGAAAAATACTTCAGCGGCGTGATCGACATCCCTCCGGGCAGCACTACCGCTCTTAATGAAATTGCAAGGTCTTTTATAAATGGAAGTTTAAATGCATTTAAGCCGGAATCTTGGTCCCACCTGCTGTTCCACGGCATACTCGAAGATATATGGGCCTATATGGTCAGCGAGGCAAACAATTATATCGCCAGGACAGAGCCGTGGAAGCTGGCAAAGGGCAATCCCCAGGAACTGAAAACCGTCATATTCAATCTCTGGAACGGCCTCAGGATGATAGCATTGTTTGTGTATCCCTTCATGCCGTCTACAGCAGAGAAGATGTGGAATCAGCTTGGGTTGAAATCCCTCGTGGAAGAAGTTGACCGGAGCGGGATTAATGAAGGCGAAGAGTTCCCCGGTATCTTCCAGTGGGACTGGAAGCCAGGGTATGAGATATCCGTATCAAAGGCCGAACAACTCTTCCCGAGGATCGAGAAACCTGAAGAGAGGGAACAGAAAATAGAAAAGAAAAAGGAGCCAACGGGAGGTAAACATTTACTAAGCAGTTGCAAACCACAACACCAAGTAAATGACTTAAAAACAAAGGTGACTGAGCTGGTGGTAGAGGGCCTCATCGGCATAGAGGATTTTGCCAAGGTTCAACTGAAGGTCGGCAAGGTGCTCAGCGCGGAACGGGTCGAAAAATCCGAGAAGCTGATAAAACTGAGAGTCGATACCGGAGAAGAAAGGCAGATTGTTGCCGGTATAGGAAAGGCATATGATCCCGAATATCTTGTGGGCAAAAAGATTGTTGTTGTGGCAAACCTGAAGCCTGCAAAGCTCATGGGCATAGAATCCCAGGGCATGCTCCTTGCTGCCACGGACGAAGAAGGGATGATGTCGGTCCTCGGTCTGGACAGGGACGTGCGCCAGGGCGCGCGGGTAAAATAAGAAATGCCGGAACTGAAGATCACGGGCTGGCCCGAGAATGAGCGTCCCAGGGAGCGGCTTATCAAATACGGCGCCGGGCGTCTTTCAGACGCCCAACTGCTTGCCATTATCCTGAGGACCGGCTGCGGTGATAAAGGGGTATTGGATCTCTCCATCGAACTCCTTGAGGCGTTTAAATCTTTGAGAAACATCGATGCCGCTTCTTCCGTGGAACTGTCCTCCATAAAAGGGCTCGGCATGGCCAAGATAGCGCAGATCAAAGCGGCTTTTGAACTGGGCAAGCGCCTTATGGGCGAAGCCTCTGACTGTGATCCCATATTCTCGTCGAGCCATTCTATACATGCGCACTTTTCTCCACGATTCAAAAACCTTAAAAAGGAACTGTTTATTGCAGTGCTCCTTGATGCGAAAAACAGGTTTTTACGCGAGCACCGGGTTTCGGAGGGGACGTTGACCGGTTCGCTTATCCATCCCCGTGAGGCATTCAGGGAGGCGATAAGAGAATCAGCCGCTTCTGTTATATTTGTGCATAATCATCCGAGCGGTGATCCCGCGCCCAGCCGCGATGATATTGCTGTTACCGGGCGTCTTAAAAGTGCCGGGGAGATTATCGGAATACAGGTCCTTGATCATATAATTATCGGAGACGGCAGATACGTGAGCCTCAGAGAACAGGGTACGTTATAACGCTTTTCGGGGAGGAAAACATGAAGGTTCTTGTCATAGGCGGAGGGGGAAGGGAGCATGCGATAGTCTGGAAACTTGCTCAATCAAGACATGTGGACAAGATTTACTGTGCTCCCGGGAATGCCGGAATTGCGGAAACGGCCGAGTGTATCGATATCGGCATAAACAACTTCGACGAACTGGTCAACCTAGTCAGATATGAATGGATAGATCTTACCATAGTCGGACCTGAAGAGCCGCTCTCCAGAGGGATTGTCGATGCCTTTGAGAGGGAAGGGAGGAAAATAGTCGGTCCTGTAAAAGCTGCCGCCCAGCTCGAATCGAGCAAGGTTTTCTCGAAAGAATTCATGAGAAGACACCGTATTCCCACTGCCGAATACAAAGTTTTTTCTTCTTACCTTCATGCCGAAGATTACGTCAGGATGAAGGCCGCCCCTATCGTGATAAAAGCCGACGGCCTTGCCGCGGGCAAGGGAGTCATTGTAGCCGCTACGACGGAGGAGGCGGTCCAGGCACTTAAGCGTATCATGAAAGACAAGGAATTCGGCGATGCGGGCAACAGGGTAATTGTGGAGGAATGCCTGCAGGGAGAAGAAGCGTCTTTTATGGTATTTACCGATGGCAGCACTATTGTGCCGATGGTAAGCTCTCAGGACCATAAACGGGTTTTTGATGACGACAAGGGTCCAAACACCGGGGGGATGGGTGCTTACAGCCCTGCGCCGGTACTTACCCCGGAATTGGAATCCGTTGTTATGGAAAAGGTTTTACATCCTGTAATAAACGGGCTTCGGGAAGAGGGGATAAAGTACAAAGGTATACTCTATGCCGGGTTGATGATCAAGGACGGTAAACCCTCAGTGCTTGAGTTCAACTGCCGGATGGGAGATCCGGAGACCCAGCCGGTACTTGCGAGACTTGATACTGACTTAATGGATATCTCGCTGGCAATTGCCGACGAACGGCTTTCTGATATAAAAATAGAATGGAAAAAGGATGCGGCTGTGTGTATTGTCCTCGCCTCAGGCGGATACCCCGGGGCATATGAGAAAGGAAAAGTAATCAGCGGACTCGAAAAAGCCAACGGGCTCGAAGGTGTTTTCGTGTTCCATGCAGGGACTGCATTCAATGACGGGGATGTTGTGACAAGCGGCGGCAGGGTGCTGGGAGTTACAGCCACAGGCAGAGACATAAAAGCGGCAAAAGAGCAGGCTTATAAAGCAGCCGGGCAGTTACACTTTGAAGGTGTGCATTACAGAAAGGACATTGCGGACAGGGCACTGAATAGATAATGAAAGTTCGCATTGATTGTTTCCCCTGTTTTTTCAAACAGACATTGATTGCGGCAAGGCTCGGCACGGACGATGAAGCACTGCAGACAGCCATACTGAAGGGTGTAACCGACGAAATCAAGGCGACCGACATGGCCAAATCACCGGCGTATTCGACCACCTTTATGCATCGGAAGATACGGCAAGTCCTGGGCAGAGACCCGTTCAAGGACATAAAATCCGAATACAACCAGGCTGCGCTGCTGCTCTACCCGGAACTCAGGGAACGGATATTCCGGAGCCGTGATCCCTTGTGGACTGCTACCCGGATTGCCATTGCCGGCAACATTATCGATTTCGGCATATTCAGTTCTGTGGATATTGCCGGCACAGTTGAGCGCGCTTTAAACAACCCCATGCCCGTAGATGATTACAGCCGGTTCAGACAGGCGGTCGACAACCATGATAGCGTGCTTTACCTCCTTGATAACTCGGGAGAGATAGTTTTTGACAGACTGCTTATTGAACTGCTGGCGGCAATGGGGAAAAAAGTCACGGCAGTGGTGAAGGGCGCTCCAGTACTTAACGACTCTACGGCATACGATGCCGTTGAAGCTGGATTGACCGGAATATGTAAGGTCATTGATAACGGCAGCGACTGTATAGGCACTATCCTGGAAATGACGTCTCCGGATTTCAACCGCATATTCGGCAAAGCTGATTTTATCATCAGTAAAGGTCAGGGGAATTTCGAGACCCTGGGTTTCAACGGTCATTCGCACAGCACGGATGGCGATAAAGAGATCTTTTTTTTCTTACAGGCAAAGTGCGATGTAGTGTCAAAAGAGCTTGGACTTGCAAAGGGTTCCATGCTTTTGTTAAAGGATGGTATAAGGTGAGAGTTTTGGCAATTATAATCCCTTATACTTGAATTAAAAAAGTTTAACCATATGAACATTGACTTTTAAACAGCGTTAAATTTATCATATCACTCACGTTTAACTTTTATAGGTATCAATCCATTTTTCAGTGGCTGCCTGTGTAATTGTATAGAAGGAGGCCAAAAGGAGAAGAGTATGCATGAATCCCCCTCATTTTTAGAGATGTTATGGCCATCTGTAGAACATATGCAAGGTTCTCACACTTTTGTCATGGTCATGCATTCCTGGCTTGCAATGATTATTCTTATAGGTATTGCGTTGGCTGTAAAGAAGAAAATCACTCTTGTCCCTTCCGGACTTCAAAATGTGATGGAGTCTGTTGCTGAATTCACGCTCAACCTGTCGAACACCTCTATCGGTCACCATTGGGGAGAAACGATGTATCCGCTTCTCGGTACGCTGCTTCTTTATATAACTCTTTGTAACTTTATGGGTCTAGTTCCGGGTTTTGAATCACCGACAAGCAATATCAACATGACAGCGTCAATGGCGATCCCTGTATTCCTTGCCACGCATTTCTACGGCATAAGAGTCCATGGCCCCAAGTACTTATTACATTTCGTGGGACCCATCAGGTCTGCTGTTGCGCTGCCGCTCATGATTCTCATGTTCTTTATTGAAGTAATCGGCCATATTGTGCGCCCGCTGACTCTCTCTGTCAGGCTTTTCGGCAACATGATTGCGAAGCATATGATCTTGGTGATTCTCGGCGTTCTGGTCCCGGCTGTGGTTCCTTGTGTTATCCTCGGACTCGGAGTGCTTGTAAGCATAATACAGGCGTATGTGTTTGTGCTCCTCACCTGCCTATATCTGGCGGGTGCGGTTGAAGAGGCACATTAATATAATCTCGAAGAAAGGAGGAACGGAAATGAAGAAACTGATCTCTATCTCTCTCATAGTACTTATCGCTCTTGCAGTGTTTGCGCCGCTTGCAATCGCTGCCGGCGATGCCGCTGCTGCCGGGGCAAAACCCGAGTACAACGGTATAATAGTACTTGGCCTCGGTCTTGCCATCGGTCTTGGTGCTCTCGGAGCAGCCCTTGGTCAGGGTCTCGGTTTGAAGGGTGCTGTCGAAGGTGTTGCAAGAAACCCTGGAGCATCGGGCAAGATCACCACGACCCTTATTATCGGTCTTGCTATGATTGAGTCTCTTGCTATTTACGCGTTGGTTGTCGTGCTTATTATTCTCTTTGTTAATCCTCTCAAATTTTAATAGCTCACCCTTAATAAGCGAAGGGGGGACTCCGAAAGGAGTCCCCCCTTTATTTTACGAAACCGTCTTTAATCTGTGCCTTTTTGCCGGTAGAAAGATGATTTGTAGTGATCGGGTTGAAACGACTGCAGCCTGATTATTGTGCAGTAGGGGAACCTCTTTGTTATCTCCTCGTCGGATACGCGCTGGTCATACCCGAGGGCTATAATATCGGGCTTTAATTCCTGAATGATCTGGAAGAGATCGGTGTCAAGATTGCCCAGGATCACGAGTTCGGGTATGCCGGATTCCTCGACATTGTGCTTTCTCATTTGCTCATTGTGAGTGGGCAGAAAGCCTTTAATCCTTCTTACGGTTTCGTCCCTTGCTACTATAACCGTCAACTCGTCACCCAATCGTTTGGCTTGCCTGAGAAAGTCCCTGTGTCCGGGGTGAAAATGGTCAAATGTGCCGGCGCAGACAACTTTTTTCCCCATGATCCAAATGATACCAGAACTATCGGGCTCTTGACAATGTGGAAGGGAACGGTCCCTTGCTTGCGCATTTCCCGTCCTTGACGCTACGGGTTCCTGCCTGATAGACTCATGTCCAATGATAGTTACCGACCTCAATCATATTGACCGGCAGCTTTCGATGACGGAATCTCTGAACAAAGCTATCGCTTTTTTGCGGGGACTGGATACTGACAGGCTGACCGAAGGCAAGGTGGAAATCGACGGGCATCGTGTTTTTGCCCTGTTTCAGCGTTATGAGACCGTAGCGGCGAACGCTCCGAAATTTGAATATCATAAAAAGTATATCGACGTCCAATATGTAGTAGCCGGCGAGGAGGTCATCGGCTGGGTCCCTGCCGGCTGCATAAAGATTACTGAAGAATATGAAGCGGACAAAGATATATGCTTCGGTGAAGCTCCGAAACACCAGATAACACCCATTTACCTGGGAACAGGCCAATTGGCCGTGCTCTACCCTGAAGACGGCCACGCGCCCAGATTGGCTGCGCGCGGACCGTCAACAGTCTGCAAGATAGTCATCAAAGTCGCTCTTTAGTGACCAAAGAAACCGCGGCCTATTTTATCGGGAACAAGGACCAAAGATATTTTCTTTTTTGCACAGAAGGCTTTGACATCTTTGTCCATGACCGACCCGCTTGTAGAGAAAATTGTCTTTACGCCGGCCTTGGCCAGAACTGCCGGCCCGTCTGTAAACGGGAAGAAGCTGTCGCTGTATGCAATTGCTCCTTTTGTATTGTGCCCGGCGTCTTTAGCCCTGCTTATGGCCAATTTGCAACCGCCCACTCTGTCCTGCTGGCCGGTGCCGTTGCCTATAAGGTATCCATCCTTCACAAGAGTAATAGTATTGCTGTTGCTGGTTGATCCGATGGCCCACGCGAGCAGAATATTGGGATAGTCTCTCACGGCTATTTTCCCGACCGTTTCATAAGAGTCCAGGTCAGGGACGAAAGAGTAGTTCGGCTGTTTCAGCAAACCGCCGCGAACGTAACGATAACGGGGGGCAAGATCGAGGCTGCCCTGGCCCAAATTCGCCAGTGCTGAATTCGATATAAACCGGCATTTGTCGCCTTTTCGTTCAAGCATCTTCACCGCTTCTTCGTCGAAAGAGGGAGCTATTATGCCGTCAAGAAGCCGCCTTTTCCCTTTGTCTGTCTGGTAGGTCAGCAAAATTTTTGCTTCTTTGACGCCGATATGAAAATTCGTCATCACAAGACCGCCGAAAATGGCCCGCTTGTCCCCGATAATCATTTTTCTTAAAGTATCGTCTACTTTTTTCCCCACTGAAGCACCGCAGGGGTTGCCGTGCTTCACTGCTACGGCAATATTGGGAATCGTTGTAAAATGGAAACCAAAAGCCGCGGCAATATGCGTGACTGTCTGGAGCAGCCGGTCCATATCGCAGAGATTATTGTAGCTCGGCGAATCCCCTGCAACCTGCTTTAACATAGTCAACGCCAGCGGATCGCCTGTGACCCTGTCATACAACCCGGCAGGCGTCTGATAGCCGTTCTCGCCGTATTTGCAGGTCAATATTTTGCTTCCCACCAGGCCGTCAAACTCCCCGTTGCTATGGTATCTCGCAGATGTCAGGCAGTATTCGGAAACGATGTACTCTGCCTTTGCACACAGTTTTGTGATGACACCCTCTTTGTCCGGCCTGCCTTTTTTCAGCCATTCGATTACGAACTTCCTGTCGGCGGGGTCACAGACGACAATTCTCCTTCCCTTTGCCGCGGAGCGCAACATCGTTGGTCCGCCGATATCAGTTTTCTCGATGACCGATTCCATCGTGCTTTCCGGCTTTTTGATTTCATCGTGCAGCGGGTATAAATCAACGCACACGAGATCAATATAGGGAATGCCGAGTTGCTGCATCTCTTTAGCATCTTCTTCGGTTTCTCTTGCCAGTAAGCCGGCATGCACTTCCCTGGACAGAGTAACGACTCTGTGCCCGAGTATTGCCTGGCCTCCCACAAGTGATGCCACATCCTTGACCGGTATTCCTGCTTCAGATAATGTTTTAGCCGTCCCTCCTGAAGCCAGTATCTTCCAGTCCAGACCGACTAATGCCTTGGCAAATTCAACGATGCCTGTCTTATGATACACAGACAATAAAGCTACTTTCCCATCTCTTTCTTGCATTTTTTCCTCCAGTGAAAAGAGTCTTCCAAAAAAACAGGTAACGGAAAGAATATTATCACAATGCACGCAAACATACAATACCGCGCAAATACTATTTCTGATGTATAATTATATTATTTTCAGGGAGGGCACATGAGCGGAATTCAATTCGGTTGGACTGAGGAGCTTGCGACCGGCATCGACATCATTGACGTTCAGCACAAAGAGCTGATAAAGAGAATTATTGACGTAATGGATTGTGCGGAATCCAGGCGTTTCAGCACCATAGCGGAAACTTTAATGTATTTGTCCCATTATGTTATAGATCATTTTTCCCTCGAAGAAAAATATATGATCGATACGGACTATCCGGGATTTGAGGAACATTGGGATGAACATTCTCACTATGTCAAAGTGATAAGCGCTTTAAAAAGGGAACCCTTCATTACGCCTGAATTGATTCACAGGATAGAAACCGAACTTGCTCAGTGGTTATTGGACCACATACTTTCGACCGATCTTAAGATGGCCTTATATATTAAACAGTTCGGCAAATGACGCAGTTAGGTCTTCATAAGTTATTTTCTTGAATACCAGTCTCCGAATTTAAGCTTGGCATATGCATCCTGCAATTTAACGTACTCAGACTTTGATAATTCGTGTTCTTTCTTCAGGTTCTCATAGTCTGCCTGAAGAGCATGCAAAGCTGTCTGTAACTTGTTATAATCTTCTGCATCCCCGACATCCGAATAGTTCTTTTTCAGCTCTTCGTAATTATGAGATAATTCATTGAATAGTAAGGATAGTTTATTATATTCAATATAGGCTTCAAGAAGCTTGACAGGCTCACCTTTTATCTCTGCATGAATATAGTCAGGAACCATCAAGGTTGTTGTCTGGAACCCAACCTTTTTCCTTCGTTCCCTGAAGGCTTTTTGTCTCTCTGCGTTATTTGAATAAATTTTCTTCATAAATTTTTCATAACTTGTTACAGTATGTGTTTCAGAATACCAGAAACCACGCCTCAGGTCAACAGATTTGAAACCGATTGTCACTCCAAAATAGAAATGTCCCCCTACGTTGTTATTTATAAGTTATAATTCAATCTATATCATAATAATTGGACGCGTATGGTGGGTCAATATTTATTGCCGATCAACAGATATCATGAATTCCGTATTGTGCCCTGGAATTGCCAACCCAGGATGGCACAGTATCGGGTTATTAATATTGACTTTTAAAGGTATACATATTAAGGTAAACACATCAAAATTAATTGATTTTAATACAGAAGAGATAATTGCCAAATGGATTTTATAGTATTGGATGGTATTAACTGGAAAATCTTCGGGCTTAACGCGCCGTTCTTTTCATGGCTTGCCTCAATCGGTTTAATAATATTTCCAATCTATTATTTCAGACGATTATACAAGCATTTCCGAAAAGAATCTTCTGCCTATTTGACTGTCGCCAATAGTCTGGCGACCTTACAAAAGGAAATTATAGTACGCCCTGGAAATGGGTTGCCGCTTAGTGCTTATGATTCTGTTGCGCAAATTTTTAGTGATGCCCCATCTCTACTTTCTGCGTGGAGCAGTTTCAAATCAAAGATAGTTACACGGCCAACTAAAGAAGGTGACGACCAATTTTGGGCTACAGATAGCGCAGATACTGACTTTAGCGAATCCGCTTTAATTGATATTCATTTAAATAAGGCATTTTTTGGGTCTATCCCCGGGGTTGTAACTGGTACAGGGCTTCTTTTTACTTTTCTTGCTATTCTCGTTGCCTTATACGGGGTAAAAATAGAAGGTACAAAGTATGTAGGAATTGATAAATTGCTCAGTGGGCTTTCCGGAAAATTTATATCTTCTGTGGCAGCATTATTTTCCGCGACAATATTTCTGATCACTGAAAAATCTATATTCCATAGGTTGACCAATGGGAGAAAGGATCTTGTAGCAGCCATTGATAATCTTTTCCCCCGCCTTACTCAAACAAAAGTGCTATCAGATATCCATAGTAATATAGCAGAACAAACCAGGGCTTTCCGGCTCTTTAATGCAGACCTTTCCCTGAAATTAAGAGAAAGTTTTAGTGAAAGCCTTGGCCCAACACTTGAATATATGGTCAAGACTGTTGATGAAATAACCCGGTTGTTAAGAAAAGCAGAAGAACAAAAACAGGACTCCATCGCGGCACAGTTGGAAGCATTGCTTAAAAATGTTGAGCAATCAATAGTATCTGCGCTGAGAAATATGGGGAGTTCTTTTACGGATTCATTATCAAGAAGCACCATGGATCAATTTAATAAGGTGGCAAATTCACTTGCCGGCACATCCGACCTTTTGAATAACATGAACGGACAATTATCAGGAACACAGGCAGCTTTCAATGACCTCATCAGCCTCGCCAAGTCTTCGACTGCCGAACAAATTGCCCTGGGTCAATCGCAAGTTGAAGCCTTAACATCGGTCTTAAGAGAATTAATGATTCAACTCAAAGAAACAACCGGATCAACAGTTACCGATATGTCCGCTACCCTTACGGCTGTTACACATAACCTCTCACAAAAAGTGACTGAACTTGGGGAACAGATGAGCCGGACGATCAGAGAAAGTTCGGATAATGCGGCCGGTGCAGCACAAGATGTAATCCGGAAAGCCGGAGACTGGACCTCCAGGAGTGCAGAACAATTAGACCATTTGGCTGGAAAATATCAATCCCAGGTTGAACTGACTACCGCATTAAACGATGCCATGAAGTCAGCGCTTGCAGGCTTTAATGATTCTCTGGGCAAATACGGGCAAGTTACGGGAGATTTAAAACAGATAACAAACAATGTAAATGTAACCGTAGATTTAATGACAAAGGTGTCATCTGTAATTAAGCAAAATCAGGAATCGCTGACTATGATAGCCGGGTTAACAAAAGAACAAATAGATGCCTTAAGAGGAGCGAATCAGGAACAGAAAGAGACATGGAAAGAAATTTACAATTCCATGCAACAATACAAATCTGTGTTTGAGCAGGTTGAAAATAGCGCTAAAGAATTATTGTTGCAAATATCTGATAACCTTACCGATTACGCCGAACAAACTGAGGGTCATTTCCAATCGCTCGTCAAGGTCTCAAATGAACACTTTGGCAACGCAGTTAAAGGCTTGGGACAGACGGTTGGCGAGCTGGATGAATTGCTCCAAAATCTGAATGATGTGTTGAACAAAAAGAAATAATTATGGCTTCTTCAGAAGACAATCAGCTTGCCGGCTCGTTTACGGATTTAATGACCTCTCTCGCCGTAATATTTATTCTCCTGTTGTGTGTTTCCCATAATGCAGCCCAGCAGGAGGGCGAAAATACACGCGATAATATTCTGTATGAACTAAAAAAAGAACTTAAGGAGTTTGCGGGAAGAGGAGTTAAGGTCCAACCCGACCCCAACGACCCCCTTGGCTTACTAATTTTAGTTCCGGAGGGTTTACTGGAATTTAAGATTGATAGTGCTGTAATACCCCCTAAAGGTGTTGATTTCCTGCAACCATTCATACCCAAGCTTGCTAAAATAGTGTGTGATAAGCGGTTCAAAGACGAAATAAATTCAATAGTTGTTGAAGGGCATACTGATTCAACAGGCTCCGACCAGCACAATTGGGAATTAAGTCAGAAACGTTCAATGTCTGTTGTTGATGAGACCTTAAGGATTTTGGATCAAACCAAAAATGATAAGAATATGCGAGGTGATTTTGTAAGATTTATATCGGCAAGTGGTAGAGGCAGCGCCGAGCTAATTAAAGATAACGGCATCGAAAACTATGGGCAAAGCCGCCGCGTTGTGTTTAAAATAAGAGTCCGTTCTCTTGAGCAGAGAAGTTATAAAAAGGAAGGAGATTTTTTAAAGGAAATTCCATCGAAAAAGTCATGAATGATAATCCGTCAACCGGTTCATTTGATGATGTTTTAAAAAAACTCAAGTTAGCCGCAACAACTATAAAGAAGACAACTGAAATCAAATCTATTAATAAAATTATTTCTCCGTTAATAACAATTTGTTCTACTGTAGGCTCTAACAAACCTTACAAGCCGCTATATGTCCCTGAAGAATACATGCAGCAGTGGAAAGACTTCTTGTCCAAACGTAAGAACATTGAACCGCGGGCATTGCGATACCTTTGTAACTGCCCTGAAGTTGCATCAGACAAGAGATTCCTTGAATACTTGCAAAAAGAACAGATGACACTCAGTGCCCGTTCCTTGCAGGGAATAGTCAGGGCATGTCATTGGAATTGGAGTTCTGTTGTGCAGGAAAGCTTTTTAAAAAAAGGCGACCTTCTGGAAATAGTTAGAAACCTGGTCTCGCAATATAAAGGGCCCAATAGAATCCTGCGGAAATGGAATAGTTCCATTGACAATATATTAAGTCCCGAAGCCCCGCAGTTATTCGCGACAGAAATGATAAAGGATTTTAAAACAATTAAAGAACATACCGAATTATGGGGGATTGATATTCAATCGGCATTTTTTAAGGATAATGCAATGGTTAATGCTGTTCACCGGTGCAGGAAGAATATTAACCTGTGCCGTTATTTGTTCGAAGAACTTCTTGCATGGCAGTTATGGGGCAATACAGTATTTAAAAATATGGTCCGGAAGTTTATTCTTGATGATTTTTTTAATAATGAAACCGCAAGGGAAACGCTGCAAAAGTTTATATTGTCTGATAACCGCCTGGGTGATCCACGCTTGCCGCGAAATAACCGCAACTGGCTGGATGTAGACTCCGAATCACGCAATAGGTTTTTACAATGGCTTTCTGCGGAAGATATCGGTTTCTTTTTTGAAAATGTTTTACCGGATAAAGAAGATCCTCATAAACGTAAAACCTTTTGGCTCAGTTATGTTCCCAGGTTAATATCTTCCAGACCCTTTCTTTGTTTTGAGGACGAAACCAGACTGAGTCCCATATTGAGAGATAATATCAAAGTTGGTCATTTCGGAAAGATACAGGGCGGCAACAGTGCCTTTATTCTTGATTTTGGCCGGCTTAAAGTAGTGGAATTTAGCAGAGTAGGGGCGTGTTATATTTATACAGAAAAAGAATTTAATAAAATAGTCCCCGATTTGTGGTCAATCAGACCATTTACAGAGGGGGGATTAAGGGATAAGCTCCGCTGCCTTGGCAGAATCAGGCATTTAATAACTTATAATGTTGATTGGCGAAGAGAGGTTGTGAAGATACTGGCATCACACGGGGTCAGTCTATGACACGGCAATTTCTATCTGCATTGTTCGGTATTTTCTGTATGGTTCTGTCTTTTGGATATATTCTGCTACATTTTTACTCCAGCGCTATTTAGAATCGATTGGTTGCGGTGTGGGCGGCGAGGCAGGGAGGGTGGCATTAACCACGGGTTTAAAATATCTTTTCAGAACATTCGCCCATACCTTGTACCCCCGGATATTGGGATGCAGAGCATCGCTCACATAGCGGGGATTGACCACATCCCCTTTTAGGAAGGCTGAATACACGTTAATGTATACTACCCCTTTCTCACTGCAAAGCTCTTTGAGTTTCTGATTTATGATAATTATCACTTTGTTATTGTCCGCATCCTTGGTCGGCAGCACCGATTGCATATATACCCTTGTTTTTGGAGAGACAGACTGAATAGTCGATATTATATGTCGGTAATAGTTCATCATATCATCAGGGGCCAATCGTCCGATATCATTTATACCGATCATGATAAACACCTTCGAGGGCTGAGGGGCAACCAGCCAATCTACTATCATGTCCAGATAATTGAGACCAAATCCAATTATCCCCCGGTTGACCACAGGAGTCCGTAGAAGTGAGCTCCAATCCCCGTTTATGGGGTTTGCCTGGGTTATGCTATCCCCGATCATAACGGTTGAGCCGATCGGAACTGGATTTTGGAGGTATGTATCTACTATGGGGTGATGTTTAATAATGTCCTGCAGTACCTGATCTTGCGAATCAGGCTGCTGCACCTGCGGGACTGGAGATGGTGAGCTTGTACTACTGGACACCCCACTGCCGCGCCCGCAGTATAATACCATCGCAGATATTATCAGGATTGCTAAATAAATACGATATAACATAACTTGTGACGTTTTATCATAAAATCACCTCATGCAGCGAAGCCTAAGGTCTTATATTTAGAGAAATCGATACGCTGGGCGATGAATTTTGCGTAAATATCATGGACCTGCCCCGAATCATTGTATCACAGTCAGAGTAGAGTTATACAGTGAGATAAATGGGACATATGTCCCCATTTTTCTAGCCTATATCAGCCTTTTTATTCTCTGCTATAATATGCCTAAACTTTTTCTAAAGCGAAGGAAGGTAAATTATGAAGATTATCCAATATTCTGAAATCACACCAACCATTTTCAACAATGAGAAGGTTAAAGGTGTTGCAGCCCGTGTTGTGATCGGTAAGTCTGACGGAGCCACTAATTTTTGTATGCGAGTCTTTGAAATTACTACTGGCGGTAACACACCGATGCACAGCCACGACTGGGAGCACGAGATGTTCTACCATGCCGGGCAGGGCGAAGTATTCTGCGATGGGAAATGGAATCCGGTTAAAGCCGGCAGTGTTGTGTTCATTCCCGGCAAGGTGGAGCATCAAATCCGAAACACTGGCACTGTACCGTTGGTGATCGTTTGTCTGGTTCCTTCATTCGCACCGGAGCTTTAGAATAATAATAAACCGAGCTTGCTAAGTCAGGGGTTCTATCTTATGATCTACCAAAAGCATGGGGTAATAGGAACTGAGCAGATTTTGAAGGCTCTGGAGGAGAAAAAGATCAAGAGTTCTTCCCAATGTTCTTGATTCAGAAAAACTCATTTAACCTTTTTATATATCTCCTGAACGGCAGGGTTGTTTATCAGCTGGTTAATTATGGGGTTTGACGTAAGCCTGCTTATATTGCCGGTCTTTATTGCTTCCAATATTTCAGGGTCTTGCAATGCCTGTTTAAATTTAGGATTGTCCTGCAGAGACATAATCAGTTGAAGCAACGCCGGATTGTTGAGCATCTGTTGCTGAAGATCCCCGACCTGAGAATTGATATTATTTGGATCGTCTGCTGAAACCTGCGAGCACATAATAACTAGCAGAACCGTAAGACAAAAAAATATATGCCTCATATATCCTCCTCTTAACATCTAATATGACAAGATACGCATCTGCAAGACCTTCTCTTATTTTACCGTAACTTCTGTTTTTTTTCGTTACTGTCCCCAGAAGCACCTTTCACCCTCTTTCCATTTGCCAAAGCACTTATTGACGACCACGAGAGAAGTTTACATGTTGAAATTATATTGGATAAGAGCAACGGCTGAATGTAACGCTTGCAACCTGCATATCACTTTCACAGTGCTTTTTATGGCTTGTTCTGCTTTACGAATCGCCCTTCATATTTGGCCTTACCGAGACATTTTTCAAAGATAAACTGACAGATTCTTGTCCCGGGATACAAAGCCAGAGTAGTATGTCCGAAATTTACGATTTCCAGAACCTGATGGTTCGAAATACCAGGTTGCATAAATCCAGCAGTCACATGCACAGCTAAGCCGAAACGAGCAAAACGGCTCCTTCCTTCAAGCCACCCGCAATAATTCTCTGCAAGAGTTATTTTCTCTTTAGTTATACCAAGGATCATCTCGCCGGGGTTGATACTGATCGGCTCCCCTTCTTTCAATGATACGACTTCGGTTATGTCCTCAAAGTTTGAATTATCTTTAATGTAGTAAACGCCCATGTGGCGCTTAAAAATCCTAAACTCATTTCCCAGAGTCAAATCAACGGAGCCTGGACCTATTTGAGAATCTTCCAGGGGTTCAACTTTTATTAGACCCTCTTGAATCGCTTTCTTTATTTCATCTTTTGTCAGTAGTGCCATACTGGCAATAATTATACAACAGAATGGAAGACCTATGAAGGGTCGTTTTTTCTGATTATGCTTTAAATCCCTGTTGGTTTTTGATTTTAGCCATTTTGTATATTAACCAAACAGGTCTGAATGGCTTCCGGTCCTCTCAAAGCAGATTGTATCTCCTGCTACTCGATAAATCAAAACCCAATCCGGTTCTATGTGGCAATCCCGTGAGTCTTTGAACTCCCCCGTCAAAGGGTGGTCATTGTGCTTTGGATCAAGCGCCTCCTCGTTTTGAAGCTTCCGCATGATTTCGCGGAACTTCTCCATGTCTTTATCGCTTTTTTGCATCCTTTTGTAGTCCTTCTTAAATTTGGTCGTACGTTGGACTTTGAGGACTATTTCTCCAGGTCAGCGAACAACTCGTCGATACTGTTAAAGGAATGCATTTCTTTCCCCTGGCGAGACTTTCGAAGTGTTTCCGCTGTCTCTTTATTCGGTAGCTCGACATTGAAGGGTAGCCCCCTTCTTAAAATAACCTGTCTGTAAAAAATGGTTATCGCTTCTGTGCTGGAAAGCCCCAGCTTTTTCAAAATGCCTTCCGCTCCTTTCTTTAAGGTCGGCTCCACTCTTGCCCTTATGGTCTCTGTCTTTGCCATGTCTATTGTCTCCTTTCTTGTTTGATTGTACCCCATTTGAGGAGCAAAAGTAAAACTGACTTCGTGATTTGGTCTCAGAGAAGATCGCTGCAAGGTAAAGGCCGTAGATATTTTGGACAATACCTTTGAACTGAAGAACACTAAAAAATGACAAGTGCCAGGATTTTACTACAGTCGAGGTTTCAGGGTAATAATGGAATGGCATAACTCATTGAAATTCACAGTGGAGCTGAACGGGATCGAACCGTCGACCTCTTGAATGCCATTCAAGCGCTCTCCCAACTGAGCTACAGCCCCATCTAGTTAAATTATCATCTATATCATAGTGAAGTCAACTAAAAGGGAATCAATGAGATAATAATTTGGCTATAAAATTCCTTGTGATTTAAGAAAGAGCCTGCCGATGAAATAAAATTGCTGCATGATATCTGCACGATCATTGTCCAACATGGAGGTTACCGCCTTGCATGGGTAGGTTATGCAGAACAGGACGGTCCAAAAACGGTCGCTCCAGTTGCTCAGAGCGGCTACGCTATCACCCCGATCAAAAAGCCTCTGCCCGCATCCGATTTTGAGAAGCTGTTTGCCTGATCATGACTAAAAAAGGACCTGCAGCACCTGGTCTATTTCTTTTAAAGTTCCGATTATCGCCGTTGCCTCGCCTGGTGTCGCGGTCGCACTGATCTGCATGACTGCGTTATATACTTCATCAAAAGCCTGTTTGACATCGAGATCGTTGTCCATATGTTCGCCGAAGAGTCTTTTTATGTTCCGGGATCCGGCACTGACAGTATCGCTGCGCGGGTTCATTTTCTTTTTTAGTGCGCCGATGGTCCTTCGAAGGGTCCTGAGCTTTTCGGTGGTAATGGCGATAGCGTGATCCGAGTAATTGAGCGTCCTGCGGTAATGGCCGTAAATAAGGAAGAAGCGGATTTCGGCCGGCGTGTAGCCCAAGGCCTGAAGTGTTTCGATGTAATGGATGTTGCCCTTGCTCTTGGACATTTTCTGGCCGTTCACGTGAAGATGGCAGCAATGCAGCCAGAACCGGGACATGGGCTGGAACCCGTATTTGGGATTATCTTTTAATGATTCGAGTATGGCCAGGGAATAATCGTGGTGACGGTAGAGGTTATCGATGCCGCCGCAGTAGAATGTGAGCGTTTCACGGAAAAATCTTATGATCATGCTCGGATCCTGGATGTTCCATGAAGGTCTTCCTCTGCCGATTCTTGTGTCCCAGTAAACGCTGTCCCCCGGTTTATAACCGTGCCAGATAATAAAATCTCCAAGGTTCCACTGAATACCCGGATACGTGTCCTTATGAAAACGAATCGTTTTCTTCGGCCATTTTGTCATATCGAGCCCGTAAAGCTTTCCGAAACCGGGGAAGGCCGGTGGATTAAAATATATATTCCCCCCGTGCCGGTAGGCGGCATGCCGGTCAAGAAGGTGTTCGATTATCTCAACGGCCTCTTCGACGCTCTCTGATGCCTTGGGGAGGAAATCGGGGATGCGCATAGCGAGTGTCCTCATTTCTTTCAAAAAGACCTTTATGTTCTGTCCTGTGAGCTGTTTCAGGCTGGTCCTTCGCTCTATAGCTTCGGCAATGGCCTTGTCCTCGACATCGGTATAATTCATGCCCCTCTGAACAGTGCAGCCCAGATATTCAAGATACCGCACAAGTATATCCTCGAACAAAAAAGTCCTGAAATTTCCGATATGTGATTTCTGGTAAACGGAAGGCCCGCAGGTAAACATTGTCACTTCTGCGGTCCGCCGTTCTGTAAAAGGTTCGAGCTTGCGGCCCATGGTATTAAATAATCTCAGCACATGTTCTCCTTTACTTAAAAGTTAAATTCTTCCACAATCCTCCGTGAAATCTGTATGCCATAAGTATACCCTGAATGACCATGGAAGTGACCATAGCCGTCCAGACACCAAGTGCCCCGTAGCCGAATCCGAGGGCGAGCAGCCAGGCGAGGGGAAGCCGGATGACCCACATGGCAATGACAATTATCAGCATTGTCCCCCTGGTGTCTCCGGCTCCCTGAAGACCCCCTCCCAGTATTACGCTCAATGCCATGAAGGGCTCGGACATCATGTTGAATCTCAGGTATCGGGCGGTTTCCTTAAGCACGGAAGGGTCGCTTGTAACTATTGACGCGAACTGTTCCGAGCGGATGAAGATAATGAATGCCATGACACTGACGAGAACGATGCCCGCTGAAACCATTTTCCATCCAGCCTCCTCGGCCCTGGCAAAGTCTTTTGCCCCCAGGTTCTGCCCTATGATTACACCTGCAGCCATGTTCAGGGCAAAGGCCGGCAGATAGATAATAGCTTCAATCCTGAGGCCGTTCGCGAGCGAAGCAAGCGCAGGGATGCTTGCGCTGCCGAGTCTTCCCAGTATATTAAAAAGAACAATGCTTCCGGAATTCCAGGCGATCTGGAGCAGTGCGGCAGGCCAGCTCAGACTGATAACTTTTCTGATAATATTGCCTGAAACGGTGATCGGGGTTTTGAAGATGGCTTTCCATCGGCTGAATGCGAGCAGGGCGAAATTTATGGCCATTCCCGCTGTTACGGATAGAGCCGTGGAGAGAGCGATGCCGATATCCCCCAGTTTTGGAAACGGCGGGATACCGAAAACAAGAGCGAAATTGCCGGCAATGTTGGCGGCGCTTACCACTAACATGGTAAACATTACTTTTTTGACCTCGCCGCCGGCCCGGAATACGGCATTCGAAATTATGAGAATATAGTTCGGTCCGAGCGACAGGGCAAAAATCCTGACGAACCTTCCGGCAATAGGACGGATATTTTCCGGGAATCCTGCAGCAGCAACAATCTCCCGGTAAAAAACAAGACCGGGCATTGTCAGCACTATTGCAGCCATAATACCGAATATAAGCGACTGGCGCGCAATTCCGACAGCGCTGCCAAAATCACCTGCCCCTATTGAGCGCGAAAGCAGTGCAATGGTGCCTATACTTATGGCATTTGCAATAATGATATTCAGAAAGAATATCTGGCTGACAAAGCCTACAACCGCCTGTACCCCCGGGCTTATAAACCCCGCCACGTAAACATCGGTCAGCCCGACAAAGAAATTAAAGATCATGATGAGCAGCATGGGCCATGAAAGCTGCCATATGGAAAGCCACAAATTCCCCGCTGTCAGATTTAAGGCATGCTCATTTGAAGGCAAAAGAAACTCCTAAAAGAACGCAGAACGCTTCTTTCACGCGGAGGGCAGGTAGATGCAAAAGCTGGTTCCTTCCCCGACTGTTGATTCTGCAAAAATATAGCCGTTATGATTCTTGACGGCGAAATAGCCGGCAGCCAGACTGAGCCCCGTACCCGTATTGCTGTCCAGCTCTTTTGTGGTGTAGTAAGGATCAAATATTTTGGGAAGCAAATCTTCCTCGATTCCGGGGCCTTCATCTTCTATTGTTATTTTGACATAGTTCCCCTGTCGTAATGTTTGGCTGTTGCCGACAGCGGCATTTTCAGCGTTGATTTTAATGTGTCCATTGCCGTGCATTGCTTCCCGGGCATTGGCTACTATGTTGTAGATCGCCTGGCTTATCTGCTTCTCGTCTGCGATAACAGGCCGTAGTTCATCAGCAAGATGATACGTACATGTCACCGCAGAACCGTTCAGTGCAAAGCCTGAAGACTCCTTTATAAGTCCGCCTATCGGGATGGTCTTTTTTTCTGATTCACTGCTCTTGGCCACAGTATGCAACTGATTGGTCAAACGCTCTCCGCGGAGACAGGCGTTTTCCGCCCTGGTGAGCAAAGTGATCAAAGGGTCTTCAGGCCGCAACGACATTTTTGCAAGAGAAATATTGCCGAGAATGCCGGTGAGCACATTGTTGAAATCATGCGACATCCCGCGGGCAAGGATTCCTATTGACTCCAGCTTTTTTGTCCTGAGCAGATCCCTTTCGATCTTTTTACGTGAGGTTATCTCCCTCAGCACCTCAATAGCCGCAGTTATCCCGCGTTCAGCATTTCTGAGAGGATAGGCCGCGGTTTCAAAATATTTGACCTCGTCACCGGCAGCAACGGACCGTTCGACAACGCGGGGCTCCCCATCCCGAAAAATCATATCAACCGGGCAGCCTTCACAAACAGTATCCGTTCCTCCATATGCCTTGTAACAATACTTGCCGATATGATTGCCCAGGAAATTCTGATGGGCCTGGTTCTGATAGAGTATGTTGAAATTAGTATCGACAATACATATGCCGTCTCCGATGGCTGCCATAATGTCCCCGGATTTTGCTTTTTCATCTTCCAATCTGGAAACCGACTCTTTAAGGGCCTTTTCAGAACGCTCAATCAACCCGATGTCGCGCCGTATGAACAGGTACAGCAGCCAGGAGGTGGTCCCCACAAAAAACCAGCCCTTAAAAGTATTTATTATTAAGAGCGTCCGGATATCGCTGAAGAGTTGTGCCGTTAACGTGTCGGAAAAGAGTATCCAAAGCCCGCCAACTACCGCATAAAGACCGGCTATCTTGATAGCGGTGAGCTTGTCAGACGGTATCCTACTGGACATGCCTGGTCCTCAGTTAAAGCGCTGTCGCTGCCGTTCGCGTTACAGATACCAAATTCCAGCGGTTGTTTTGTAAGAAGCGCGCCCAGGAGGATTCGAACCCCCGACCTGCGGATTCGTAGTCCGTCGCTCTATCCAACTGAGCTATGGGCGCAGGAAAAAATCAACGGGTTACCCAAACCGACGTTTTTATAGTCTAGCACAACTCCAATCCGGCTGTCATATAATTCTCCAACTTCTGCCGTCTTATCCCCGATTTCCGGGAGTGTTGCTTCATCTTTATCTTGGACTCCATAATCGTATATACTATACGGAAGAAACCGCACTATTTTTTTTCGGGAGGTATTCCGCTGTTATGGGTGAAGTTTCGGTTGATGACCTGGAACCGGGGATGACGCTCAACACTGATGTCATAGACAGCACAGGCCGTCTCCTGTTGCGCAGCGGGACTGTGATAAGTAAAGATAACATCAGGATATTCAGGAACAGAGGGGTTGTAGAGGTCGATATAGAGGGGATTGAGGAGGAAAAGGCCGAAACTGAGGAAAAGCACGAAACTGATGACCCTGTCCAGCCGGAAACCTCTATTGTCGCTGAACCGACAAAAAGCTCCGTAAATCATTCGGCCCCGTCGGTTGCGGCAGTAGAAAAAGAGATCTCGAAGGAAGATGAAAACAAGATTAAAATAATGCGTACCATTGATTTTTTCAAGCCTTTTACCGATCAGGAATTGCCTGTTATTCTCAATACAAGCACATGGCTGAAGTGCAACCACGGAGACTTTATTTTACGAGAGGGGCAAACATCGGAGCCCTCCTTTTTCGTTATACTGAAAGGGAGTGTGGGCATCCAGAAAAGAGTTGGCGCTACCAATATGAAAAAATCTATACATCGGTTAAAAAGGGGAGAGTGTTTCGGGGAAATGGCAGTGATCACAGGGCAACCCAGGAGCGCGGATGCTGTGGCTGAAGAAGAAACATATGTGCTCAAAATCGATGCCGACACTTTAAATAAAGAGACCGACTCCTTTGATCTGAGGTCCATACAGTTCAAGTTCTACAAGGCATTTGCTGAAATCCTGGCTGAAAGGCTTGCCTACACCGACGCAATTGCCTGCAAGATTTAATGTGTCGAAATAGACGGTGATCGACCTTGCCGGCTCTCAGCTCGCCATGCAGTCAGCGTTATTAGCTAATTGCAAAAATTCTTTTTAGGTTTTTGATCATTTTTGCCCTTATCACTGCTTGAGCCTCCCTTATCCTGTTTGCCTTTATCACTGCCGGAATCCTTTGTGCTGCCTGCACCTCCAGATGAGTCACTGCTTGAACTCCCCCCGCTTGTTGAAGATGAGGATGCTGTTGTTGTGGAAGAACCCGGAGTGCCTGTTGCGGAAGAACCTGTATCGGATGATGATGTTGTTGTTGAGGTGCCCTGTCCGCCTGTTGTGGATGACAATAGCAATGAAGAAGGACTTGTATCAGATGATGATGTTGACGAAGACCCCTGAGTCCCTGTTGTTGATGATAAAAGTATTGAGGATGAACCCTGCTCCCCTGTTTGAACAGGAGTTATTGTTGTCGAAGAACTCTGAGCCGTTATCGGCGGCGATGAATCAAGCAATGCTGCAGTGGAGTTTTGATTGCTTGGTGTAGGCAATGTCGGCGTCACGGTTACCGTTGCTGTAGCGGTCAGGGTCGTGCTGACTACGCTGGTGGTAGCTGACGTTGAAGCAGTAATAGTGATCGGGGAGTCAGTGGTAACGGGAGGAAGAGTGGTAGTGGTGGTGATGGGAAGAGTGGTAGTGGTGGTGGTGAGAGGAGTGGTAGTGATGGGAAGAGTGGTAGTGGTAGTGGTGGTGGTGGTGATGAGAGGAGTGGTGGTGATCAGAGGAGTAGTATTCGGGGAAATGGTTGGTGAAGTTGAGGATGATGAGGCGATGTCGGTTATTGTTAGGGTGCCTGCAACATAAGTGATGTCATATCCCTGCTGGCTGTTCGAGTAAAGCCCGGTGGGAATGATAGTATAGGTGCCGGCATTGAGTGCCCCCTGAGAGGTCCCGGAATAGCTGAGGCTTCCCTGCAGGGAGAATTGGTCCGTAGAGGGCGTGGTGCCGTTGCCGCCGGAATACAAGGTACCGTCGTAAGTTTTCGCAACACTTTTTGCAGTAATTGTAAGAGGGCTGAGATAGCTTTTCAGCATGGGGTAGGTTTGACCATCGTAAATCACCCAGACCGTATTGCCTGAAGGCGTTGTTGTGCCGCTTTGTGAGATGTCCCAGCCGGCATCATGAAAAGCACCATAACTGGTGGTCAGTCCTTGAACACTTGCGCTTTCGTTAAGATTTGTACCTATGCCGTTTGAGCCCTGGCCGGCAGCTTGAGTGTCCCAGTAGCTGCCGGTTATACTGCCGGAGGAGGTGTTATACCCCACCAGGCCCCCGACACTGCTGCCGTTGCCGCCGATGACCGAACCCGTGCTGTAGGAATGGCTTATGTTCCAGTCGTTATACCCCACCAACCCCCCGACATTGCTGGAGCTGTCGCCGGTGACCGCACTTGTGCTGTAGGAATCGTTAATGTTGCCGAAGCCGGAGCCGTAGTTATACCCCACCAGGCCGCCCACACTGCTGCCCGTGCCGGTGCTGTTAACCGTGCCGGTGCCGCTGTAGGAATATTGTATGGTGCCGTCATTATACCCCACCAGGCCACCGACATTGTCCCTGCCGCCGCTGCTGGTACTTACGTTGCCTGTGCTATAGGAGTTGCTAATGCTGCGGCTGCTGTCATTAAATCCCACCAGTCCGCCTACGCTGTCGTTACCGCCGCTGCCGGAGGTGCTTACTGTACCTGAACTGTAAGAACTGGAGATTGTCCCATTGTTATACCCCACCAGGCCGCCTACGTTGTCGTTCCCGTTGTTATTCTCGTTGCCGTTGTTGGAATTGCCGCCGTGGGAACGGCTGTAACTGCCGGTGCTGCCAGTGGTGCTTACCGTGCCTCTGCTGTAAGATGAATTGCTTATAGTGCCATAGTTAGACCCGACCAGTCCGCCTACACTGTCCCCGCCTCCGCTGTTGTTCGTGCTTACTGAGCCTGTGCTGGAGGAGTAGCTGATACTGCCGTCAGAATCATTCTTCCCCACCAGGCCGCCCACACTATTGCCGCCAGGGATGCCGCTAGTGCTTGCAACTGTCGCATCGCTACCGGAGCCGAAGATCGTGCCGGCATTCGACCCCACCAGTCCGCCGATAGTCTTGCCGGTGCCGGTTATAGTGCTTGCGCTGTCAATGTATGAATAATAGATGGAACCTCCGACTTGTTGACCAACCAACCCACCTACATTGTTGTGGCCAGTTATAGACGAATTCATTAGTTGAACGCCATGTATTAGGGCATTGGACGCGTAGCCAAATAGACCGACATTGTCAGTAGAGGGCTGGTTGATATAGAGCCCGCTGATTGTATAGCCCCCGTAAAAGTACCCCGCAAATGCCGAGTCACCACTACTGCCTATCGGCACAAATCCGGCTCCAGACCACATTCCCGATGGATTCCTCAGCTCGCTCATGTCGATATTATTGGCGAGGCAATAACTGGCACTAGCACTCAGCGTGGTCGAATTCATGCCGATCAACTCTAACTGGTGTGCATTGGTGATATAAGAGTTTGTGCTGTACTCGGAGGTTAAAAATGGTCTTGTGTATCCCGGAATCATATACCAAACAGGAGAATCGCCGGTGAATTTAAAGCCTGAGTAACTTTGCTGGTCAAATGGGTTGTGTTGACTGAGCTCGAGCGACTGACTCAGCCCTGTCACATCGTTGGTTCCAGTTCCCGTGCCCACGGCATTTGATTGTCCTGATGTATCGATATCCCAGTAACTGTTTGTGATCGTGCCATTGTTCCGCCCCACCAGGCCCCCGACATTACCGGTCCCGGTTACAAGCCCGCTGCTGTATGAAGTGCCGATGGTGTCCAAAGAATCGTTCAGTCCCACAAGTCCGCCGACGTAATTGTTGATGCTCTTGCCCGTGGCGTCTACGGCGCCTGTATTGTAAGAATTGGTTATGCTGCCAACTACCTGTTGGCCCTGGTCGTTCCAGCCCACCAATCCCCCGACTTTGTTACGATCGCCAATTGTAGTCACACTTCCGTTGTTGTATGTGGAATCGATACTGCCGGCGTTTTGCCCTACAAGTCCGCCTGCATAATTGTAATTTTCGGAGCCCCCTGCCGTAACGCTCACAGCTCCGCTGTTGTAAGAAGCATTCCGAATTGTCCCGGTACTATATCCCACGAGGCCTCCGACGGCATTTCCGTCAGATGAATTGCCTGTTACGGCCACATTACCGATGTTATATGAACTGTCAATGATGCCCGAATCGTTATATCCTACGAGACCGCCTGTGTTGCCGGCATCTCCATTTGCGATAACATCAGCGTTGTTGTAAGAAGAAGTGATATAGCCGCTGTTATGTCCGACCAGTCCGCCTGTGAGACTGTTATTTCCGTATGCCGTGACCGGGCCGGAGTTATAGCTGCCCGTGATTGTATTTCCGGAATGGTTAAACCCGACCAGTCCCCCGACAGTATTAATATTGCCTTGACCATTGACAGTCATTCCGCCGTAATTATAGGAATTGGAAATACCGCCGCCGCTATCGTTATATCCGACCAGACCCCCGACAAAATTGCCATCGGATGAAGTGGCGGTTACGGTAATCCCTCCGTAGTTACCGGAACTCTCGACGCTTCCCTTGTTGGCCCCGACCAGCCCGCCGACGTTGTTGTTATCTCCCGTTACTGTTACGGTGCCAATGTTAAATGAATTAAAGATACTGCCGCCACTGTAGTTGTAGCCTACCAATCCCCCGACATTATTGGAATCTCCGGTTACTGTAATGGCTGGAATATACTGACTTGTGACGTATGTATTATTGATTGTGCCGCTGTTATAGCCTACCAGCCCGCCCACATTATTACTGTGGCCGGTAGTATTTATGTTCACATTTGTTAATCCGATATTCTGAATTGTCCCGCTGTTGTTTCCGAACAGGCCGATCGGACTTGAGCTTACGGTTTTAGTGATAGAAAGATTGCTGATGGTATGTCCCAGACCTTCAAACACTCCTGAGAAACTGCTTATTGTCGGGAACCCCCCTCCCGAACTCCATGCCGAAGCGTCTATATTTTGCCCGAGGGCATAGTATCCTGTGCCTTTAACAACAGTCGGCAGAGTCAAATAGTTGTGACTATTGATAACTGTATACGGATCGCCGTTGATGTGAAGCGTCGGAGCTGATCCGGGCAGGTCGATGCTTCCCTGGTCATAGAAACTTAAAACGCCGTTGAGTGTTGCGTCTGCGCTTGCTGTTACGTTTGAATAGATATAGATGCCACTTGCGGTAAGAGAGATATTGCGGGTTGCGGCAACGGTATCGCCGTAATCAATGCAAATGTTGCCGTTATCAGTAGACAGAGTGATATCCCTCCCTGAGCTCATGGAGCCATTACCGTTACCGGCGGTTTGAATCGAGCCGGTATTGGCAGACAGAGCGATATCCCTCCGCGAGGTGATAGAGGCAGCATTGATATTTCCGGATTTCTCGGTAACGTAGAAGTCCCCGCCTGGAGCATAGTTTGTGCCGCTTACGTAAAGGGTCTGCCAGCTGGCTAAGTTGCTGGTGTAGTTGATATCACCGCTGGTATTGTTTATGAGGCTTACACTTGGCACTAAGTTATTGCCGGAGAGGGTGATGCCCGTCGCAGCGCTTGCTGCAAGAGCGTTTCCGGTTATAACGCCTGATTCGTTGATGCAGCCGGCCGTGCCTGTCAGTGCCACAGTACCTGTGCCCGCAGTAATGTTGCCGTTTCCCGTGATATTCCCGGCAGCAGTCAGTGCCACATTACCATTGGTAGTGGAGATAGAGTGATCCGGGTTCACAACGCTGAGGCTGCCGGAGGTCTCGGTAACGCTGAAACCTCCGCCGGACGCATTGTTTTGACCGCTAACTGAAAGAGTGTTGTTGTTGCCTATGTTGCTGGTATAGCTAATGCCGTTGCTGGTGCTGTTGGTGAGGATTACTGTCGGGACTGCGTTATTACCGGAGAGGGTGATGCCGGTTGCCGCCCCCGCTGCAAGAGAGCTTGCTGTTACAACCCCGGAGCCGGTGATGGCGTTTGCTGAAGTGAGAGTAACTGAGTTATTGGTGGTGATACCGGCGGATGTCACATTGATACTGCCGGAGGTCTCGGTAACTTTGAAAGCCCCGCCCGAAGCATAGTTTGTGCCGCTCACGTTAAGTGTGCCGCCACTCGCGTTATTGGAAATATTGATGCTTCCTGAAGTTGAATTGGTGGCACTCAGGGTAGAAACCTTTGTTGATAGAGGGGTGACCGATGTGCCGATGCCGCTCGCCGCAGTAGCCTTAAGAGTGCCTGCCGTTATTGTTCCTGAGCCTGCGATGGCGCCGGCGCCGCTCGTGCCGGACGTAAGTGTAAGTCCTGAACCGCTGCCCGCATTGATGTTGCAGTTGATATTGATATCGTTATAGGAGGAAAGCGTCAGCGTATGGGTCGACGACCAAGAGAGAGGGTAGCTTACGTTGATGTCGCCAGGGTCACTTGACGAGCCGCCTGTAGAGTGGTAAGAACCGTTTTTAGCAGGCCCTGCTGACGTAGTTGCGATGGCCATGTCTGTGGAACTGAGGGCCGAGTCAATATTTGCCGATTCCATTGACCCGATATTGTAATTCTCGGGATCAATCAACCACGTGCCGGTCTTGCCGTTCGGCGCAAGAGTGGTAATATGGGCTGTGTTTGCTATCTGCACATTTGCAGCCGAGGTCTCTATGAACCCGCCGTCTCCCCCATTTGGAGCAGAAGCATCCAGCGTGCCTGCTACATTCACTGTCCCGTTCTGCTTGTCGGCAAGAACGCTGATAGTCCCGCCGCCCTGCGCGCTGGTTACGCTCCCTGCATCAAGCGTTACGCTTTGTGAGGCCTTGAATATTAT
>JADFXU010000014.1 GCA_015233365.1 Nitrospirota bacterium | reverse complement strand
TTATAGTATTTATAGAAATAACCTTCACCGCTGAATCTAATGATAATTTTTATAAAGTCTTTTTCTGATTGATTTCCATCAGGTTGCATAACAACCTCGGATCAATCTACTTCTCAAGCGACATGCCCCAATCACCTCAAAAAAGAAAAGTGGGACTATTGTTGTCGTCAATCTCCCAAATTCTCACCGCAAAACAATCACTTCAAAGATCAGGTCCGCTTTTTGGAAATTTAGCTAAGAGCACTTTAAACAAGGCAGCGAAGGCGGCAGGCAAGTAACTCTTTGAGTGAAAAAGCCCTTAGGAGGATAAACAAGAGGTTTTTGTGCAGCAAAATCCGCCTGGTCAAAGTAGCCTTTGGGTGAAAAAGACCGGCGGATTCTTTTTGTATGGAGGATTTATGAAATATTGCATGATTGCAACAATAGCATTAGCGACCTTGACCTTTGGAGTTGCAGCCGCTTCATTTGCAGAAAATGAGAGTGCAGGGTCTGGAATCAACAACTTTTCAATCCGTGTAAATTGCCGGACGATCAAAACATCCTATCACTATGCAGAAGTCTACAGGGCCAACAAAGCCGCGCATCCCGAGTGGTCTGAAAAGCAGCTTCAGCTTGCCACAGAAAAAACTCTTTCTTTGCTTATCGCAGCCATGGATATATGTGACGGCAAAACTCAGGTTCGTAGGGGGATGGTCAGTGGGGATATCAGCATTGTGAAGTAATTTTTAAGCAAAGCAACCGAAGGCGGCAGGCAAGTAACTCGTAAGAGTGAAAAAGCCTGCCGCCTTTTTTGTTTTAGGGACTGCGCACTAATAAAAGGAGGCGCACAATGAACGGCGGGAAGCACATAGCAAAAGAGAGGGGAATAGTCGGCGATTCAGCTATCTATAAAAGGATAGAAGCGCTGATACGGGAGAAGCCCTGGCTTATTGTAAGGGCTCTCTCTGAACTGCCTGAGGCAGACAGGAAAAATCTGAAGTGGGTTTTGGCAAGAGTCTAACGTTAAGTGATTAATTAACAACAAAGCAACCAAAGGCGGCAGGCAAGTAGTTCGTAAGAGTGAAAAAGCCTGCCGCCTTTTTTTGTTTTAAAAGGAGAAAAGTATGAGAAAGATATGGAAAGTGACCTTTATTGATGAAATAGGGGAGATCATTAATTCAGCGGCATATGCCAGATACAACAAGACGCAGGCATTTCCGGAGTCTGCCGGCGAAGGCATCACACGGAGGTGGCTGCATGTTCAGTTTGTCAGCTACACTGCACGGCAAATCAGCATGGCGCTGGGGCTGAACGAAAGTCTTGCCGAAGCTATAGCCCTGGCACACGATCTCGGCCATCCTCCCTATGGACATGAGGGAGAAAAATATCTCAACGAGATCTGCATAGCTTCCGGTTCCGGTTGTTTTGCGCATAATGCCCAAAGCGCCAGAGTCCTGACGCTTCTTGAAAAGAGCGGAAAAGGCCTGAATGTTTCCCTGCCTGTAGTAGATGGCGTTCTATGTCATAACGGTGAGGCCCTTAGCCAGGTGTATGAGCGGGACTGCGACAAAACCGGCAGCAGGCTTCACGCTGAAATCCACAACTGTTTTGAGTTGCCTGGTTTTAGCAAGAACATTAGGCCGATGACACTCGAAGGCTGTGTGGTGAGGGCTTCGGATGTCATCGCCTATATCGGCAGGGATATCGAGGATGCTATTTTTCTCGGGCTAATCACAAGGGATGACCTGCCTCAAGTGTCTGTTGCTGTTCTCGGTAACAACGAGGAGCATATCAGGAAAGCCCTGATTAATGATCTTATAAGTGAAAGCCGGAATAGAGCCGCTATCCGCTACTCTGACAGCATATTCCATGCACTGGAAGAGTTGCTGAAGTTCTGCTACAAGTCGATTTACTCAAAAACAATCCCAAACGAACTGCGGAAGGAGAGGGAGAGAAAGTTCCACATCCTCTTTCAGGCATGCCGCGAACAACTTGCCGAATCAGAGTTATCTCCAGTCAGAAACTGGGCGGAGGGCATCGGCGCATCTTATATCAGAACCACACCGGTTGAGCGAATCGCAGTGGACTATCTCGCCTCAATGAGTGACGGTGGTTTTGAAAAGGCTGCTGCGCAGTTAATGAGCAGCAACTAGCAAGTATAAACCATCAATCAGGCCGGCATTCCGGGACCTCAACACGCAGCTTTCGGTGCGTATGAGTTTTCGGAGTGACCGGCCTTTTTGCGTCTAAAAAGGAGGAAAAATGGTGACTGACAATATTGAGTTGGTGCTTTTAACAGCGCAGGATTCCTATGACTCAAGAAAACAGCAGGCAACGGAGGTGGCGAGGAGATTTAGTGACTTTGTCGGCAATGCCCGCAGGAGCGTACATATTGCGATATATGACTTTCGTCTCGAGGAAGGCGAAGCCCGGATCGTAATCGATGCGCTGAGCAGGGCGGCAGCATCCGGAATAGATGTGCGGGTTGCCTACTTTCAGACGAGGCCGAGGACACGGAAAGCGGCACACGGCGGAGACAGGGCGCCAGGCCCTGACGAATATTTTCTGAAGCAATTTCACAAAGACGTACAGGTGAAGGCGGTCAAAGGAATACGCCATCTTCCGCCTGATGTGAAAGCCTTGCCTATAGAAGGCGGAGGCCACCTGATGCACAGCAAGTACATTGTGGTCGATGGGTGCAGCGTATGGATGGGGTCGGCCAATTTTACGACCGACGCATGGTCCATTCAGGATAACAACATTGTCATCCTGGAGTCGCCGGATATTGCCGAGTATTACGAGACCGACTTTAACGAACTGTGGCAGTCGGGCCGCATTGCAGGCACAGGCAAGGACGATCACGGCAATGCAAGTATCGACGGGGTCAGGGTTGAAGTCGATTTTGCGCCAGGCGACGGTGCGGAGATGGACCAGGGCATCGCTGATCTGATCTTGTCAGCGGAAAATGAGATTGTGATCGCCTCGATGGTAATCTCGTCTGGAAACGTTTTGTCTGCGCTCGCCGATGCAATAAAGAGGGGTGTCCAGCTCGGGGGCGTCTATGACGGGCCGGAAATGAACCAGGTCGCTCGGGTCTTTGGCAGAGGCAAAAATGGCGCGAGCAAAACGAAGCTGGAGCTGTGGAACATTGTAAAGCACTATCTCGTTGCCAAACATTCCACGCCGTACAGTGACGATGGGCCTCACGACTTCATGCACAACAAGCTGATGGTGGTCGATCGGCACGTCGTAAAGACGGGAAGCTTCAATTTTTCTTCCAACGCGACCAGGAACGCGGAGAGCATGATCACAATTTACGACAGGGAAATCGCGGACGAATATGCGCAGTATGTCCGCAGGCTCGCAGCAAAGTATAAAGGCGCCGAAGCACTGTCGTGCAATCGCCACGTTCAATGTTCATAGGAGGGATTATGAATCACATGATAGAGCAGCTGGTAAAGGATTTCCGGCACCATCAGCAGGCGCTGGAGAGCTTCGGGAGTCTGGCAGTAGAAGTTTACATAGCTTATCTCCTGGAGAAAGTCATTGACCATTTTCACGAGAAAATTGGCCGCCTCTTTCGGGATGTATGGACGAAGCTAATTCCCACTCTGATAGAAAAGGTGAAAAAAATTGCACAGTCTCTTCGGAAGAAGGTCGGGATACTCATCCGAATTGTGCAGAAGTAAACCGCATAACCACATCTAAATAAGGCCGGCCTTCGGTCACTCACGGCTCTCCTATAGGAGATTGGGGTGATTGGATCGCCGGCCTTCTTAAGTTTGTGAAAGGAGGTTATTATGGACTATGAATTTCACTATTACATAACAGGGCTTGTTGCCTACAGTGGAGGATTCAGCAAAGAAGAGGCTGAAGTAATAGCTTACGCAAGCCAATACGTTGATGACAATGAATTCTCTCTTACTGTATCCGATAACACAACAGGCGAAAAGTATCGGACCATTATTACCCAGACCGTGGATATAGCACTGCCTCTCAGGGACCTGGATGCGATATACCCTGTCTTTCACTTTGTCCCTGGTGATGGCGGGTGTGCCGGTCTGCGGTGTGACGGCCGCACCAATCCACTATGCGTTACGGCTGACAGTTCGCGGTCAAGGGCCATTATGCAGGCGGCCTTTCTGTCCGCTCCCGCTGCGAGGTTGTACCGTATAGGCATTGCCTCGCACACTTTTGCAGATACGTTTTCGCATCAGGGATTTACAGGGACCACAGACCGCTTCAACAGGCTGAACGGTTTTTGGCCTTTGCCTGTTGGCCACTCCAATGCCGGATTACAGCCGGACTGGTGCGGCAATCTCTGGCAAGATACACGTTTAATCAAGCGTGTTATTGATAACTCCGAGAGGTTCATCCAGGCTGCAAAAAGGCTGTATCAGTGCTACCGATGTTATCTCGCGGGGCAGGGCAGGGGCAGCAACAGTTCGTTGGATGTCCTGGAAGGCAGTATCCGTGACATCGAGAGCTGTGCTGCAATCGGTGACTTCGGCAAAGAATTCCGGCTGTGGCATTACAGGGAGATGATGCCCTGGCTGCCGGAATATGACAGATGGAATTGGTTCAATGACGCTGTTGAACCTGAAGCCACAGGGTTTGGAAAGTATCCTTATAAGGTTTTCCCCTGGGCTTTCAGGTTTAACTGGAAGGTCGAGCGGGGAAAGACCCACTGGTTTATGTTCCAGGAAGCGGCTAAAGAGCATCAGCGGTTTGTTCTCTTGATGATACAACCTCTGCTGCAGCGATAGTCTATCACAACGAGGGCGGCAGGCAAGTAACTCGTAAGAGTGAAAAAGCCTGCCTGCCTTTTTTGTTTGAAAAGGAGGGAAAAATGATAGGTAAATTAATAGCGTGCCTTTAAAATGGCGGTGCCTAAAAAAATTTGCTTTTTTGCCGTCCTGGGATGTTGAAAAAATGAGGCAGAAAATGTAAATTAGCCTGTTTCTTCCGGGAAACTGAAGTTGCCTGCTACGTGGATAATAATCCGGCTCAGTCATTTTTTACAAAACCGGTACAAACAGCTAGAATAATATGGAGATTCAAATTCCGGCATACGAGGCGATTGCTTTTATGGTGAATAGATGATCCCTTTTAAAGATGATATTCCGTCCCGCACATTCCCTCTCGTCACCGTTGCACTGATTATTGTCAATGTCCTGGTGTATGTCTGGGAAACGTTGACCCCCATGGGTGGAGAAAACGTTGCGTTACTCTATGGTGCTATCCCTCATAACCTTATTGCTTTTCATAGCGGGCAGCAGGTGTCCCCGCTGGAAACCGTATTCACTTCCATGTTCCTCCATGGTGGTTTTTTGCATGTGGCGGGAAATATGCTTTACTTGTGGATATTCGGCGACAACATTGAAGACGAACTCGGCCACTTCAGGTTTTTGTTGTTTTACCTGTTTTCGGGAGTTGCCGCAGTGTATTCGTACGCGATCACAAATCCTGAATCAATGCTTCCGATGATCGGCGCCAGCGGGGCTATATCAGGCGTTTTGGGCGCTTACATCCTGCTCTTCCCCCGCGCAAGGATACATACTCTTCTTTTCTTCGGCTTTTTCTGGCAGATTGTGCGAATACCGGCAGTTCTTGTCATCGGCTTCTGGATACTTTTGCAGGTAGTCAGCGGACTCCTAAGTTCCGGGTCTGTCCAGCACGGCGGCGTTGCATGGTTCGCTCATGTGGGCGGCTTTGTGGCGGGCTTCGTCACGATAAAGTTATGGCTGCCGCGCATAAAACCCAGATTCCAATAAAAAAGCCAAGAAAAGCTGATAATAGGTAAAATCCGGAGCTATTTAGCGATATTGACCGTTAATTGCCATTGTGAAGCCTTGCAACCGTCTTCCTTTTCGCGGTATATTAGCACTCATCAGGGGTGAGTGCTAATAACGTCCACCATTACCTTGAGCGGTCTTTCCGTTCAGGATTGAAAATTACTTTTTATAAGGAGGTTAGTTCGGTATGAAGATCAAGCCACTTAAGGACAAAGTAGTCATCAGGTATTCGGAAGAGGAAAACGAAAAGACAGCGGGCGGCATTTATGTTCCCGATGTAGCGAAAGAGAAACCCCAAAAGGGTACGGTTGAAGCGGTCGGCTCTGAAGTAAAGGAAGTGAAGGCCGGAAACCAGGTGCTTTTTGACAAGTATTCAGGATCAAAAATCAAGATCGACAACATCGAATATCTTATCGTAAAAGAAGAAGATCTTTTAGGGATAATCGAGTAATAAAAAAGGAGGAGTGAACATTATGGCGGCAAAGCAACTTCTGTTTGACGAGGCGGCGAGACAGGCGATTTTGAGGGGCGTGACTGTTCTTACCGACGCAGTGAAGGCTACCCTTGGCCCAAGGGGAAGGAATGTCATTATAGACAGGAAATTCGGCGCTCCAAATATAACCAAGGACGGCGTTACTGTTGCAAAGGAAATCGAGCTGAAAGAGCCTTATGAAAATATGGGAGCCCAGTTGTTGAGGGAGGTTGCTTCCAAAACCTCTGATGTGGCGGGTGACGGAACAACAACTGCGACCGTGCTCGCTTATGCTATTTATAAAGAGGGCATGAGACATGTGACTGCCGGTGCTAATGCGATTGACCTGAAGAGGGGGATCGATAAGGGCGTCGAAAACGTGGTGGCCGAATTAAAGGGAATGAGCAGGCCTGTTGCCGAGAAGAAGGAAATTGCACAGGTCGGCACTATTTCCGCCAATAACGATCCATCAATCGGCGAATTGATTGCCGAGGCCATGGATAAGGTAGGCAAGGACGGTGTTATCACAGTTGAAGAAGCCAAAGGCATGGCAACTACGCTTGACGTGGTAGAAGGAATGCAGTTTGACAGGGGATATATTTCGCCGTACTTCATCACGGACCCGGACAGGATGGAGTGTGTACTTGATGATGTGTTCATTCTTATCCACGACAAGAAGATTTCGACAATGAAAGACCTCCTTCCCATTCTTGAGCAGATAGCAAAAATGGGCAAACCCCTTATGATTATTTCCGAAGAAGTTGAGGGTGAGGCGCTGGCGACTCTCGTTGTGAATAAGTTGCGCGGGACCCTCCAGGTCGCGGCTGTCAAGGCACCGGGTTTTGGAGACAGAAGAAAGGCGATGCTCGAGGATGTCGCTATCCTGACCGGCGGTACTGTTATTTCCGAGGACCTCGGACTCAAACTCGAAAACGTAAAGCTGAATGATTTGGGCAGGGCCCGCAAGATCACTATCGACAAAGAGAATACCACAATTGTCGAGGGTGCAGGCGACGCCGCAAAGATTCAGGGCAGGGTAAAACAGATCAAGACCCAGGTTGACGAGACCACTTCTGATTATGACAGGGAAAAGCTGCAGGAGCGGCTTGCGAAACTGGTAGGTGGCGTAGCGGTCATTAACGTCGGTGCTGCTACCGAATCTGAAATGAAAGAGAAGAAGGCCAGAGTCGAGGACGCCCTTCATGCTACTAGGGCTGCGGTTGAGGAAGGTATTGTTCCCGGCGGCGGGGTTGCCCTTCTCAGGTGCCTGAAAAGCCTGAATAGTATGAAGTTGGACCACGACCAGCAGCTTGGCGTGAATATAGTGAAAAAAGCCCTCGAGGAGCCGATAAAACAGATAATCCAGAACGCCGGCATCGAGAGCGCTGTTATTGTTGAAAAGGTGAAGGGATCTAAAGATGTCAATTACGGCTACGATGCATATAAGGAAGAATTTACCGATATGCTTAATGCGGGTATAATTGATCCGACCAAGGTGACCAGATCCGCGCTTCAGAATGCAGCATCTGTAGCAGGCTTGATGCTTACCACTGAAGTAATGATTACCGAGTTGCCTGAAGAAGACAAAAAGATGCCTGCGATGCCGGGCGGCGGTGGAATGGAAGGAATGTACTAAAAAGCGTCGTTCGCAGAGACTTCACAGGAGGCCTGCTGCGAAGGCCATGCGTAAAAAGGGGAGCAGCCATAATGGCTGCTCCCCTTAGTCTTATAAAGATATAGCGATATCCATAGCCTGTATTGTGGTTTAATAAAGCAGCATTTGTTAACATTAATATATGATCTCAGCCATAACATGCCTTTCCGGCGTGTAAGACGAATATGAAGAATAACATCAAAATAATCATAGCTATACTTTTCCTGCTCCCTGTCATGTATGTAAGTATGCAGCTTTTCGCTCCGTCGGATATCGGGCATTTGCAGCTCGAAGTGGAAATACCGGAGGGAGCGACCTATAAGCAGGCTGTTAACATACTTTACAAAAACAATCTGATACGGGACAAAAATATCTTTATTGCACTTGGAAAATTGTCGGGTCTCGACCGGAAAATACGGTACGGATATTATTCTTTTTGGGGTACAATGAGCCCCTTTCAGGTATTTAAACGTTTGAAAGAGGGGAAAATCATAGAATATGACGTGACCATTGTGGAGGGAGACAGCCTGCGTGAAATCGGCGATAAGCTTGCCGGAAATAAAATCATGTCTATTGAGGTTTTTAATCGCCTCACAAGGGACAGAGACTTTCTGAAGTCCCTTGAGGTGGATGCCCCGAGTATGGAGGGCTATATTTTTCCTCAAACTTACAGAATCCCCAAAGGGGTAAATGCGAAGACTGTTCTGAAAGGCATGGTCAACATGCTCAGGAAAGAATATACGGATAAGTTGAGGGAGCGTATGAAGGAAATCGGATGGAACGAGAATGAGGTATTGACCCTTGCATCAATTATAGAAAAAGAGGCGGTAGTCGACGACGAGCGGACCATCATTTCCGCAGTCTATCATAACAGGATTAATAACGGCATGCCCCTGCAGGCGGACCCGACTTCGATCTATGGCGTGAAAAGCAGCAAGTTGAAAATAACGAGGAATGACCTGAAGAAAAAAACTGATTATAATACTTATGTGATTAAAGGGCTGCCTCCCGGACCGATATCATGCCCCGGAATAAAATCGATTACCGCGGCCCTGTATCCTGCGAAAGTGCCATACCTGTATTTTGTATCGCAAAAAAACGGCAAGCACTATTTCTCGAAAACATTGAACGAGCATATGGCTGCAATCAGGAGGATCAGGTCCGGCAGCGCACCAGGTTAATGAGGAGAATGAATGTCACTAAGTGAAAGGAAAAAGACCAGGAAGATATATGTCGGGAATGTTGCGGTGGGAGGTGAAAGTCCCGTCTCCGTCCAGTCAATGACAAAAACAGATACCCGCGATGTGCATGCCACGGTCACGCAGATACTGCATATCGAGTCTCTGGGATGTGAGATTATCAGACTTGCCGTACCCGACATGGAAGCGGCGCGCGCACTGGGACCGATCAGGAAGGGAGTTAATATCCCTATTATTGCCGATATACATTTCGACTGGAGATTGGCGCTTGAGGCCCTGGCACAGGGAGTTGACGGTCTCAGGCTGAACCCCGGCAATATCGGCGCTACGTGGAAAGTAAAAGAGGTGGTAATCGCGGCGTCGGAACGTTCCGTGCCGATAAGGATAGGTGTCAATGCGGGTTCGCTGGATAAAACGTTGCTTGAGAAGTACGGGCATCCCACCCCTGAAGCGCTCGTGGAGAGTGCGGAGGCCCACATAAGAATCCTTGAGGACATGAATTTTGAAACGATAAAGGTATCTCTCAAGGCATCGAATGTCACAAAAACCGTCGAAGCCTATCGTCTGTTTTCGGAAAAACATGATTATCCTCTGCATATCGGCATCTCGGAGGCAGGCCCTCCCTTTACGGGGACCATCAAAAGTTCTGTCGGCCTCGGCATACTGCTTGCGGGGGGCATAGGCGATACGATGCGGGTATCTTTGACTGCCGAACCGGCTGAAGAGATCCGCGTCGCATACGAGATCCTGAAATCTCTGGGTCTCCGCCGCCGCGGTGCTGAAATGATTTCGTGCCCCACGTGCGGCAGGTGCTGCATCGATTTAAAGCCGCTTGCACAAAAAGTCGAGGACGCTATTAAAGATCTTAAAGAGCCGATCAGCGTCGCGGTTATGGGTTGTGTGGTCAACGGCCCCGGAGAGGCCAGGGAAGCGGATTTTGGCATTGCGGGCGGCAAGGGAATGGGACTCGTCTTCAAAAAGGGGGAAGTGGTGAGGCAGGTCAAAGAGGATGAACTGCTGGAAGCGCTGATGCAGATGATCAGAGAGGCCTGACTTGAAAAAAGAAAACGCTCCTCGAATACAGATCAAGGCATTCAGGGATATAATGAGGGCCGGGGGCGACAAAGAGCGTGCCGCTTTCGAGAAGACGTATCTGAAATGCACCGATAAGTTTTTTGGCACTTCCGTGCCTTTTGCCGACAGGATGGCAAAGGACTTCCGGAAACGGAATGAAAAGTCTGACCGCGAATATATCATTGCACTGGCAAAGGAACTGTTCACCTCGGAATACCACGATGAGAAAAGACTCGGCCTCAGAATACTGCAATATTATCCCGACTATCTCGATTTATCCCTAATGCCTTTGCTTGAAGACATGCTTATGCATTCGTCTACGTGGGACCTCATCGACGATATATCCATTCACCTGGTCAGTATTGTGCTCGAAAAAGACAGGAAGGCATATCGATATTTGAAGAAATGGAGTCGTTCGGAAAGTTTCTGGATGCGAAGGGCCTCGCTTATATCGCAGATACTTCTTTTTAGAAAAAACAGGGGTGATAATAAACTGTTTTACTCATTTGCGGAGCGCATGATTAACGAAAAAGAGTTTTTCATCAGAAAGGCCATAGGCTGGTCCATTCGTGAAATGGCGAAGGGTAATGCCGACGAGGCCTTCCGCTTCCTGATGAAGATTCGGGACAGGGCCTCAGGTCTCACCCTCCGCGAAGGCGCAAAGAGATTGCCTGAAAACATGAAAGCACAGGTATTGGGGAAAGAGTAACAAGTACAAGTCTGTTGTTCCTGATTCCAAAGTCAATATGATATATTTATCACAATGACTACACTCGATTTTTTGAGAGATATTAAAGTCCATCAGAGCAGGAACGGTTACCGTTTTTCCATTGACGCCCTGCTGCTTGCCTCTTTTGCCGAACGTCCGGTAGTCAGAAAAATCGCGGATTTTGGAGCCGGGTCGGGGATTATAGGTCTGCTTCTCGCCAGGAAATACCCTGGCGCAAGGGTGATGCTTATCGAATTGCAGGACAACCTTGCACGGCTTGCAGAGAGAAACGTTGCATTGAACGGTCTCGAAGACAGGGTCCGGGTTATCCGGACGGATATAAAAGAACTCTCTTATTATAACGGATTCGGGGCCTCCGCTCTCAGGCCCCTGTCTTTCGATCTTGTCGTATCAAACCCTCCCTACAGAAGGATGAAATCCGGGCTGATCAATCCCGACGATGAAAAGGCCATAGCCAGGCATGAAATACTGCTTTCCATGAACGATTTGGTGAAGTCGGGTTCATCCTTTTTGCAACACCACGGAAGGCTTTGTATGATCCATTTGCCGGAGCGTTTGGCAGAGATTATCACCGTTATGACGGACAACGGTCTGGAAGTGAAGCGGGTCCGGAGTGTACATTCCACCATCACTGCCGACGCAAAAATGCTTCTCATCGAGGCGGCCAAAGGGGGAAGGGCCGGCATGAAAATCGAAAAGCCGCTTATCATCTACAATGAAGACGGCAGCTATACCGATGAGATGAAAGGGCATTATGGCTGCGGTCGCAGCGGTGCCTGATGAGACATCTTTGTATTGCTATATTTTCCGCAGGTGTTGCATAATGATTGCAAGTATGGCTGAAACAAAAAAGCCTCTGAACCTGAGAAAATGCGATAGGTATTTAATAGACGATATCCCTGTCGAGGGGATAGGCAGCATTGTGGAGGTCTGCCGGAAAGGCCTGAAGATAAGGAAAGCGCCCGGATTCACCGTGAAAGACCGGGCACTGGACTTCAAAATCTCCTCTATAGAACTTAAGACAGATATCCGATGGGAAGACAAGGACTTCATCGGCTTGCAGTTGTCAGGTGCCTTTAATGACCCCGCATTTATTATCAAAAGAATAAAAAAACCCAAAGAAACTGTGGTCCCGCCCCAGATGAGAGTCCCGGATAAGGCTATCGAGCAATATAAAAAAGATGAGGTATTGACCAAAACGGTAAATCTGCTGATGGAAGTAGACTGCCCTGAGCCGAACATGAAAAAAATTGCTGCCTATATTGAAGAAATTTCCAGGCTAGAGGAAATAAAGAAACAAGAGGAAATAAAGAAGCAGGAAGAAATAAAGAAACAGACTGAACAAGAAAACAGGGGGGAAGGCGAAGCCGTTAAGGAAACAGGGGAGAAGGAAGTCAAGGAGAAGGAAACCAAAGGGACGGAACGGTTACTGAAGGACGAACTGATAATAAAGGCGGCAGGTTCAGATGCATGTGGCGAGACGCGGCTCGGCGATATTGAATTTGCCATTAACAGGCTGGGATATGACAGGGTGCGTCGCATTTTGCGGAACTACTTTCATAAAAGAATTTTCCAGTCTGACGGCGGCTTGTCCTTATTCGAGGATTGCGAGGCTTATAATATTCTGAAATCCGTGGTGTTCAGGAAGTTATGCCATTTCTTCGGTTTTTTCGACATGCAACCTGAAGGCAACGCACTTCTTTCCTGTGAGACAGTCGGCGTCGAGATATTGATCAGGGAGAGCAACGGCATACTGGACAACTTCTATAAGTCCACGTCAAGACTGTATTCGGAAGTGTCATTGATGTATGAAAAGGCGCTATTCGGCATAGATCCGGTCCAGATCAACAAATACTATTTAGAAAAGGTTTTAGGGGCTTTTGAGGAACTTTATGATGGTTATGTCCTGGCTCATAATACGCTCAATCCTCACTATGCGTCTCCCGAAAAGGTCAAGATTTCATTCAGCGGAGACGGGCTTGTCTTTTCCTATATAGCGTACCTGACATTTCTGACTGTCGGTTTCCTTATGGACAAAGACGCGGAGAGCGGATTTGTCCTTTCAAAAAGACTGGGCGGCAGGGAAATGAACCGGGAAAAGGTACTGAAATTTTTTGATGAATCCGTTCATGAGGCAAAGATTATCATAAACGATTTTGCTCTTAAGAACCATCTCTCAAAACTATCGTTGCCCTCAGGACCGCCCCCAATCGAAAACTATTTCAGCAAAGATAAAAGGGTCGATTATTTGCTGCATAGTTTCAGGAATTTCAATATCATGAATTTAAAGAGAATGGCGCTAAGGTATGAGGACGATTCATATGCGCATTTTATTCTCGGCAAGATCATTAACGCGGATGGTTTTGGGCTGAATTCCAAGACACTGGCTGTTGTGCCGTGCCGCAATGTTTCCGATGTTCAGTGGCATGTCAGGGACTTCGCCTACTTTGATCTCCTCGTTTTTAAAGATATCAATAAACTTCCGGCTGTTCATATGGCTGCCTTTATTAAATTGTGGAGCAGTTTTGAGGGACAGATAATCGTAACTTTCAGCAACCTTGATTTCCTGGATTTTACCAACGCACAGTTATATTCGCTTTTTAACAGCTATGTGGTCGATTTCCCCTCATATTTCTCAAATGACACCGTATATGGAAAAATGGTTGAACATACCGTGAATTACCTGAAGCCGTATATCGGAAAGCAGCAGGTCGAAACCGGCAGATATTCAGATGGGGTCTATTCGATGAACCACATTAAGACAGACATACTGCTCAATAAGGAAATTGTCTGACAACGGTTTTGTAAAAGGTCCTTCGCGGCGTACACAAAACAGGCCTTATTCCTCAGGATTTGCGCGTTTTGCCTATGAACTTTCTGCGAGACCGTCTGTTTCTAATTTTGTTGACGACTTTTTTACGACTGCGTCAAATCTATTCATCAGCAGGGCTCTGTAAGATTAGTATCCCTGCTGCTGTCGATCAAATAAAATCGTATTGATACATCAGAGCCCTATGAAATAACTGCACTGGCGGCAGCTATAGTATAATATGCTGATCAGTATCGAGGAGGTCCGGGTACGGCAACATGCTTTTATATATTTTTAAACGCCTTTTGTTGATGGTCCCCCTTATTTTCGGGATTACACTTATTACTTTTACCGTCATTCATCTTGCGCCCGGAGGACCCGTGGAAGTTGAGACCGAAATGTCGCTCAAGGCATCTGCTGCGGCAAGAGAAAACCTCAAGAGGCTTTACGGTCTCGATAAGCCGCTGCATGTCCAGTATTTTGAATGGCTCGGCAGGTTCGTGAAGCTGGACTTCGGAACGTCCTTTGTAGACGGCAAAAAGGTCACCGATAAAATAAACGAACGGATCAGAATAACGCTGGTTATTAATCTCCTTTCGCTGCTGCTGATCGTTGTTATTGCCATCCCGATCGGCATTTTATCGGCGGTGAGGCAGTACTCGATTTTTGACAAGCTGACTACTATATTTGTTTTCCTGGGGTTTTCCACGCCTACTTTCTGGCTTGCTTTGATCATGATGATTGTGTTCGGAGTAAATCTGGGACTTCTTCCTATCTCGGGCATACAGAGTATCGATGTCTCCGGAATGGGGCCACTGGGAAGGTTGGGAGATTGGGCCCGGCACCTGATCCTGCCGGTAAGTCTGAGCGCCTTTGGAGGAATCGCGGGATTAAGCAGGTACAGCCGTTCGAGCGTGCTCGAAGTGATCGGGCAGGACTATATAAGAACTGCCAGGGCAAAGGGACTCAAAGAATCGGAGGTAATCGTCCGGCATGCAGTGAGGAATGCCCTTTTGCCTGTTGTCACTATCCTCGGCCTTTCGGTGCCCGGCCTCATAGGCGGGTCTGTCATATTTGAAACAATTTTTGCCATACCGGGCATGGGTCAGCTCTTTTACTCATCCACCATGTCGCGGGATTATCCCACCATAATGGGCATATTGGTTATAGGTGCGATATTGACTCTTATCGGCAATCTGATTGCCGATATATCGTATGCCCTTGTAGACCCGAGAATCCGGGTGAAGTAATGATACATATAATCTGGAACAGATTCAGGAAAAACCCGCTCTCCGTCGCGGGGGCTGTCATTATTCTGGTCCTTGCGCTGCTTGCGCTGTTTGCTCCGGTCATTGCTCCGTACAGTCCGACCTCGATCAATGTTTATAATGTCCTCTCACCGCCCGATACAGTGCATCCTTTCGGAACTGATGAACTGGGGAGGGATGTATTGTCCCGAATGATATGGGGGAGTCGCGCCTCACTTAAAGTGGGTTTTATTGCCGTGGGGATTGCTATAGCTATAGGAACAGTCATCGGCTCTGCGGCCGGGTTTTATGGGGGCATGATAGATTCTCTGCTGATGCGTTTCGTAGATATAATGCTTGCTTTTCCCGTGTTCTTTTTGATTCTGGCTGTAATTGCGATTGTCGAACCAAGCATCTCGACGATAATGATTATTATAGGCCTTACGGGCTGGATGGATGTATCCCGTCTTGTCAGGGCTGAATTTTTGACGCTCAAAGAGCGTGATTTTGTTTCTGCTGCCAGGGCAATCGGCGCGAGCAATCCGCGTATTATCTTCAGGCACATTATCCCGAATGCCCTGTCTCCCGTATTTGTAGCCGCCACATTCGGAATTGCGGGGGCCATACTCACGGAATCCGGCCTCTCTTTTCTGGGTCTCGGCGTGCAGCCGCCGGACCCGAGCTGGGGGAATATCCTGACATCCGGCAAAGATAATATAACTGTTGCATGGTGGCTTTCACTTTTTCCGGGCCTCGCCATTCTCATTACCGTGCTGAGTTACAACCTTGTGGGCGAAGGATTACGCGACGCACTCGATCCGCGCCTGTGGCAGAATGAAAAATAAGTGAACAACTTATCTGTTTTACCTGATCCCGAACGTGCCCGGAATAACATAGAAGCGTTTATCCTGCAGAACCCCGGGTATGAGGACCGGCTGAAACAGCACCTGCCCAATATTGCCATGTTGTTTTCATATAGCCAATTCCTTGCCAATTACTCGGTACAATACCCGGAAGCTTTATTCCAGGCAATCAATAGCCTCGACATTTCTTTTGAAAATAAATATCTGCGGACAGAACTGGGAAAAATAATCGGCGCCTGTGGCTCGGTAGACGAAGGTATGAGCGCGGTGCGGCATTTCAGGAAACGGAAAATGCTCATTATCACTCTCAGGGATATTCTCAGGCTGGCGGATCTCCAGTCATTGATGCTCGATATGAGCAACCTTGCAGATGCGGTATTGGAGGAATCCCTGATTTTTATAGAGCCTTTTGTCGCCCAGAGGTACGGTCGGCCCCCGAGCAACGCCTTAGCCATCATAGGCCTCGGCAAACTTGGCGCGCAAGAGCTCAATTACAGCTCTGATGTGGACATTATTGCGGTGTACAGGGAAGAAGGGGAGACCACGGGAATACGCACGACGCAGGGAGTGGCGATAAATAAAATTACTGCTCATGAATATTACTCAAAAGTTGTGGAAGAGTACACACGCTTTCTTTCCGCTAATACCGGGGACGGCTTTGCGTATCGCACTGATTTGCGTCTGAGACCGGAGGGGCAACGCGGCAGTCTGGCCATGTCCCTGAGGGGATATGAGGAGTATTACGAATCATGGGGACAAATGTGGGAACGGGCAGCGCTTCTCCGGGCCCGTATTGTGGCCGGGGATCCGGCAGCGGGGAAAGAATTTCTGGAGATGATAAGGCCTTTTGTCTTCAGGAAATATCTTGATTTCGATGCCATCGACGAAATAAGACGCATGAAGTCGCAGGTGGAACAGATTAAATCCCCGAAAATTAGGGGCAACCCGCCCCTGCACCCCTCCCAAGAGGGGATTTTGGTTGAGAGCAGGGACATAAAGAGGGGGTTCGGCGGCATACGTGAGATAGAATTTTTCATACAGATATTTCAATTGATTTATGGGGGAAAAGAAGTGTTTCTCAGGGAAAGGAGCACTTTTCGCACTTTGCACCGGCTTTTGGAGAAGAGACTGATCGGTCATGAGGACTTTCACTATCTGACCGACAACTATATTTTTCTGAGAACGCTCGAACATCGGATACAGCAGATGAATGATATCCAGACTCACGCGGTCCCGGCCCGGGGCAAAGAGCTTGAGACGCTCGCCAGGCGTATGGGATTCGGCAGCGAAGCAGATTTTTTGCAGGAGCTGACAATCAGACGGCAGAAGGTGCGCTCAATATATGATTCATTGCTTTTGGTAAGAAGCGGAGAACCTTCCACATCGCCGTATTCCGGTGTCCTGAGCGCCGAGTTCTGGGACATGGATATGCCTGTTGAGGAACTCCTTGCCGATGAGCTTTCAAAAAGGGGGATAAGGGAAACAAGTAGGGCGATTCATCATTTAATCAAGATCAGGAATACGGCCAGTTTTTTTCAGACAATAAGGGGAAGAAGACTGTCGGCAGATGTTTTGCCCCAGTTTATTGATGCTGCGCTGCTAAGCTCCGACCCTGACCTCGCACTGCTCCAACTGGTCGACTTCGTAGCGCTCATGTCCACAAAAGAATCTTATCTGGAAGTGATTGCCGGGCGGAAAGGACTAATATCCATCCTTATTTTTGTCTTCTCCCACAGCGAGTACCTGTCAAAGATACTCATGAGCAACACCGCATACCTGGACTCTCTTGTGGAAGGTGAAGTTAGAAGCAAGAAACTCGCCGGTCTGAAAAAAGAACTCGCACAACTCGCCGGACAGTACGGGACATCCACGGCTGTCCGCCTGTTCAGGAGACTTGAGGAGGTCAGGCTGGGCATGCTGTTTTTGGTAAAACAGACAGACATACTCCAGCTTATGAAGTCGTTGAGCAAGGTAGCGGATGCCGTTATGGCACTATTGTTACAGGGGCAAAGACCTGTCGCGCCGACACTCTCCATAATAAGTTACGGGAAGCTTGGCGGGCGTGAAATTACTTTCAATTCCGATCTGGACATAGTATTTTTAACGCGCAATGAGCCGTCAATCGATGACATTAAAGCAGCGGAGCATGTGCTCAAAATCGCCATGTCTTATACAAAGGACGGGATAGCCTACAGAATGGATACGAGGCTCCGTCCCGAAGGGAATAAGGGTCCGCTCGTAAGCTCGCTGGAAGGACTTGCGTCTTATTATATGCACAACGCGGGGTTATGGGAATTGCAGGCCCTGCTGAAAGCGCGTCCCATAACCGGAGATAACTATTTGAACGGGGCATTTATGAACATGAAAAAAGAAGTATTGCTCGCGAAAGGCAGCTTCATAACTGCATCGGAAGTAAGGAGAATGCGCGAAAGAATCGGAAAGGAACTCTCAAAGGAGTCGTTGAGTGCCGGAGCATATGATATAAAACGTGGAGAAGGAGGGCTGGGCGAGCTTGAATTTATCGTCCAGTATCTGCAATTGAAGCACTGCAAAGCCAATCCTGAATTGCTGGTGCAACACACACTTGACGCGATACGGCGCATGCGTAAGAAGGGCATTCTGAATGAGCAGGATTCACGCATGCTCCATGATACCTATATTTTTTACCGCAATATTGAAACGATGCTGCGGCTTAAAAATGAAACGGTGTTGAAGGAGAATGGAGCTGTCCTGCATGGTATGGCTGATGTCGGGGGTACCGGCGGCAGGGATATCCTGAATGAGCTTCGCCGGAGAAAGGAGTTTATCAGCGGAATGTGGGACCGAATAAGTTAAGGGTATAACAAAAAAATCGGCAAAAAGTGTAAAATAGCAGATCGGCATCTTTGATTTATAATTACTTTTTTCGAGTGGAGGTAGCATATGGGCGAAATGATAACAGCAGATTCCGCAGAAGCAATAAAAAAGGCGGGTGGTGACGAACTTCTCCAACTTGTCACCTTTAATCTTGACAGTGAGGAATATGCGGTAGCTATCCTCAAGGTGCAGGAAATTAACCGTATGAAGGAAATTACACGGGTGCCGAATTCCCCGGGATATGTCGAGGGTGTGATAAACCTCAGGGGCAAGGTGATCCCGGTAGTGAATATAAGGAAAAAATTCGGTCTTGCCGACAAGGAGAATGACGAGCATACCCGTATAATGATAATGGATGTGCAGGGTATTACAATGGGGCTCGTCGTCGATTCGGTATCTGAAGTGCTCAGGATCCCCTCTTCGACTGTTGAACCTACTCCGCCTATGGCGTCCAATATAAGGGCCGAGTTCATAAAAGGGATTGCCAAGCTGGATGAGCGGCTTATTATATTGCTGGACATGGACAGACTGCTCGGACGGGCTGAAGAGTCGGCGATGATTGAGGCCACAACAAAGGCTATAGAAAATAAATAAGCATGTCACATAATAGATACTTGGAACAATCCAGCAGACTGTTGAACGGAGTTGGGAAGAAAATGGGCTTTAACGGCAGGTGCGGCGCTGGAATATCGACAGGAGGCCGATTATGCTAAATAAGAAAATGGAAGACGCTTTGAATGACCAGATTAATCGCGAAATGTATTCAGCGTACCTCTATATGTCAATGTCATCCTGTTTCACCCACAAAGGGCTCAAGGGCTTTGCAAACTGGTTCATGGTCCAATATCATGAAGAAATGCTGCATGCCATGAAGATTTATGAATACATAGGCCTCCGGGGAGGCAGGGCCATTTTAAAATCGCTGCAACAGCCGCCCCCGGAATTTGAATCACCTCTTAATGCATTTATCAGTACACTCCAGCATGAACAGTTCATTACTAAATCCATTAATGAACTGATGGAGCTTGCCATTGCTGAAAAGGACCATGCAGCACAGATTTTTTTGCAGTGGTATGTGACTGAACAGGTCGAGGAGGAGAACAATGATAACGAGATTATCTCGCAGTTGAAAATTATACGGGATGATCCCAACGGAATCATGATGCTCGACAGGGAGTTGGCGGCAAGAACAACAACTGTTCCGACGGAATTCAGTAAAGGGATAGAGGCTGCACTGAAAGGAACAGCGGCAGGATAATTAGCCCGGATAACGTTCCAGGAGTGACTTTATATCTCTGCTGAATTGCTCCATGTTGACGGCCTTATGAAGAAAACTGTTGGCGCCGGCGCTGTCTGCAGCTTTCCTGTCTGATTCCAGGTCCGAAGAAGTCACAATAACCACCGGGATATCTCTCAGATGTAGGTCTGCGCGTATCTCCCGCAACGTCTCGAAGCCGTTCATGCCGAGCATCTTCATGTCGAGCAGTATCAGATCGGGCCTGCCCCCTCCGTCACGGAGGAGGGCCAGCGCAGCAGAGCCTCCTAAGGCTGACCTCACGTTGATATCAGGCTCCGCCGCCTCGAGGGCTATCGTCGCAAGCTCTATGTCGTCAGGATCATCGTCTACGATTAGAACTGTATGCACTTTTCGTTACCCTCGCACTATCATGTACCCATTCTACATAAATTGTAATTATAGCAACTTTTGGGCGTCAATCCAATTTAAAGCGAATTGTAGTCCCTTTGCCTGCTTCCCCCTCAGCCCATATCTTGCCTCCGTGGCGGTGGATGACGCGCTCCACAATGGCAAGGCCGATTCCGGTGCCGTCGAAATCGCTTGCGATGTGAAGCCTGTGGAAAGGCCAGAACATCCTCTCCGCATACTTTTGCTCGAACCCGGCGCCGTTATCTCTCAGGAAAAAGACGGTCTTCCCGTCCTGCTCGAAGGTCCCGAACTCGATGCGGGCGTTTTCAGTTTTCGAGGTGAACTTCCATGCGTTCCCCAGAAGGTTCGACAGAGTGACTTCCATCAATCCAGGGTCAGCGTGGACAACAAGGCCTTTCTGGATAACTGCCTCGACCTGCCTGCCGGGATCGGCCTCGCGCAGGTCGGCGATAATGGACGACGCCATTTCGGTCAAATCAACCGACTTCCGCTGGATCTCCTGGCGAGAGACCTTTGACAGGTGCAAAAGGTCGTCGATGATGCGGCTCATCCTGGCGGTCCCTTTGCATATCCTGAGCAGATAGTCGCTGCCCTTTTCGTCGAGCTGACCGGCGTAACGCTTCGCTACGATGTCAGCGAAGCCGGATATGGTCCGCAGGGGGGCGCGGAGATCGTGAGAGGCAGAGTAAATGAAGGATTCGAGTTCCCTGTTGACTCTTTCAAGCTCAGCCGTGCGCTGCTGTACTGACTCCTCGGACTTCTTACGTTCGGTGATGTTATTCGCATAAATGCGCGCGACATCAAAAAGAGGAACAAGCTGAATGGTCTCACCGTAAACGCGATCCTTAATAATTATTTCGCGATAGAGCGTCGTTTCGTTTCTCTTATCCCAGTCACGTAATGCAGCAGTCAGGTCCGGTGGCAGAAAGGCATCTACATCACCCTTGTCCATCCCCAGGCTTTCCAGCGTTTCCATGGCAGCCGGATTGCAGAAGGTGACTTTGCCTGAGGAATCGATTTCAACGACCGGATTTGAATTCAGTTGAGGGAAAGATGCGAGATAACTGGACCGCTCTTCGGCCCGCTTCAGCTCGGTGACGTTGTTGTAAGTGACGACCACGCCCTCGATGCGGTTGTCGTGCGTTCTGTAGGGCAGCGCGGTGCGAACATACCAGTCGCTGTTGATCATGATCTCTTTCTTTACCCCAACCAGATTTTCCAGCACAGATTGAGCGTCGGCTATAAAATCAGGGCCGAGAAGCTCCTGGGACATATCAATGATCTGGCGTCCCACATCGGCTGGTATAAGCTTGATGAGCTTAGTGATTGCGGGTGTGTATCTTTTCACCCTGAAACGATGGTCAAGGAATATGGTGGGGATGTTCGTGCTTGAGAGGAAGTTGTTCAGGTCGTTGTTCGTTTCTTCCTGTTCCTCGACCTTGGACTGGAGCTGTGCGTTGACAGTAATAAGCTCTTCGTTCAGGGACTGGAGCTCTTCCCGTGAAGTTTCCAGCTCCTCGTTAGCGGCCTGGAGTTCTTCGTTTGAAGATTGCAACTCCTCATTCAGGCTTTTGAGCTGTTCAATAGTGGTCTGCAGTTCCTGCCGCGTCGCGGATAGTTCGATTTCGAGCTGCCGCACTGCCGTTTCTTCTACGCACACAGTTTCAAGGTATTCGGAGGAAGCCCCGGATGGCGGCCCTTCCTTTTCGCTGAACACAATTAGGAAAAGGTTGTCCTTAATCTTCGAAACTCGGATCGACACCTGCCGTTTCTGTCCTTCGTCGCCGCCGCTACTGGTACGGATCGAAAAGGGCCCCGCTTCCATTGTGACCTTGTAAATCGCGCCCCTGATCCTGCTTCGGAGGTTTTCGGGTATGAGCTCAAGCAGGTTCCGGGTGGGAGCGCCGCGGGGCTGGTTCAGATATCTTTTCGTGGGACCGTTATGGTAAAGGATGTTGTAATTCTGATCGATAGTTACGGCAGCGGGAGCATACTCTTCGAGCAAGGTTTCCTGGCTTAACTGGATGACTGATTGCAGTTCATCCAAGGCGGGCTGCTGCCTGATGGGGCCAGCCGTCCGTTCGGCAGCGTCCTCGGCAAGCGATACCAGAAACTCGTCGATGGGGAAATGGATATGCTCATCGGGTCTCGCGATAATGCGAAATGCCCCTTCACGAATCCTGACCTCAATTGCCGGCGGGCATAGATAGATCCTGCCGGGAACCAGATGAATGCCGTCCTCAATCTCGATGAACTCATGGTCGCGCCACTTCGAGCGGAGAATTTCAGGCATAAGGCTCTTGTGTGCAGGTGAAAGGTGTTGAATGAAGACGACGGCAAAATCGAAATTCTTCGGCAGCGCCTCAAGAAAACATTCAAGGGAGTGAAGGCCGCCTGCCGACGCTCCTATGCCGACAATAGGGAAGGGGTTATCCGGCTTCTTGTCTCCCATGGTCATATCAGGTCCCATGCGGCCTCCGGCAACTGCTCTCTAAGGCCGCTAACTACTCCTCAATTAGTTCAATAAAATTCATCCGGGAATAATAACATAAATAGTCCAATGGCCAAAAGCTTATCGAGTTTGTTCAGCCGTAGAACTTCCGGAATTCACCATCATCGCGCCGCCCGACTTTTTGACTTATGGGAAGAGTTTTCGGTGCTGTTTGGTCCTTCAGATGGAGAGGCTCATTCGTCGGGATCAGTACTTTTTTCGAATACATCAGGATTGATATTTCCGGATGCGGGTCCTCCGCACTCAGGTATGTAACAAGTGACGTTCACGTATTCACAGTTCTCTTTGCACGAGGGGCATGTATCCGGAGGGATGTTTGTATCTATTGTATTGCCGCATTTGTTGCATTTCCACATTGCCATGGTTGCCTCCATTCCATAAAGAATTAAATTGACTTTCCTACTTATTTAATAACCCCGGAACAATTAAATGTCAACCGGAAATAAAAAAGGGGGACCCGATCTGGCCCCCCTTTCTTCATCCATGGACTGTATTTTATATATCGTAGTACAGGAAAAACTCATACGGATGAGGTCTCAACCTCAACTGATCGATTTCCTTCGTCCTTTTGTAACTGATCCATGTCTCGATAGCATCGTCTGTGAAGACATTCCCTTTCATCAGGTAGTCATGGTCCTCTTCGAGGTGACTGATCGCCTCATCAAGGCTGCCCGGCATTGTCGGCACTGATGCCAGCTCTTCAGGGCCAAGCTCGTAGATGTCTTTATCAAGCGGTTCACCCGGATGGATCTTGTTCTCGATACCATCGAGTCCCGCCATCAGCATTGCGGCAAAGGCCAGATAAGGATTGCATGATGGATCAGGGAATCTTACTTCGGCCCTTTTCGCCTTCGGGCTGGCAGAGTAAGTCGGTATCCTGACTCCAGCGGACCGGTTTCTTGCCGAGTAGGCAAGATTGACCGGGGCTTCAAAGCCCGGAGTGAGTCTCTTATAGGAATTAGTCGTCGGGTTGGTCAGGGCCGCAAGGGACTTTGCGTGCTTCAGGATACCGCCGATGTAATAAAGGGCAGTTTCGCTCAGACCCGCATAGCCGTTGCCCGCAAATATGGGCTTGCCACCCTTCCATATGCTCTGGTGCGTGTGCATTCCGGAGCCGTTGTCGCCGAATATAGGTTTAGGCATGAAGGTCACGGTTTTGCCATGTCTTTTCGCAACATTCTTGATTATGTATTTGAAAAGCATCAAGCTGTCCGCCATCTTGACCAGGGACTCAAATCTCATATCTATTTCTGCCTGGCCGGCGGTTGCAACCTCATGATGCTCCTTTTCGACATAGATGCCGCATCTCTGCATCTCGACAACCATTTCAGTCCTTAAATCTTCCTGACTGTCTGTCGGAGGCACGGGGAAATACCCTTCTTTATGTCTCGGTTTGTAACCGAGGTTGGGCCTCTCATCACGGCCCGAATTCCAGATGCCCTCAACAGAGTCGAGGAAATAATAGCCGCTGTGGGAATTCTGGTCAAACATTATATCGTCGAAGATAAAAAACTCTGCTTCGGGACCGAAATAGGCCGTATCACCTATTCCTGTGGATTTAAGATATGCCTCGGCCTTCTGAGCTATGTAACGCGGGTCCCTTGTGTAAAATTCTTTTGTGATCGGGTCGACAATATTACAGATCAGGCTCAGCATCGGGCGCTCTGTAAACGGATCCATAATGGCTGTCGAAGGATCAGGAACGACCAACATATCAGAGGTATGAATGGCCTGCCATCCCCTGATTGAAGAGCCGTCAAATCCGAGGCCTTCTTCGAATACCTCCTCTTTTAATTCACTGACAGGTGCTGCAAAATGCTGCCATATTCCAGGATAATCAAGGAACTTGAAATCCACCATCACTACCTTGTTTTCCTGGGCCATAGTGAGTACATCTTTCGGTGTCATGCTTCCTCCTTTTATAAATTCGTTATGTGCTATGCGTAAATGCGTAAAAAAAGGCACAAATTGCGGATTGCGGTTTTAAACGGCGGATTCTCCGCGCTCTCCGGTCCTGATCCTGATAACGTCTTCTATTGAGTAGATGAATATCTTGCCGTCACCGATCTTTCCGGTTTTTGCCGATTTTTCTATTGCATCCACTACTTTGGGTGCGAGTGCATCAGAGGTGACGACCTCTATTTTTATTTTTGGTATGAAATCGACTACGTATTCCGCACCTCTGTATAATTCGGTATGCCCTTTCTGCCTGCCGAATCCCTTAACCTCAGTCACCGTCATACCCTGTATCCCGATTTCATTCAGGGCATCTTTCACTTCATCAAGCTTGAACGGTTTAATGATTGCTTCGATCTTCTTCATATCTCACCTCCTCAAAGGCCGTAATGTGTGATACGTAATGGGTTTCAAATACGCTGCTATAAAATTGTTTCCTGTTTATTGTTTTTTACTCATAAATGGTCTTTTAAAAGAAGACTTCGTAAAAGCTATGCGCCCTGGCAGTATAGACATCATAGAGATCTTCCGTCTCAGCTTTTATTTTGGCGAGGTCGATAGCCTCATTCCTGAGCCACTCGTATATCATACTCTTTTTCACTTCAATATGGAACTGGAATGCGTATGCGTCAGCGCCGTACCTGAATGCCTGATTCGGATAAAGTGCCGAGCTTGCAAGCCTGACAGCTCCGTCAGGGATATCGAACGTTTCGCCGTGCCAGTGGAACACTTTGAATTTACTGGAAATGTCTCCGGCCCGGGGATGTGTGGCAAGGCGCAATATGCGGTTGTCCTTCAAACCTTCATCGGCAATATCTATATCATACCATCCTATTTCCTGTTTAGCGCCCTTGTACACCCTTGATCCGAGCGCTTTTGCCATTATCTGCGCTCCAAGGCATACCCCGAGAACGCGTTTGCCGTTGGAAATAAAATCCCTGACAAGCATTTCTTCTTTTTTGATATAGGGATATATGTCGTCCTCGTTGACGCTCATCGGACCGCCCATCATGAGAAGCGTATCGAAATCGGAAGAACCGGGCATATCTCCTGTCCCCGACATCTCCAAAACAGTATAGGATATACCCTTGGCTTCGAGAAAATCCTCAATAGTGCCGGGGCCTTCATTTTCTATATTTTTACAAATCAGGACAGGCATATGAACAGTATAATAGCAAGTGATATGCCAGAATAGCAATGGTTAAGAAACAAGGAATTAACCTATCCGTATTATCATTAATTGCCTAAAATACAGGCAGTTGCTGCCTATATTTTAGGCAATAGACCAAGATATGGGACATGGGCACGGATTACTCGCGGGCATGTCCTTACAATGTGTATCCGCTCTCACCGTGCTGGGACAAATCAAGGCCGAGTGTCTCTGATTCGTCATCGACCCTTAACCCCATAAGCTTATCCAGAACCTTGAGGATTATGGCGGTAATGCAGAACGAGTAGACGATTGTTACTGCTACGCTGATAAGCTGTGTGAGAAATGTCCCCGAATTGCCAAAAAACAGTCCGTCGGCCCCAGCCGGGTTGATGAGTTTTTGAGCGAAAAGTCCGGTAGCGAGCGTGCCGAGGATGCCGCCGATTCCGTGCACCCCAAAGGCGTCGAGCGAGTCATCGTAACCGAGTCTGGTCTTCATATTCAGCGCCAGGTAGCAAACTGCACCCGCACATAATCCGATAATCAAACCCGGCATAGGTCCGACAAATCCTGACGCAGGGGTGATTGTCGCGAGCCCTGCTATCGAGCCGGTAGCTGCTCCGAACATGGTGGGCTTGCCCCTGTGAATCCACTCTATAACCACCCAGATCAGCGTGGCCCCCACAGCCGATATGTGGGTAACTGCGAAGGTCATGGCGCTCAGTGCGCCGGAGGAAAGGGCGCTTCCGGCATTAAACCCGAACCATCCGAACCATAATAGCCCGGCGCCGAGGACAGTCATAGGCAAGTTGTGAGGGGTGAAGTCATGGGCATGTCCCTTTCTTTTACCGATAATGAGCGCAGCTGCCAGCGCGGATATGCCTGACGTGATGTGCACTACCATGCCTCCAGCAAAATCGAGAGCGCCCATGTTCCTTAGCCAGCCGCCGCTGGCCCATATCCAATGGCAGACCGGATCGTAGACTAACGTCGACCACATAATAGTGAAAACAAGAAAGGTCGAAAATTTCATCCGCTCGGCAAACGCTCCACAAATCAGGGCCGGCGTAATGACGGCGAACATGGCCTGGTAGATCATAAATGCAATGTGCGGTACTGTTGCTGCATAATCAGGGTTGGGTGTAACTCCAACGCGGTTTAACCCTATCCAGTCAAGGTTCCCGATTATTCCATGTATATCCGGCCCAAAGGCGAGACTGTAGCCAAATAATATCCACTGTATGCTGACGATTGCAATTGCAACAAAGCTTTGCATTACCGTGCCCAGTACATTCTTCCTTCTGACCATGCCGCCGTAGAAAAGCGCCAGACCAGGCGTCATAAGCATTACAAGAGCCGCTGACAAGAGAAGAAAAGCGGTGTCCCCGCTATCTATTTTGGAGGGGCTACCAGCAGTTTGGGCGAACGCATTAACAGGAAACAGTAAACTAATTGATAAATAAGGAATAAAAGTTCTAATCTTCATGGATATGGCTCCTTTACAGGCAATAATGCACTGATTTCAAACCTGTTTAACTTGCCAGAACCATGCCACCTGTTAACTCATTGATAGTAAAGGCTAAAAATAAAACAAGCCCCATTAAAATCCTACATTTTTGTAGGGTTTTAATGGGGCTTGAGGGCTTTTAATATTTCAAAACAAAGTCATAGCTCAATTCCTACAAAATTGTAGCTTCGACAAAAATGTAGGAAAATCAAATACTTCAGTACTGAAGTACTTAGATAGCAGCTTCCCCTGCTTCCCCTGTCCGGATTCTTATTATCTGTTCTATAGACGATACGAAAATCTTGCCGTCGCCGATCTTTCCAGTTTTAGCTGTTTTCTGCAAAGTGGAAAGGACTTTATCAACCAGGGCATCGGCTATTATGACTTCTATTTTCACTTTTGGTACGAAGTTTATATCGTATTCAGCGCCCCGGTAGAGCTCAACGTGGCCCTTCTGCCTGCCAAACCCCTTCACCTCGGTTACGGTCATGCCCTGGATTCCGATCTCGTGCAGTGCATCTCTCACTTCATCGAGCTTGAACGGTTTGATAATAGCTTCTATCTTTTTCACGTTTATCTCCTCTATATTGAGTTTAAGGTTGAAAGCGTATAGTTACATGTTGTACGCTTTTTCGCCGTGCTGGGTTTCGTCGAGACCCGTAACCTCTTCCTCAATATCTACTCTCACACCTACTATGGCCTTGATAATCATGAAAATAATAAAGGTAGTGATCGCCGTGTAGGCTATTGTTATGCATACTGCAATAAGCTGTGTCAGGAACTGGCCCGGATTACCGTAAAGGAGACCCTTGCCCGCGTCATTGATTTTAGGATCGGCAAGAATACCTGTAAGGAGCGCTCCAATCGTGCCGCCCACTGCATGGACACCGAAAGCATCGAGTGCGTCATCGTAACCAAGCCTCGGCTTGAGGAATGCAACTGAACAGTATGGAATCACTCCTGCCGCTATGCCGATGACAAGAGACCCCGTAATATTCACGAAACCCGCCGCAGGGGTAATTGTGACAAGCCCTGCAACTGCGCCGGACGCCAGGCCGAGGAGGGTAGGTTTCCCTGCATGTATCCACTCAGTTACCATCCACGCCACTGTCGCCATCGCGGTTGCAGTATTGGTATTCATGAAGGCGGCCCCTGCAAGGCCGTTGGCTGCAAGAGCGGACCCCGCATTAAATCCAAACCATCCGAACCACAGAAGTCCGGCGCCGATTACGACAAAAGGAAGATTGTTTGGTTTATAGGTTGCATCTTTTCTCTTCCCGAGAATAAGCGCACCAACAAGTCCTGCGACACCGGCATTGATATGAACTACGGTACCGCCAGCGAAGTCAAGGGCGCCGAGTTTCGCAAGAAAGCCGTTGCCCCAAACCCAATGGGCTATCGGGAGATAGGTAAAGGTGAGCCATAGTACCGAGAACATTACCCAGGCCGAAAACTTCATTCGTTCTACATATGAACCGCTGGCCAGTGCAACGGTGATCGCCGCAAAGGTAAGCTGATAGGCGACAAATACGAACTCGGGTATTGTCTTTGCCAGGTCGCTGATACTATTTACGCCTACGTGCGAGAGAAAGAGATTTTCAGCACTGCCTATAATACCTCGCACATCGGTGCCGAATGCAAAGGTATAACCATAAAGGACCCATAGAATACTGACAATAGCAAACGTGGCGAAAGACATCGCCAGAGTGTTCAGGACATTTTTACCTTTTGCCATGCCCCCGTAGAACAGGGCAAGGCCGGGCAGTGTCATGAGCATAACTAATGCCGTGGCTACAATCATCCATGCCGTATCTCCTGTATCGATCTTATTCGGCGCAGGAGCCGAAGGAGCAGCTTGTGCCGGTGCCGACTGGGCAGCCGGAGCTCCGGCAACGGCCGGCTTCTGGTCTTCAGCATAAAGCCACCCTGCTGAGAAAGAAAGCAGCGCCATGATTACCAATAAAACAAATATTATGCTCCTCATTTTTTCCATTACTTCCTCCGAATCATCGTTCTTACTGCAATTATATGCACACCCTGACTGTATCAGCCAAAGCTACCTTTTTGTAGCCAGAACCATGCCAAAACATAACCATTTGATTTTACAGGAAACTACAAATTTATATGTGCGACAAATTTGTAGTTATGACAATTTTGTTCCGACAAAAGTGTCTGGATATTTATTCCGAAACCATTTTTTTGAACAGCCTTCAAATCGGCCCGGAACTCAATTCAGAAGAGAGAGTGCGGAAAAGATGGCCTTCAGGGCAGGCATGCAGATTCAAAGATGGTTTACTGATCCCCAAAAGTGGTTTGCTCTGGTCGAGTTGTCCCTCATCGCCTGAATATCTGCGTCGTAACAAATTTTTAACTTCTAAAAACCGTCCTGAATCATTTATTATAATAAATTATGATTGGCAATGTTGCTGCAGGAGAGCGTTGATGGTAGTCGAGCCCAAGGACTTCAATAAAAGAGGAAAAGTCAAAAACAAACGTGAGTATTTCAGGCTGAGCGAACGCATGAGAATAGAAGTCCGGATGATAAAGGAACTTACAGATGAAATCACGGGCGAGAAGAAGTTTGAAAAAGTAGGGAAAGCTGCTGAACACATTACAAATGACATCAGCGCGGGTGGTCTGCAGTTTTTCTCCCGGTTTCATTTCCGTGAAAACATGCTTGTGGAGATCACTTTAAATTTTAGAGAGACTGATCCGCATTTTGATCCTATTACAGTGACAGGGAAAATTATCAGGGCTGAGGCAATTGAGCATTCACAATCCCTCAACATTTGTATAAAGTACGAAAATATAGACTCAAAAGACAGGTCTCATATAGAACGCTATATTTTTGTCAGGCAGAGAGAAATGATAGCCGAAAAAAGAATCGGTTTCCTTTAAAAAATAGACAGTTTCGTAAAAAGTCCATATGCTAGTTGCACCCCAGCAAGTCTGCGACTTGCCGGGGACCCCGTGCGTTGCGCTGCGTCCTTCGTCACTCGCACCCGAAAAGACTTAGGCTTTTGGGGACCCCCTGCGGCGTACACAAAGTACGCCTCATTCCTCAGGATTTGCGGGCCTTGCCTATGAACTTTTTACGAAACTGTCTTTATTTTTCAAAATGGTTCAGTATTTCAGACTTATCAGTCTTTGTCAGATCGGACCTGACGTTTTTATCGAGTTTGGCCTTAATTGAAGGGTCCAGGTTTTCAACGATTTGGTTGTTTATTCTCTCCCCTGCGGCCAAATACCATTTGGGATAGCCTTCTTTTGCGACAAGTGTATTGATATCTTTAGCTATTCGCATTATGACTCTTTTTTCTATCTCGATCCCGAGGTTGTGGGGTTCTCCTGAGCCGGTAGCTACCCCGGCCTTTCCCTCGCCCCTGCAAAAGCTTCCTTCAGCATCGGTATATTTGTCCGTGCATTTGCCGTGAGTGTCAAGGATATCGTAACTGTCCAACAAATCCACCCTGGCGCTCTCATTAGGATTTTTCGAAACCCTGTATGCTTTAAAATGGCCCAAATCAACTACTGCTATTATTTTGGTCATAAAACCTCCTGATTACCTGGAATTATTCGACACTGACTATCCCGACCTTGTTAGCGCCGCTGGAAGCAAAAAATAAGTCGCCTTTTGGTGTGACCGCCATATTGCGTATTACCTTGCCGCCTGACGGCACTTGCCAGGTCTTGAAGCTAAGTATTTTCGGATCGAATCTCACGATTGTGTTCGGGTTTAGACCCGATTCGCTATACCATATTGTTCCGTCCGGAGTTGCCGCTATCCCGTATGGTTTCGACCCGCGTCCTCCGGGTGAAGGCCACTCTTCGACTTTGCCGTTTCGAATATCAAAGCGCCCAAGATATCCGCGTGTAAAGTCGGTGAAATATACCAGGTCGTCAGACGTGATTGCGAGTCTTCTGGGCCTTGAGTCTTTCGGCAACAAATATTCGGTTATTTTCAGAGTGGCAGGATCGATGCTCCCCAGCCTGTTTTTTCCGAACTCGCAAAAAAAAGGAATGCCCTGTGAGTTCACTGCAATACCGTAAGGTCTCGAATGAGGCGCAGGCAATTGGATTAACGTAATTCTCCGGCTTGGCGGATCAAGCCTGCCAATGAAATTGCCGTCCTGCACCGTAAACCAGATAGCTCCTTTTTTATCGAAAACAATTGAATGGGGATCTCTTGCCGATGGGTCAGGCATCCGGAATTCAGTGATAGCGCCGGTTTGGGGTTCCAGTTTGCCGATATATCCCTTGTAATTTGCCGTGAACCAGATATTGCCTTCCTTATCGATCACCAGTCCATGCGGTCCGGAGTTGGCTATTTTTAAATGGTATTCCTTAATTTGTCCTGTAGCGGGATCGAGCGTGCCTATGGTGTTGGATTCTATTCCCGTATACCAAAGGGCGCCGTCAGGCGCAACTGCGGTATCGTGCGGTAAAGAGCGGGGGGTATGGACAGCCCATTCTTCGATACGAATTTCACCTGCAGCCCACACTAAAGCTAAGGAACTCAGAGTCAGCAGAATGATGGCCGGAATCCATCCGTATCTCATTTTACAGCGTCTCCTTCAGCAAGGCTGTGTTCACTCCATAACTATCTTATATCACCTCACTGACTCTCTTCAAGCAGCCCCAGTTCTTTTACAAGCCATTCTGTTGTGGTGATTGTCATGAGGATGGCGATAAAGACGACAGAGGATATGAGCCCGCCCGTATGAAGTCTGCATCAAGAAAGTCTCTTTCGAAGATATTCAAAAACCAAATAACCAATCAGTGAAGCAATGATAGCAATTGAAAAGTTAGTAGCTGTAATAATGTTTTTAACGGCAAAAACTAAGGTCTTTCCCTGTCCGTTGACATGAGTAAATTCTCCCATCAAAAGATTGGCATAAAAGAGAAAGATTATAAAACCCATCTCAACCGCCGCTCTCGAAATTGTTGTTAATTTTTGCGGGTATTTTGTTTTTCGCACCATGACGCGATTATAACAGAAAAGGTCTATAGTTTACGAAGTTAACGGCTGTAATCGACAGATTTCAAATTTTTTTAAATCGCCGCGTGACCTTTTTCTCCTGTCCTTATCCTTATTACCTCCTGGAGGGGCGAGATAAATATCTTGCCGTCTCCTATCTTGCCTGTCCTGGCCGACTTCTCTATTGTTGCCAATGCCTTTTCAACGAGGTCATCGGCAATGACCACTTCAATTTTTACCTTGGGGATAAATGTTATATCGTATTCGGCGCCGCGATAAAGTTCGACATGGCCTTTCTGCCTGCCAAAACCTTTTACCTCCGTTACAGTCATGCCCTTCACCCCGATGTCATTGATGGCATCTTTTACTTCACCGAGCTTGAACGGTTTTATGATAGCCTCAATCCTTTTCACGTTGCCTCCTACCTGTGGGTCTTAATGTTGAAATTGGGATATGCAGTAACATTGACTTCATTCAGGTCGAGGCCTTCTATCTCAACTTCCGGAGACACACGCAACGGAACTATTTTATCCAGCACCCTGAAGAACACGAACATAACGGTGAAAACAAAGATGAAGTTCACGCAAACTCCGATAATCTCGGCCACGAACTGTGAAGAGCCGCCATAAAAAAGCCCTTTCACCGTACCGGCGACGTTGTTCAAACCGTCACCGTATGTGCCGTCCGCGAAAAGTCCAAGCCCAATAAGACCCCACGCGCCGCAGGTGCCGTGAACGGATATCGCGCCCACGGGATCGTCAACTTTTAATGTCCTCTCGACAAAAAAGATGCTCATGCAGCAGATCACTCCTGCAACAAGCCCTATAATCACCGCTCCGACTGTATTTACGAATGCGCACGGCGCTGTTATGGCAACGAGACCTGCCAGCAGGCCGTTTGCCGATATGGATAGATCAGGCTTGCCGTAACATATCCAGACGTAAGCCATTGCCGAGAAGGAACCGGCCACGGATGCGAGCATGGTATTGACCGCTATTATGCCGATCCTCAAATCACCGCCGGCGAGGGTCGAACCTGGATTGAACCCGAACCATCCGAAGAAAAGTATCAGGCATCCGATTATGGCCATTGGTATATGGTGTCCCGGTATGGCAAGGGGGGTTCCATCCGCTCTGAATTTTCCGATACGGGGGCCAAGAACGATCGCGCCCGCGAGCGCAGAAACGCCGCCTACCATATGTACTACCGATGAGCCTGCGAAATCGAGCACTCCATGGCCGAGGCCGAAGTTCTTGCCAAGCTGTGACAGCCATCCTCCGCCCCATACCCAGTTTGCATAAATCGGATATGTGAACATGGCGATAAAGAATCCGTAGATCATAAAAGATTTAAACGTCCAGCGTTCAGCCATGGCCCCGGTAGGGATTGTGGCAGCCGTATCCATGAAAACCACCTGGAACAGAAAGAGCGTAACAATAGAAGCGTCATAGGACACTCCTGAAAGGAAGAAACCTGTTGTGCCGAAAATTCCAAAATTCTTTCCAAAGAGGTGCACGGTGAATTCATTGGTCAACAGCGCTGTCCCGCCCCCAAGCGGTCCGGCTCCGACGCCGCCCATCTGAAGGGCATAGCCGCAAATCCAGTAACCGAGCACCCCAAAGACAAACACCATAAGGTTCATCGCCATGGTATGAGCGGCGTTTTTTGCCCTTGTAAAGCCTGTTTCAACGCAGGCAAAACCTGCCTGCATAAAGAATACGAGATACCCGCAAACCAGTGTCCATACAAAATTAATGGCGATCCTGTTATGGCCGACAACGTCAGCCAGCTTCATTGCAAGCGGCTCGTTAGTTGCCAATTTTTTCATCTCATCCGCAGTCGGTGCACCGGCTGACGCTCCGACCACGTCCGCCGCTCCGCCCGTATTGGCGCCGGACGGATCAGGCTTCAGTGGTTCAGTCGCCGGAGCGGGAGCTGCTGCAGGAGGAGAAGCAGCAGCAGCAGGTTTCGCCTGTTCATCCGCAAGCGCCCGCAACACCGGCATCGTGAGTCCGGTTAGTAATATTATTAATAATAAGTACATGCACGCCCTTTTCATTTCCGCCTCCCTGTTTAATACAGGCTATAGGCGATAGGCTATGGGCAAAAGGAAAAAATATAGCCGCTCACCTGTTGCCATCAATAAACCTATTGCTGCTGCCTGTTTGTTCTTTACCTATAGCCTTTAGCCTATTGCTATATTCTATTTCCAAATTGGATTATCATCCCGCCGCAAATAATAACTGACAATCCAATCCAGGTAGTATTTGGTATGTTTTCTTCAAAGACGAACCGGCCGAACAAAATGCTTATCAGCGCGAATACGGCTACGTAGACGCCGAGCAATTTCGAAAAGTCCCATTTCACCATATTGACAACTACACCGTAAGAACCCAGCACGGCGAACCCTATCATAATTATCATGAGATTGTTTCCGCGAAGTCCCTTGCGAACAACTGCGTCCCCGCCGACCTCCAGAACTGCCGCACCGACGAAAATAAGCCATGCAAGATATGTCATCTCTATTTACCTCCACCTAGTACTTCAATTCATAAATACGGTTGCATTCGAGCGCCGCTGCATCCGCTCCAACTTCGTTGCGCTCCTTCGCCGTACGCAACAGTACGCCTCAGTCGTGCGCCTCGCCGGCGCGGCGCATTGACGCTCTCGGTGCGACACCGTACTTATGAACTGAAGTACTTAATAGCCAGAAACGTGCCAGCCTGTAACTTCCTGATATAAAGGTGAACCCTGATAGAGCAATCGCGACAAATTTGTATAGTGCTACAACATTGTAGGTAATCAGGGCAGGTAAGGGTTAATGCGCAGTGCCGCGGTGGAGGATCAACAGAATTATGACGAGCAGGATAGCGAGCGGGACCGACACGCCCAGCGCAATCAATAATATTTTTTTCCATCCGCGTTTTCCCGCATCCGGCGCCTGAAGCCGGTCGCACCGTCCGGTCAGTTGGACAGCAGACGGATTGTCCAGGTCCGTTTTCATTACTGCGGCTGTTTGATAGCGCTTCGCGGGATCACGTTCCATGGCGTGGAGGATTATCTCCTCGATCTGCGGTGTAACTTTGGGATTGCGTTTCCGGGGGGCAACAGGGTCGCCCGTGACGCGGGCGTTCATGATAACGAACGGGTTTTCATTCTCTCCTTCGAACGGCGTCACCCCGACCACCATTTCATAAAGGATTGCGCCGAGACTGTATATGTCGGTGCGCTCGTCCCCGCGCTTACCCTTGACCTGCTCGGGGGCCATATAATCGGGCGTGCCCACAGCCGGAGTGAAACCGGTGAACGTGAGTCGTCTTCCCTTGGAGGCCTTGGCTATCCCAAAGTCCATGATCCGGATCGTACCATCGTAGCACAACATAATGTTCTGCGGCTTGAGGTCTCTATGGATGACGCCGTGCTCATGCATGTATGACAATGCTTCGCACAAGCGACCGGCCAATTGGGTGGCGTCCTTCTCAGGCATCGGGCGGACGCTGTTCAGCAGATGAGAGAGAGTATAGCCGCGGAGATACTCGGTCACAATATAGGGCCTGCTCCGCTCTTCCTCCACGGGAATGAATTTCAGTATGTAAGGATGGTGGAGACGGTTCCCGATCTCTTCCTCGCGCTGGAACCGCGAGTAAAAGCCGGGATCGCTCTCAAATTCCATGAACGGAACTTTGACTGCCACGGTTTCCTTTGTTTTCTGGTCAGTCGCCTTGAAAATAGTCGCCATGCCGCTGCGGCTGATGGTCTCGGTGATGAAGAAACGGTTGTCGAGGGTCTGCCCGGGCTGGAGTTCGTTACGGCTCGTGCGCTCAGTCGGCTCCTGGTACATGGGAGCGCCGCGGTAATACGAAAATTTCTCCACATCATTGATCTGCAGCACCTGTACGGAAACATTGTCGAGCGTGCCGCGCTGCTCAGCCAGGGCCACGAGCTGGCGGCAGGCCTGGGCCGTAGAAAGGCGTGACACGATATCTGCAATTTCGGTGTCGGCTACATATGTGTACAAGCCGTCGGAACAAAGCACGACCCGGTCGCCAGCGAATGCCGTGGTGTTCTCAACGTCGATCCGGATTACCGGCTCATGCCCGACGCTGCGTGTAAGTATGGAACGGTTTTCGCTTGTCTTGGCGTCCTGTTCGGAAATCAAACCGAACTTTTGCTGCATGCCGACATAAGTGTGGTCCGTGGACAACTGCCTGATCTCTGTCTTGCGGATAAGGTAAACGCGCGAATCACCCACATTCCCGACTACGATTTCATTGTTCCGAAGAACGGCAACGGCAAGAGTTGTCGCCATATGGGATTGACCATGGTTTTCAGTGCTTTTGTTATATACAGCAACATTGGCTGCGTTGAACATATGGGTAAGCAACTGCTGAGGGGTGTTTTCGCCCCGGGCCTCGCGAAACGTCTTCAGCGCTGTCTCTACTGCCAGGCGACTGGCCACTTCGCCATGGCTCAATCCTCCCACTCCGTCAGCCAGAATAGCGACAGCGCCGAGGCTGCGTTTTTCTTCGAGGGTTTCCGGCTGCCAGAAGCCGACGAAGTCCTCGTTATTCTCGCGGGCCGGTCCGGGTGAAGAAAGTTCAGAATAGGTCAGTTCCACAATTAAAACACCTTAACATTTATTGTAAGAAATTATCAGCCTGCGGCGCAAAAGGGGCCTGCGTCAAAACTCATCCGTGACGCAGACCCCGTAAAAAGTTGGGACTATGCCTTGGAATTCACCGGGCTGCTGAGCAGGATTTCCTTGCCCTTGGCCTTGCTGCTCTTCATGAAGTATATGCCCCCGTAAATGCCCCATAGCGCGACGACTCCCAACGCTATATAAGGTTCCTTCCAGCTCATGCCTGCGACCGTGAACGGCCCGATCAGGTAGAAGAGCATAATAGCCAGATTCGCCAGCAATCCGAGGATAGGGATGACGACATGCTTGATCCCGTTAAAGGTGTGGTGCTCCTTGAAGGCAACCATCGCGATCCAGCAGGTGATCATGTATAGCAGGAATGTGCCGAAATTGCTGATCAGCGTCACGATAACAAGCGTATTAGGCATCGTCACGTATGTATGCGGTGAGAATATCCCGAAGCTGTACCAGAAATTGTGCTTGTCTAAGGCCGCGGGATCAGTCGTCTGTCCGCCCATATATACTGTCACAGTCACAATACCTATGATCACCGAGATAATAGCCAGCATCCAGATCGCCTTGTGGGGTGAAGCGTGCTTGCCGTGTAAAAGGCCGAAGTGCGACGGGACTTCCTCATCGCGGCCCATTGCATAGGTGACGCGGGCGCCTGTACTGAGACAGGACAATGTTGTACCGATCAGCGCCAGAAATACGGTGAATGCCTGGACCAGCATGAATGCCTTGCCTGCTGCATAGCTGCCGAATAACCATGTGCCGACGATGACCATCATATCTCCGATGGGTGCGCCTGAAGCCCCGGCCATCGGCATGGTGTAACCGTTGTGCAGGAAATAGTTGGCTGCGAAATACTCTATCAGATAACAGAACGCACCCTGGATGGCCAGCGACAGCAGCACCGCCCTTGGGATGTCTTTTTTAGGACGTTTAGCCTCCTCACCCATCGCAGTGACGGACTCGAAACCGACGAGGATCAGGATAGCGATTGCAGCCTGAATGAATACGAAATTAAATCCGTGCGGCGCTACAACCGAACCAGCTGAGGAATGGTAGTTGAACACCGGGTTTCCCTTATCGTCTTTTGTTATAGCCCCATCCTTATAGTCGACTGTGAACGGCGCGGCAAGTTTGGGATCAGTTACAGGTTTGCCGTCCTTGTCAGCCATTACCGGCATGCTTGTTTTTTCATCCGTAGCGTCAACCATGTTATAGACGGGTTTGCCGTCCTTATCCACAGTCGGTTTCCCGGTGGCATCCAGTACAGGCACCGGATTGCCCTTGTCGTCTTTTTGGACAACCTGGGCGACCTGATAGTTTACAGCAGTGCCGTTGGACAGATGGTACCCCACAGAGCCCTGCGGATGCTGGATGTGATAGCCTAAGGCGATCACGGAGAAGACCAGGAGGGCCGAGATCTGGATGATATTGATTACAACATTGACCGCAGTGGTGCCTGTCACTCCGCGGTAGGCTATATATGCAACACCGAGAGCGAACACAATGCAGAAGATCCACATAAACAGCGGGCTGTTATAGGTGCCGCTGAAGGTGTCCGGCCAGAACTGGTTCAAAAGCCATCCGCCCAGGATTGCTGTGACCCCGACCATGACACCCGGATATACCCAATAATAAAGGTGGCTTGCCCATCCGGTGACGAATTTCGCGACCCTGGCGAACTTGTAATGTTTCGCTTTTGAAAGAAACGCCTGCTCCGCGTACAGATATGACGACCCCGGACCTGGAAACAGCTTTGCGAGTTCCGAATAGCTTATCGCAGTGGCGAAGCACAGCAGTAGTGCGAACAGGATGCCGGCCCACATGGAGATGCCGGCCATCGGTGCGCCGTACAGAGATTGCATCTGGAATGTCAGCCACAGGAACGCGCCGGGTGCAATCAGCGCCATTGCGTTCATTGTCAGGCCTGTGATGCCTAATGTTCCCCTGGTGACAGGGGCTTCTGGTTTTTGTTCGTTTGCCATAGTGATACTCCTTTTTTACTGTTTAAAAGTTTAATGTTGCATTGAGACCGTAAACAAAGATGTCTCTCAGTTGTCCATTGGGGTTCAAAGCAAAAGATCCATGATGTGGATCATTAATCACTTTGTTTGCATCGCCCGAAAGCGGGAACCAGTACTGGGCGACGGGCTGGACAGAGAATATCTTTGTCACCGGTATCGTAAAGCCGACCTTCACATTGCCGTCATGAGGTGCGCTATACTTGCTGCCGGTATACGCGTGTGTCGTGGTACTATACGTATTCCACTCGTTCCCACTGCCTATCTCGTATCCAAAACCTGCGCCCAGATCGATGGTGGCATCACCGTTGGGCATCTTAATCACAGGGAACGATTGGGAGAAAGAGAGATTGAGGTAAGTGCCGGGGAATGAGGCGATGTCCCTGTAGACTGCTAGGGTCGGGTGTGCAATCATGTCGTACGTGGCGCTCAGGTAGAGTTCCTGGGTTTCCGCGTTGCTGTTATACTTGATGCCGTAATATATATACCCGCCGGTAAGGCTGAGCTTGTCGATAGAATATGTATAGCCTAATGTTATATCGGTCTCATTGAAGCTTGTCTGATTAGGTCTGTCAGGTGTAAAATTCTGTGTTGCGTGCTCCGATGAATCGATGTTGCTCCAGAAAGTTGCTGAGAAGCCCTTATAATTGATTGTGGCAGTCGGCTGGATGACAGCGCTGTTATTGCTGAGTTCGTAGCCGCGGAATATATACTTGTTGAACACGCCCAGCCCGACACTTCCGGTTACCTTGTCCTCTGCAGGCGCAGCCGCAGGAGCCGCAGCAGCAGGAGCCGCAGCGGCTGCCGGGGCCTCGGCTGCAGGTTTCTGGTCTTCCGCAAATGCCATGCCGACCGATACCGAAGAGACTAACGCAAAAGCTAGAACAGCATTGGTAATTTTACTCATCCTTTTCACTTTATCCTCCACCCTGTTAACGTTCTACAGGCTAAAGCCTGTTTTTTCCTTTTACTGCATTACATGAATATTGTTGTTGATTTGCCTGCTTTCCTCACCTCTCTTTATCCCGTATTTCTTGATTTTGTACCCGATCATCCTTTCAGTAATTCCGAGTTTCCGAGCTGCCTTGGCCATAATCCAGTTGCACTCAGCGAGCGCATCGGCGATGGCCTCTCTCTCCATTTCCTTAACCTTTTCTTTTAATGTGTGCATAGCGGTCACCTCGGTTGTGAAATAGCGAAAACCGTGCCAAGCTGTAACTGCCTGATTATCCGGGAGAGTTTACTGGAAGAACTACGACAAAATGGTATGATACTACGAGATTGTAGTTAAAATACGACAAAAATGAATCAGTGTAATAGCTAAGAGCGAAGAGTCCAGAGTTGAGAGCTTAAAACAAAGACACTAAACGCTATCCAAGAGCAGGCAGGACATAGTGCTGAAGCGGGCGTTGGCAGCCTGAGACGCCATGGATGGCTGAACAGGCTGGCATCGCTTCGAGCAAGGCAAGGATGCCTTGCGAGATTTAGCTGAAGTACTGTGGCCTGACTGCTCGACATCTCATGAATATTATAGGTTAGCTCTTAGCTATTTGAACGCCGTAACGCCTGGCGTCCACCAGCGCTTGAACGTCTTTGTTTGCGGGATTGTTGAATACCTCGGAGGGGGGGGCCGTTTGGGCTACCCTGCCGTTTACATATATAATGAGTGTGTCCGCCATGGAGTAGGCCTCGATAATGTCGTGAGTGACAAGGACAACCGGGATATCGAAGGTTGTTCTAATGTCTCGTAAAAGTTCGCGCATTTCCAGGCGAAGTGGATTGTCCAGCGCGGAGAACGGTTCATCGAGGAGGAGCAGCGGCGGTTTGCGTATAAGGGCGCGGGCAAAGGCGACCCTCTGTTTTTGTCCTCCCGATATCTCGGATGGGTATTTATGTTCAAGTCCCTGGAGGTGAAAGAGTTTGACCATCTGCTCTATCTTGCCCGGCCTTTCACGTTTCGCCGTGCCGTTGGCCCCATAGTCTATATTTTCAGACACTGTCATATGCGGAAAAAGAGCAAGATCCTGAAACACATAACCCAAATGACGCCGCTGAGCAGGCACATTGACCCCGGACAAGCTGTCAAAGATTGTCGAGGAATCTACGTGAATCGATCCCTCGTCGGCAGTCATCAGCCCGGCAATCATCTGCAGTGTCATCGACTTCCCCGCTCCGGAATAGCCGAAAAGAACGGCAAGCTCATTGCCGATCCTCCATTCTACGTCGAGACTGAACCCGTTCAGCTTTTTCTTAAGTTTGACAGAGAGTCCCATCACATAATCCTTTTGCTGTAGCGGTTTGCAAAATATAAAAATATCCCTGACATCAGAGTCAGCAGGACAACCATCCAATTGGCCTTTGACCACTCCCCGCTTCCGGCAAGAGAATAAATAGCGATGGGCATTGTGTCCGTCTTGCCGGGGAGGTCCCCGGCAAGCATAAGGGTCGCCCCGAATTCACCAAGGGCACGCGCAAAAGAGAGCACCGCTCCAGCCATTATTCCCCGTTTTGCTAAGGGAAGGATGACCTTAAGGGCGGTCTCAAATTCGGAATGTCCCAGGGTATAGGAAGCATTGATCAGGTTCTTGTCCACAGATTCGATGGCAGCCTGGGCAGTCTTTACCATCAAAGGCAGGGCAACGACAAAAGAGGCGAGCACGGCAGCATACCAGGTGAACATGATGGACCAGCCGGTCCATTCATAGATGAATCTGCCGACCATTCCCTTTCTGCCGAAAAGAATAATCAGATAATAGCCCGTGACTGTAGGTGGAAGCACCAGGGGAAGGGTGAAAACGATGTCCAGGACCTCCTTGCCGCAGAAGTTCTTTCGAGCAAGGATATAGGCGGCGGCGATTCCCACGATGACGACGAAGAACGTAGCAACCGAAGCCACCTGCAAAGAGAGTCTCATAGAGAAAAGCACAGAACTGTCCATTTTTACTCCGCAGAATTGTTTTCTGCATTTCAGACCGTATAATGAAGGATATATCTCTTCCGCTCAGACGCTGCGTCTTGACAGTTCTAACGACTCGGTTCGCTACAGTCGCAAAATTCAGCCCGCCGGGCTTCAGTTTCGCGCCTGCTTAACGCTCACTCGCCGAGAACTGTTACCAAGACTCCGCGATTCGCTTCAGAGATACATCCTTCATTATACTTATACTGTCTCAATTGTTTAATTGCTTCCCCACTTTAAATCCATATTTTGCCAATATTTGTTTGCCTTCCTGCGAAGTCACCATGGATATGAATGCCGTTGCCGGTCCGCTGTTTTTGGACGACTTTATCACGGCTATTGGATACACCACCGGCTTGTGGCTTGCTTCGGGCGCTGTTGCCGCGACTGCTACTTCTTTTGCCCTGACCATCGCATCGGTAGAATATACAACACCGGCATCCACCTCGCCTCGCGCTACATAATCAAGCACCTGGCGCACGTTTTCGGTGAAGATCAATTTGTCTTTTATAGCGTCCAGGATCTTATAGTATGTAAAAACATCTTCTGCATATCTTCCGGCAGGCACAGTCTTCGGATTGCCCACGGCAATTTTTTGTATGTTTTTCGATTCGAGGTCGGCAAAGGACTTTATTGCGGTCCCTGACCTGATGGGGACTACAAGCACAACGCTGTTGGCAGCAAAATTGACCCTCGATCCTGCAACTATTAATCCTTTCTTTTCGGCATCATCCATGTCCTTCTGTGCCGCAGAGGCGAAGACATCGACAGGCGCGCCGCCCTCGATTTGTCTCATCAGGTCCCCGGACGCCCCGAAATTAAAAACCACTTTTGTCCCTCTGTTTTTTGCTTCGTAAATCTTGCCTATTTCCTCAAAGGCATTTTTCAGGCTGATGGCAGCCGAAACCGTAATCTCCTTTGGGGATTCGGCAAAAGTGAGCGATGGCGCCGAAAGAGCGGTTACAGCAATAAAAGCCAAAAGTATTTTTCTTAACATGGTTCTTTTCCTCCGAATGTGGGATAGCAAGTATAATGCCATTGGCGTAACAGGCTGGCAGTTAAAAAGAATTTTTTTTATACTAAATAGAAATATAACAAAAATGTATTAAATGCTCCAAAGTAGTCGCATTTATAATTTATCAATCCTCACTGCGCATGATTTATATTCAGGGGTGCCTGTAATCGGGTCCCTGAATCCGGAAGTCAGGAGGTTTGAAAGCGCGTTCCTGTGGTGAAAGGTAAGAAAAACGTTGCCCGGCTGTGAGCGGTCCGTAATCTTTGCCTTAACTTTTATTTCGCCCCTTCTCGACGATACGCTGACCTGTTCTAAGTGGCCGATCCCGAGTGCCGAAGCGTCTTCAGCACTGATCTCCAGCAGTTCTTCGGGGACAATCTCCACAATCCCGCTGCACCGGCCGGTCATCGAGCCGTTGTTGTAATGTTCACGTATCCTGCCGGTTATGAGGACGTACGGGTATTCCTTGTCAGGCAGTTCGCCCGAACCCTTGTGATCTAGGGCGATAAATTTTGCAAGGCCCCCGGGTCTTGAGAATAAATCGGTGTACAATGTTGTTGTGCCGGGATGGTCTTTTGTCGGACACGGCCATTGTATCCCCTGTTTTTCGATGCGGGCATAATTTATTCCGCCGTAAATCCGGACAAGACTGGCAATCTCATCCATGATCTCAGACGGATGATTGTAGTGCATCGGATATCCCATAAGGGTGGAAAGCTTGCAGATGACCTCCCAATCCGCCATTCCGGCCAGTGGCTCAATCGCCTTTCTGACGCGTTGAACCCTGCGTTCGCCGTTTGTGAAGGTCCCGTCTTTTTCTGCGAAGCTCGCGCCGGGGAGGATCACATCGGCAAAATTAGTCGTCTCGGTAGGCAGGATATCCTGCACAACGAGAAATTCGACAGCTTCAAGCGCACCCCGCACATGGTGGAGATCAGGGTCTGTCTGCGCCGGGTCCTCTCCCAGGATGAATATGCCCTTAAAATTTCCTCTCCGGCATTCATCCAGCATCTCAACGGATTTGAGTCCTGGCTTGGGATCTATTTTGACACCCCAGGCCTTTTCAAATTTTTCCCGCACCTCGGGGAGTGCAACAGATTGATACCCAGGCAGCGTGGCAGGCAGAGGTCCGAGGTCCGAAGCTCCCTGAACGTTGTTCTGCCCTCTCAGCGCCATAATGCCTGTTGACGGCTTGCCGAGATGGCCGCACACCAGAGCGAGGTTGGCTATAGCTATACAGTTCTCGGTCCCTGTTTGATGTTCGGTGACGCCCAAACCGTAAACAACCATCGCTTTTTTAGCATGAGAATACAATCTCGCGGCTTCGATTATGTTTTCCTTTGCGACTCCTGTAAGAGTCTCTACCCTGTCGAGGTCATACTCCCGGACCTTTGCCTTGAGTTCTTCAAACCCTTCAGTCCTTTTGGCGATAAACTCCCTGTTCTCCCATCCGTTTTCCAATATCACATTTACAATGCCGTTCAGCATGGCGATATTGCTGCCGGGTTTCAGGTTGAGCCACACATCGGCGCGCCTTGCCATCCAGGTCTTCCTGGGGTCTCCGACAATCAGCTTGGCGCCGTTCCGCAATCCCTTTTTGAGCCACAGGGAAATGATCGGATGCCCTTCATTTGGGTTCGACCCGAACAAAAACAGCAGGTCCATGTCAGCCATCTGGCTTAAGGAATTAGTGGAAGCTCCTGCTCCAAGGCTTGTGGCCAGACCGGCCACAGTTGGAGCGTGTCAGACCCGGGCGCAGTTGTCCACATTATTGGAACCGACTGCGCATCTTACAAATTTGGAAAGCAGATAATTTTCTTCATTCGTACAGCGCGAAGATGAAAATCCACCGACCGTTCCAGGTCCGTATTTATCGATGAGTTCCCTGAATTTCGAAGCCACCAGGCCGAGCGCCTCGTCCCACGTCGCTTCATAAAATTTCCCGTTTCTTTTTATCAGAGGGGTTTGTATTCTGTCTTTACTGTGAATAAAATCATAGCCGTATCTTCCCTTGATGCAGAGGTTCCCCCTGTTCACCGGGGCGTCGTAGTCCGACGTTACCTTGACAACCTTGTTGTTCTTTACGTTCAAAAAGAAGTTGCAGCCTGTCCCGCAATACGTGCAGGTGGTCTTCACCTGTTTCATCTGATACTTGCGTCCCTTTCCCCTGCCCTGCCTGTCGGTTAATGCGGCTGTCGGACACGTCGACACGCACTGTCCGCAGAATTCGCAGTTTTCCAGGGAGCGGGGTCTTCGGAATGCGGTGTCGGGAAGCGAATCGAAACCCTTTCCGGTAATGTCGATAGTCCCGGCCATTACTACGTGATTGCATATCCTTGTGCACCGTGCGCACAAAATGCATTTGTTAGGCTCAAAGGTTATAAAGGGGTTGTCATCCCTTCGCGGAAGGTCCCACTTTTCGCCATTCAGGGTGCTCGATATCAATTGGGCATCTCTGCCGTTGGAACCCTCCCAGTCGCATCCGTATTCATACGCGATGTCCTGAAGCTGGCAGTCGCCGGTCTTTTCACAGTGAGGGCAGTCAAAAGGATGGTTTGAGAGGATTAGGGCCAGACTGGTCTTCCTCAACCGGGTGAGTTCATCGCTCTCCGTTATAATCTCCATTCCCTCTTCTATGGGAGTTGTACAGGAGGAAAGTGGCTTGCTGAAACCCTTCACTTCAACAAGGCAGAGCCTGCAGCCTCCATAAGGCTCAAGCCGTTTGTCATAGCACAGTGTGGGAATTTTTATGTTCGCATCTCTGCAGGCCTCCAGGACCGTCTTTCCGCTTTGGCAGGACAGGACGCTGTTATTTACCTTGATTGTGACCAGCTTGCCGGATATTGTCGTTCCCAAATTGAATTCTCCTTTGCAACGAAATAACAATATCCAATATTTTAGTTAAGTGCATATCGCCTTGTAAAAGCTATAATTTTCATGCATTGGATGAAATAAGTTCATGACTGGCGGCAGGAATTCTAACCTATATCCTGCCTGCTCGACATAGCAGCTTATTAGTGAGGGGTTTAGGGCAGTTCAGTGAACTAGCGATGTGACAGTTGCTCCGCACACGCTACACTCGGGGTCTTTATGGGTAGTGAATTTTCTGAACTCCATGTCCACGGTGTTGAACACAAGCATTTGAGAACGCAGCGGCTTGCCGTAGCCGGTCAGTAGCTTTATTGCCTCTATGGTCATCATGCATCCCAGCATGCCTGATACAGCTCCCAGGACAGGAAAGCCCATTTCTTCCCACTCCGGATCATCGACCGGATACAGGCAGTTAAGGCAGGGCGTCTCTCCGGGGATGATATTGAAAATGTATCCTTCCATTCCGTTCATCGCCGCTTCGACAAGAGGGATGCCCTTGCCTATGCACGCCCCGTTCAGCACTCTTCGCTCGCCGAAATTGGGCCGTGCCGACAGGGCTATGTCGGCATCTGCCAATAGTTTGTCAATATTAGCTTCAGAAGTCCTTTCGTCGTATATCTCAATTTCAACTTCCGGGTTTATATGTTCGATGCTCTTCATTCCCTGAATGACCCTGCTTTTCCCTATCCAGTCGTCCTTCATCAGAATCTGCCTGTTCATGTTGGAAAGGGTCAGTTTGCCGGAATGGGCGAAGATCATTTTTCCTATCCCGGCGACCGCAAGGTAGAGAGCGGCAGTCCCGCCAAGCCCGCCGATTCCGGCTACGAGCACAGTGGAATCCTTAAGTTTCTGCTGATGCTCCGGCGTGAATCCGCCCAGCATCAGTTGCCTGCGGTACCGTTCAAAAGACGCTTTCACAGTATTCCTCTCCGATTACGGCATTCAGCATTTCAAGTTCCATATCTCTGTCCTCGCCGAGAATTCCGCATGCGTCCGCCCTGCATTGTTTGCAGTGGGTCATCTGGGGTATGTATTTCCTGCATGCCCGGCGCATTTCGGCAATCATCTCCCTGGAGGGCCGTTTCAAGTGCCCAAACCCGGCCTGGGGGATAAGCGGTAGAATATTCATTATGTCAGCGCCGCATTCTCCGGCGGCTCTGGCTATAAGAGGGATTTCCGCGTCGTTGACCCCGGGGATACAAACAGTATTGATCTTTACGATTAACCCTGCGTCAATAGCGTTGTAAAGTCCCCGCCACTGCGTGTTTAAAAGGCATTCGGCGGCCTCCCTGCCTGTATAACGCTTCCCTCCTTTGTTGACCCATGCGTACACCTTTTCCGCTGTCTCAGGAAACACCGCATTTATCGTTATGGTCAAACTCTTCACGCCCGATTTCACGAGATCCTCAAGCCGGTCGGGAAGGAAAAGTCCGTTTGTTGAAACGCACAGGATGAGGTCAGGAAATTCCCTGCGGACCGCACGCATGACGCCGAACGTAGCTTCATTGGCAAGGGGGTCGCCGGGCCCGGCAATGCCCACTACGCTGAGTTTTCCGCTCCGTTCAACAAGCGTACGGACTCTTTCTATCGATTCGTCAACGGTAAGCACCTTGCTGGTGATGCCCGGTCTCGATTCGTTGGCGCAATCAAATTTCCTGATGCAGTAGTTGCATTGAACATTGCACGCCGGGGCAACGGGAAGATGTATGCGCCCGAATTTATGATGGGCGCTTTCTGAAAAGCATGGATGCTGATCTATTATATTTCTGTTTTTGTCTACTGTAAGCGGTATCACCTGCATCCCTCCTGCGTGTTCAATTTCTTTATCTATAATAAAACATAGCAAGCAGCGTGCCACCATATAAGTTATTGGTAATCAGGATAACTTTATTCCCTGACTAGTACTCAAAATGTAGCATACGCGACAAAATAGTGCCAACTTGCTTTTATTATGCCTGCAGATACCGGTGAAATGCGGCTGTCACCTGCAAGGAGGGATGGTGACATATGGTGAAAATAGGCAGTGTCTCAGTTTGTTTTTGCTCTAGATCAATTAGCCTTGGATTCCAGCTAGTGGTATATACTGAATATTGCCTATGCCTCCATTTCTCGAAGTGTGGGCGGCTTCCGCCTTCCCACTACCAGAACTCAGGTGATCCAGAGCAAAAACAAACTGAGACACTGCCTAAACATACCTTGTCTTGACAGCCGTGGGGTATTTTAGTCAATATATGCGCTTAAATTGGTATGCGGAGGAAATACGATCTGTCTCTTATCAGATTTGAATTCAATAATAACGGTTTCTATATGATGGCATCTGGCTATGGATTACAAACTCCACCGGCGTATAGCTGATACAGGCGAAGCGGCCGCAGGATTGGTCGGAAAGTTTTTCGCAAATCCGTTACGGACGAGTAGTTTTTTAGTTCTGCTTGTCTTGTATATTTGTATTTCCCTGATACCCTTGTCCGTGTCCGCACACGACCTCGCGGACGTGCAACGAAGCGGGGTCCTCCGTCATCTCGGTATTCCGTATGCCAATTTTGTGACCGGCAGCGGCGATGGCATGGATGTCGAGATTATGAAACTTTTTGCCCGATATCTTGGTGTCCAATATCAATATGTAAAGACGGATTGGGACAGTGCCATTGGTGATCTTACCGGCAGCAAAGTTGAACCAAAGGGGGGTGGGGTGGAAATCCTGGGAAAAGTTCAGGTCAAAGGCGATCTCATTGCTGACGGAATGACGGTTTTACCCTGGAGACGGGAAGTTGTGGATTTTTCGGAACCGACGTTCGCGAACCAGGTCTGGCTTATCGCGCGCTCGGACTCTCCTCTCAAGCCGATCAAACCGTCAAATGATATGCAAAAGGACATGGCGGCAGTCAGGAAGCTGCTTAAAAACCGCACCCTGCTTTGCAAAGCAAAAACCTGTCTTGACCCTTCATTGTATAATCTTGAGACTGCAGGCGCACGGCTCAGGTATTTCGAAGGTTCATTAAATGAGATGGTGCCGGCCCTTCTTAACAGAAAGGCAGAATTAACTCTTCTTGACGTCCCTGATGCACTTGTAGCTCTCCAGAAATGGCCGGGCAAGATTAAAGTTATCGGCCCGATCAGCGCTATGCAGGAAATGGCGGTCGCGTTCCGAAAAGACTCACCCGGACTTCGGGATGCCTTCAATAAATTTCTTGGTCAGATAAGAAAAGACGGGACCTATCGTCATATCGTTGATAAGTATTATCCATTTGCCCTGGATTATTATCCAGCTTTTTTCAGGGATAAATAGTTATTGAAAACAATAGCATGCTTTTCCGATATCCTTCCGGTTATCCCGCGATACAGTGTCGAAAGAAATATTATTTTTTCAATTTACGAATTATGAAAAACGACTTAATATCAAAAACACCGCAGAAGCTCCCTCTTGTCAGTATTATCATAACCTGTTTCCTGCTGGCCTATGTCTTTTTTCTTATCATATCCAACTATGTGTCCCAAACGAGCCTGCAGCAGACCATTTTTAAACAATTCAAACTCGAAAATGAACGACAGGCCATTACTCTCGGCAACTTTTTTTACAATCGCAAGGAAGACCTTGTATACCTGGCCGAATCAGGCACTCTTAAAGTCTTCTTTGAAAACAGGGCGCTGGGCATGAGCATGCAGTATGGTCTGAAGCAAAGCCTTCCGCCCATCAAAGAAACGTTCCGCGCACTTCTTGATCGCTACAAAGGCAACAATGGTTCTTTTTATCTCAGAATAGCTTTCCTTGATGCGAAGGGCAATATCCTTGTTGAAGCTGTTCCATCAACCCCCATGCACCGGGTTCCGACAGACACGAAAAAACTGCTCTCCCCTGAACATAAGAGGCCGGCTATAATCCTGAAAGACGGGGGTAAAGAAATAATAGTTTCCGTCGCTTATTATTTTAAAGGAAAATATTCCGGCCAGATAGTGGCATGGCTGAAGCCGGAATTTCTGCAGTCTCGATTGTCCGCGTCTGAGCGTAAGTCTTATATCCTTTCAGGCAAAGAAAACATCCTACAGTCCGGCAAGAATGAAACGACATTGGATTTTGAGATATTTAAAGCCGACTTGCCGCAGGAATTCAATATGGAAGACAGGGCCGGAAGAAACCGGGATATGGTAGGAATAAAGACGCTGGTTTATGACACGCCCTTTTCCCTTGTGACCATAGTCCCGGTGCAGAACCTTTTTGGCGGGGTGAGGCCAAAAGAACTCCTGGTAGGAATGGGGATATTGGCAGTCATCATTATTAGCGGGGCGGTCTTTATCTACAGATTAAACCTGAAGGCTTTTAACTACGCACGCAGTCTTATTGAAGCGAGTCTTGATCCTTTTGTTACTATTAATGTTGACGGTAAGATTACGGATGTCAATTCAGCGACTGAAAAAGTCACGGGGATTATGCGCGATAAGCTTATCGGCAGTGATTTTTCAGATTACTTTACAGAACCCGAAATAGCCCGCATTGCCTATCGGCAGGTGTTCTCCCGGGGGTACATAAACGATTATCCACTTGCTATTCGTGATTCTTCAGGGAAAATTACCGATGTATTATACAATGCCAGCATTTACCGGAACGAGCAAGGGAAAATTGCCGGGGTTTTCGCAGTTGCGCGCGATATCACCGAGTTCAAGCGGATTGAGGAGGCTCTGCGGGAGAGCCAAAAACGTTATCACACCCTTTTCGAATACTCGCCGGACGGCATATTGATCATTGACGCTGCTGGCAAGATCATTGAATTCAACGAGACAGCCCATCGCCAGCTCGGGTATTCGCGCGAGGAATTTCAAAAACTCAGCCTGCCGGATATTGATGCCGCATGGAGTCCGGAAGAAATACTGGCCAGGATCGGAAAAGTTCTGGAGACGGGGCAGGCCGAGTTCACCGTCAGGCAAAGGACCAAACAGGGAGAAGTGAAGGATGTCTATACTTTTACGAAAGCTATAGTTTTATCGGGCAGTCCGGTTTTGCATGTGATATGGCATGACATAACCGAGCGCAAAAAGGCGGAACAGCTGATACGGCAGTCTCTGAAGGAAAAAGAAGCACTCCTCAGGGAAATCCATCACCGGGTAAAGAACAACATGGCGGTCGTGTCAGGCCTCCTTTCTTTACAGGCAGGCACAATAAAGGATGATACTATGAAATCCCTCTTTGAAGAAAGCCAGCAGAGGGTCAGGTCCATGGCCCTTGTTCATGAAAAGCTCTACCAGACAAAGGACTTGTCATCTGTTAATTTTGAAGACTACATCAAATCAATAATTTCAGAGATAA
>JADFXU010000013.1 GCA_015233365.1 Nitrospirota bacterium | reverse complement strand
CCCCTGCCTCTTTATGAAATTTTTTTGAGGGGCAGAGTCCTTTATGAGAGGCATCCGGGCATTTTTGATGCCGGGAGGTTGAGGGCCTGGAAGCTTTATATCGATACGGAAAGACTGCGGGCGATGCAAAAAAACTATCTGAAGGAATTTGCAGGGAGGGGTTCCGGTGTCGCCTGACGTAATCAATAAGAAACTTGTATCCGTTACCGCCTATCTGAATGACCTGCTGCCATACAAAGACATCTCATTTGATGAATTTATGAAGAGGCATTATGAAATAGAGCGATTGCTTGAACTGCTTGTAATGACTGCCAGTGATATAATCTTTCATTTGATCTCCGCAAAAGGGGAACCTCCGCCAGCATCATACAAGTCCGCTTTTTTGAGGGCAGGGGAGATGGGCATAATCGGTGAAGAGTTAAGCAAGAACCTCGCCCTTAGTGCGGGACTAAGAAATATTCTAGTCCATGAATATGAGGAGATAGACTATCACCTTGTGCATAAAAGCATCCACACAGCTATAAGGGATTTTACCGCCTTGATCAGAGAACTTTCATAGGTCATGATCGCTGACGGTTTCGTAAAAAGTTCATAGGCAAGGCGTGCAAATCCTGAGGAATGAGGCGTACTTTGTGAACGCTGCACCGGGTCCCCAAAAGCCGAAGTCTTTTGGGGTGCGAGTGACGAAGGATGCAGCGCAACGCATGGGGTCCCCGGCAAGTCGCAGACTTGCTGGGGTGGAACTAGCATATGGATTTTTTACGAGACCGTCAGTTGTTGATTTTGGGGATTTCATCCTCTATCCTTGTAAGCACCCTTTCGAGTGCCATACGTGCGGTCATGTCTATATCCTTATGCGAATAGTCCTCTTTACTCTGCCAAACAGTATCGCCAGTAGCAGCATCGACTATTTTTACTGAAAGTGAGGCATGACACAATTCATTCTCTGTTTTCTCAGGAGCAAATCCGGTCCAGGTCCATTCTTTCAAAGTCTTGCATTCGTAACGGTCAATTGTCCCGTAAAGCACTGCGTTGATGCCGTTTGCCGCCATAACAGCCTTGTCAGCCGGCGTCAGCTCAGGAGAAGTTAAAATTTCTATGCCTGACAGTTTTTTCAGGTTTTCAAGATTTGCCACTGTGTATCCGTCTGCAGCTAACCTTATTACCAGCCGTGCTGCAACCCTGTCGCCGACTGCGGGAACAGGAGAGACGAATTTTGCTACCGCAATCGTACTGTATTTCTGCATTGATACGGATGGAGCGTGCGTTCCGCTGCTTTGCATGGTTGAACAGCCCGCCAAAAAGAAGATACCGATAATGTACAATATTTTCAGCAAGTTCACTTGCTTCTTAGTATTATTCATATATTGAAGTTTAGCATAAATCAGCGAGGTCTATTAGTTTGTTTTTTATAAGGTCTGTCAGGGTGTTTTCGAATGTTACAAGTATGTTACAATTTGCTATGCCGTTATCGTGCAGCATTGAAAACCTTAAGGGCAGCCGTGAACTGGTCATTTGCGACAGCGAACTCTCCCGTGGTGCGCACAAAGAGCTTTTTCGTTTCCGGGATGAAGCATACGTAATTGGAGAGGCTGACACGATTTTTAATACGATCCTGGGTCTGGTGGAGGCGTTTAACTCTGCTCCTGAATTCAGCCCTGCCCGGATTCATATAGTCCTCGGATGGGAGAACATTTTAAAAGTTTATGTATGGAAATCAACGCGTCCTTCTGCCGGCGATACATTTATTCTTCTTAAGAATTCGGGAGTCAGCCAACAGGACCTTCAGCCGTTTAAAAAAGCCGATATCAATGATTTGTTCCCCTGGCTTTATTATGGCAAACAATTTAGTGTTCTGAAGAAAGTTTGTCATGCGGCAAAAAAACAGATGGAAAATCATCTGAGTGACCATAAGATAAGGGTAGACGGCCATCTTGTGGCAGAGGACAGCAAACGAATCGTGGCCAGCAGCCTCTGAAGAAACTGTTAGCCTCCGTGAGAGGCTCCAAAAAAGGTCTTTGACCGTTCAAATTCATCGAGGGATCTTGTGACGCAATCTTCTATTGCCATGCCTCCAAAGTAATTGCCGGTAACAAAGAGACGTCTGCCCGAGATCAGTTGGTCTATTTCGCCGACCAACGCATTATGGCCGGACTTAAGGGACGGCACCATATTTTCTTTTTCCACAACGCGGCTGAGCTGTCCCTTGTCCACTCCAAGCACTTCGGCGATACGCTCCAGCTTGGCTTCCCGGCTCAGAAGACCAGGTTTGAAGTGAAACGTAAACCCTCTATACTCCCGATGGCATACGGTATCCCTGGTGACAACAGAGTAGAAACTGTCAGAAGAAGGGATGAGGCCTGCAACAGGACAAATCGGGACCAGTTGTTTATTAATCGCCGTACCCATTGATTCGACTGTTACACACTCGATACGCGCCAATTTCTCAGATAATTCGGGGAAGGATGCCCTCAGGAGTTGTGAGGCAACAGAGGCGGGGGTGGCAACCACAAGACTGTCTGCTTCGTAAAGCTTTTCGCCCGCAGCTACCTGGAAAATTCCGGCGCGCGTAGTGACTGCAAGTACCTTCTCGCCTGTTATAAGCTGTATAGCCGCCTGCGATGCTACAGACTCTGCAATTGTCTGTAAGCCATGCGATAAGGTGAATTTTTTCAGTATATCCTTTCTGCGGCGCCTCTTCTTAAATACAAATTCTGCCGGAAAGTTATCGGCTGTTTGTGACAGTACGGCATTTATGGCTGGACCGATGACCCGCCTGAAGTTCGATAAGCCGGCGATTTTTGAATAATATGATTCGACGGTTTGGCCCTCCTGTTTCAAGGTAAATAAATGGGGCGCTGCTCTGAGAAGTTCAAGAAAATCAAGCTGTGAAGGAATGGATTTTATCCCGCTGTTGACAAGCATTCTGAACGGCACTTTTTCCCGCCGGGTCAATTGATCAAGAATGCCGCAATTTTCTATTATTGCCAACAAATTGCTATAGGAGTTATAACAGGTATGGGCACCCAGTTCGATCCAGAACCCGTCAAGGCCTTCGAAGCTATGAGAGTGCAGAGTCCCGCCGACTCGTCGGTCTTTTTCGATTATCAGCGTGCTCAGCCCTTCCCTGCCGCAATAATAGGCAAAGCTCAATCCGCTTATGCCGGCTCCAACTACGATTACATCGTATTTCCCCTTTTTGTCTAAATCCATCCGGAGCCCCTGGTGTAATTGAGCACAATGTCTGAAAGAGCCTCTATGAATATTGGGGATGTGTTAAGCGATTCAGTGCGTTCAAGCGTTATTCCGATATTTTTTGCCATCCCTTTGTATAGTATATCTATTTCATAGAGTGTTTCAATGTGGTCGGATACAAAGCTGATGGGCACTACGAGCAGGTTTTTTATTCCTTTGCCTGCCAGGTCATGCAGCATCTGTTTTGTCGAGGGTCCAAGCCATTTAATAGGGCCGGTCTTGCTTTGAAAGGATAGGAACCAACTAAAATCCAGTTTTTTCGTAAGAGCATCAATGGTGCCGCTGATCTCTTCCACGTATGGATCTCCGGCGTCAACGAGTTTCTGAGGCAGACTGTGGGCGCTGAACAATACCACTGGTTTATCCGCAAAACCCTTCAACCGCTCCTCAATTCGGGCTGCCAGAGCTTCTATATAAAGGGGATGATGAAACCACGAGGTCACACAGACATATTCAAATGAATAATCAGCAGCAGCGTTTTTAAAATCCCTGATGGAAGAACCTGTTGTGGCAGCAGAGTAGTGCGGATATAAACTCAACGCAACGATCTTGTTAATGCCGTCTTTTTGCATTTGCTCCAGGCTTTCCCCGGTAAAAGGATGCCAGTAACGCATGCCGACATAGACTTTGAAAGACCGTGACGGGAGACGCGTGCTGTGTGATGAGTTCAAAGACAGTTCAAGCGCCTTTGCCTGTGCAGTAGTGATGTCGCGGAGCGGAGACTTGCCTCCGATCAGACGGTAGATGCTGAGTGCCTTTTTGAGTCTTGTTCCGACTATCAGGGATGCTATCGGTTTTTGAAAGAATGAAGGCCCGAGCCTGATTATGTCCCTGTCCGAAAAAAGATTATAAAGGAAGGGTTCAACCGCATCCAGGGAATCCGGACCGCCAAGGTTTAAGAGTATTACACCTATCACAAACAGAAGAATACAGGATAAAACACCAATCATGCAAGATAGCTGGAATTGACAACTTTCAGGTACAGCAGGTATATTTCAGCTCTTAAGTTTTTTGCGAATTCGCCGATAATATTTATATAACTGTTGTTGCGCCTCTGCAAAAGGTAGTCATTATTTGACAGAAGTAACTGTTTGATAATGATTTTTTAATTATGAATGATGATAGCACAGTGTCCGCATGACAAGGAGAAGAAGATGGCGATCAATCCGGTACATGGCTCAGGAACGGCAGCAGCATTCGTACCAGTGAAACAGACTGATCAGAATGCCAACAATAAAGTGAATCATCCGGCAGTTGCTCCTCAAGGGAAAGGCGCTAATGAGGCAGCTCTTGATGATAAGGCAGTAAAAAAAGCAGCCCCGGTTCAGCCGCAGGAAAGTAAATCGACTGTAAAACAGAGAATTAATAAGTTTGCCTGATTATCCAGTTCAGGGGAAGGATATCCCTCCTTCCCCTGGCTTCTGGATATTTCCCCTTTATTTCAATGACTGTCCTGCCGGAACAAGCATGCCCTTGACGCGTCACGCGTTACGGATAACGGTTTTTTAATAGTTGCAGAGCAAGTCGAAATCTAATATGCTTTAACTATAGAAATTTTTCGTTAATTCAACATTCAAAATTCAGCGGGTAACATTTATTGGGGAGGTATCTATGAATGAAATATGTTGCGGATTAAAGGTAGGGCAGGCAGTTCCGGATTTCAAACTCGAAACGTATGAACCGACTAAAGGTGATTTTGGTGAAATAAGTCTCGCAAATTTAAAGGCAGACAAAAAATGGACTGTACTCGTTTTTTATCCGGCGGATTTCACCTTTGTATGTGCGACTGAGTTCGCATCGCTGGCGGAATTGTATGACCAATTTAAAGATAACGGGGCTGAGGTCATAACAGTGAGCACGGATACCAAATTTGTCCATCTTGCATGGCAGCGCGATGAGATCATGTTAAAGGATGCCAAGTATCCAATGGGTGCCGACCGCACCGGGACAGTATCAAGAATGTTCGGGGTATATAACGAGGAGAGCGGACTTGATCTGAGGGGCACCTTTATCATAAGTCCCGATGGGATACTGCTTAATTCGGAGGTCAATTTCTATAACATGGGAAGGAATATGGTTGAACTTCTGAGAAAAGTGAAGGCCAATATCCACCTTTCCAAATATGGGGACGAGGCATGCCCTGCAAAGTGGCAGCAAGAAGGGGACAAGACACTCAAGCCGTCAGCGGAGATGGTAGGCAAAGTATACGAAGCTTATAAATAGTGTGGATGTAGAACATGGGATGACTGTTTTTCGGCAAAAATAACTACTTTTGTGCCAAGCTCGAATAATTAGCTGTAAACATATTCATAAGAATGACAACGCTGGGGCTCGGCGTTACTCGCCCCTGTTACAGTAGACCCGTGCATTTTTGCCGAAAAACAGTCATCCCATGTTCTTGGCCCATATCAGTTGCAAACCCTGCCTGCTCGACACTATTACTTCTTTATCTGAAAGTTACTTCCATTGAAAGATGCTTAGTAGATTGGAAAAGTCATCTGTCCATACAGGTCCATTCCCGGCGCTCTGCAACTTTATCCAGCGCGGGTCGTGTGCCAGGGTGCCCAGATATGCCCCTTTCCGCGCGAGAATTACCCAGTGTGAGCGGTATTTGCCTTTTGTAGATTCCTTGTCGTCGTTTTGTGAGCGTGCTTCCAGATTTGCATCTCCGGCCAAACGTTCGAGTACAGGTTCGAGATCAAGATATTTGTTGGAAATATGAATTGCAAGGACCCCGGTGCGCTCCAGTTTTGAAAAGTAGAGATGCAGGGCTTCGCGAGTCAGAAGGTGCACAGGGATGGCATCGGAACTGAACGCATCGATTATCATAAGTCCGTATCTGCTGTCTGGCGCTTCTTCGAGTTTCAGCCGGGCATCCCCAACGATGACTTGCCAGTCTGCACGGCAGCCCTTCAAATATGTGAAGAGTGACGGGTCAGTTGCAATACGCTTTATTGCAGGATCTATCTCGTAAAATGTGAAATGCTGGGAAGGCTCTCCGTACGCTGCGAGTGTGCCGGTCCCGAGTCCGATTAACGCCACACTTGACTTGCGTGATTTACCGCTGAAGGTACGGAAAACCTGGCCTATGGGACCTCTGCGGTGGTAATAGGTAAGTGGTTCTCCTGCACGACGGGGATCGAGGCTCTGTTTGCCGTGCTGTGTAGTACCATGCACAAGCACCCTATACTCATGGTCGGCATCGTTTGAAACTTTGATAACGCCGAAAAAGCTGCGTTCTTTGAGAACGATGTCCTCCTTCCAGTCATTGTTGATCATAATCGCAATTGCCAACGCAGCAACTCCCAGCCCGAACCGCCACGGCCTTCTCATAAAAGCGAGGCCGAAGCAGAGCGCCGCAGGGATGGAATAGGTAAGTGCCACCTTCAGTTCTTCCTGGGTATTTTCCGACAGCCCGGAGAGGAACGGTATTTTAACGTTCCAGAGAGGCCACTCTGCAATAAGCCAGAACGCCAGAATGCCCAGGAGCGCCGGCAGCAGGATATCCAGAAGCAGATTTATTCCGAGGTTTGACCTGCTGTTCCGCGGCGACTGCACATTCTTTACCGAGAAAGGAACAAGAAAGGCTGCGAGCACGAAAGCGATCGGATATTCCGCTATGGAGGTAAAAACCAGCGGAGCGATGAGTGCGTTAAAAATACCCCCGGCAACGCCGCCGACAGACATGCATAAATAGAACTCGGTAAGATGATGGGCAGACGGCCTGCTCCTGGCAAGCTCGCCGTGGCAAGCCATTGCTATGATAAAAAAAACAGAGAGATTGACAAGAAATATTATCCATATTGCCGGTTTGGTCATCGGGATATTGATAAAAAGTATGGCTATAAGCACGGCAGGGGTAAGCCGCAGCATGGCCCGGTGAATGACTACCGGCAAGTTTGCAAAGACCAGGATGAAGGAAAGGAGGTAAAGCGTGAGAGGAATCACCCAGAATAGCGGAATTGCTGCGATATCAGTGCTGAGAAAAGTGGTGACCCCCAGCATGAGACTTGAAGGAACAAAGGAAAGCGCAATCCATCGGAGCCGTTGGTAAGCGGCAGGCGCCGGAGTCATCTTAACATAGTCGGATGCGGTTGCTGCCTGGTCGGGGCTATGAAGCGGCTCTGTGGAGAATTTCTTTGCGTGCCATGCAAGAAAGGCACAGGCAAAAGTGAGCGCCAGAAGAAGGCCGTATCCAGCCGCCCACAAGAGACTCTGTTCTTTCAGAGGCAGCCGGGGTTCTATAAGCGAAGGATAACTCATCAGCGCCATCATGCTGCCGACATTGCTGGCGCTATAGAGGAAGTAAGGGTCTTTGGCCGAGGGATGTCCTGTGCGCACAAACCATTTCTGCAGGAGCGGCGCGCTGCCGGAAAGCACGAAAAAAGGCATGCCCACAGACGCCAATAAAAGAACAAGCACCACCCCTGCCGGGTTCGCTTCCCCGGAGTGGACAAGATGTCGTGATACTGCAATAGGCAGGAATATACAGGCAGACAATAGTATGGCGCCATGCAGCATGATCTGATGAGCGAAACGCAAGCGGCTTCCCGAAAGATGGGCGTACAGATACCCGGCAAGCAGCAGTGCCTGGAAAAACATCATGCAGGTATTCCATACTGCCGGAGTGCCGCCGAGCAGCGGAAGGATCATTTTTGCGATCATCGGCTCAACAACAAAAAGCAGGCCTGCGCTCACAAAAAGAGTTAGTGCAAAAAGGGCAGGCACATACCAGCGCCCTTTTTCCACGTTGCGCTCTCCGGTTATTACCTCTGGGGAATTCTCCATTGTACGCCAACTATTTTAAAGATATTTACAATTATGCACAAGGTCAGTACTTAGCACCTTGACAGAATCAAAGAAACCGACTATTTTTTAATTATGAACGCGATGCTGAAGCACATGCTGCTTGCTGTTTCTATATTGTTTATCGCCGTGGCCGGCACCAGTTGCGCGCCCTATCACGAAGTGCGGACCGAAGATGCCTCTGCAGGAGAAGTTGCCGGATTATATTCTCTCATTCTGTACGGCGGCACGTACGGGAGGGATCTTGAAACAGTTGCCATCCTCAGCAAAGAAGATGCCCCCTATACAATCGTGCCTTATGCCCCGGAATTCGAATACCGTATTATAAAGCATGTGCCGGCAAAAGAGGCCCTTTCCCGGGCAAATGCCTTTGTCAGCCTTCATCCTGATTTTTACCAAACGCAGTTGACCAGGATTGTAGACAGCAAAACAGGCGCATTGCTCGGTTACGAGGTCCGTCCTCTTTACAGGATACAAGCTTACGGCTATTACGATGTTCTTTACATTGATTACTGGAAGAAGAACGGCAAGGTCTTTGTCAAGATGCACATTATATATCAGGTTGAAAAAAATGTGTATGGCGGCGGCGGCAGTCACACACATGGCCTTCCGTAAAACTATTTGATGATACGCTTCCGCATAAGCCTGAATGGATAAACCGCAAGCAGTGCGGCAACCGCGAGCAGCCAGACAATATCTGCCACAACGATAGTGAACTCTCCCATAGCAAAAGCCCTGCATATGTTGACAAGGTGATAAAGCGGGGTCAGGAATGCTATTTTGGCAACCAGCGGAGGCAGGGTATCTATGGGGAAAAAAATGCCTGAAAACAGAAACATGGGCGTCATCAAGAGGGTATAAAAATAGTTGAAGGAATCTATGCCGGGCACTTTTGCCACAAAAACCAGCGATATTTCTGAAAAAATAAGACCGCTGATAAACAACATCGGAATTACCCCCAGTACAAGGGGAGAAGCTACCAGGCCGAAAAGTGAGATAACAAGTATGATTATGGTCCCGAATACAATGCTTTTTGTCGCGCCCCACATCAGTTCGCCTGCAACAAGGTCGTTAATCGTGAGCGGCGTGGCAAGTATGGCATCAAAGGTTTTTTGAAACGTCATCCTCACAAATGTACCGTAAGTGCACTCGTAAACGGCCGCAAACATGGATGATGATGCTATGATTCCGGGGGCGATGAAGTTGATATACGGCAAGCCGTGGATTTTATTCACAAAGGCCCCGAGTCCGAGTCCCAACGCAGCAAGGTAAAGGACCGGTTCCACAAAATTAAGTGCAAAGCTCGATTTATAGAGTTTTGTATAGACCGTAAGATGCCGCTGCCAAACTCTGAACGCCCGTTTTATTTTCGGTCTATTCGACAAGACGCCTCCCTGTGAGATTTAAATAGACGCTTTCGAGGTTCCCGCCATGCATGCCTGTCAAATTGGACGGTGAATCAATGGTCACAATTTTTCCTGAGTCCATGATAGCGACCCTGTCACAGAGTTTTTCGGCCTCTTCCATGTAGTGGGTAGTGAGGAGCAGGGTTGTCCCTTTCATCTTGAGACTCTCAAGCTTCTCCCACACCGAATGCCTGCTGTGCGGATCAAGCCCTGTTGTCGGCTCATCCAGCACCAGCAGGTCGGGATTATTGACCAATGAGCGCGCAAGGAGAAGGCGGTGTTTCATGCCGCCCGAAAGATTCTCTATTTTAGCGTTCGCCTTTTCCTTCAGTTCAACAAAATCCAGAAGCTCCCATGCAAGGGGAAGGGAGATTTTCTTGGGAATATCGAAATATCGTGCATAGACGACCAAATTCTCAAGCACGGAAAGATCAGGATCGAGATTGACGTCCTGCGGCATTACGCCGATGCGTGCCTTAATCTCGCTCGGCTTTTCAGCTACCGGCATGCCGAATACCCTGACATCCCCCGAGGTCGGAGGCATAAAGCAATAAATAATACGCATGACAGTTGTTTTGCCGGCACCATTCGGTCCGAGAAACCCGAAGCATTCACCCTCTTGAATCTCGAAATCGATGGAGTCGACCGCTTTCAGCCCGTCGTAATCTTTTGTCAGTTCCTTAGCTGTGATAAGTGCCATAATTACGTTAATTATAACTTATATCCGATGTGGACAGATTCTGATTCTTGAAGACCGGAATTAAATAAGATAGAATTAGTTAAACAGACACATTTTACGAGGGACCGGTAAATGGACAGGCCTGATTCCGAACAGTGTAATCTCGGTATAAAAAAGCATAAGGAGTATCGTGATCAAATTCCTGCAATTGTGGATAATCTTGTATTGTCCTGCAATGCACAAAATTGTTTTGATCATGTGGACCTCGAACCACTGCCTTCGAAGGAATCTGTCATAGAGATCACGCATCTGGCGTGTCGACTGTTGTATCCCGGCTACTTCTCCCGTACACGAATAGATAAAGTTAATCTGATTTACTATTACGGACAGGAAGTGACATCGTTCTTTGAAATGTTGTCCAGACAGGTCACCTTCGCAATACGTCATGAATGCCGCCGTCGCAACCTTGAGTGTGTTGAATGCGAGGAGCGGGGCGAGGAGATTACTATAAATTTTATGAAAGAGCTTCCTGGTATAAGAATCATGCTCGCCAAGGACGTTCGCGCTGCCTATGAGGGTGACCCGGCAGCGAAGAGCCATGATGAAGTAATATTCAGTTATCCCGGCCTTTTTGCAGTTACCGTGCATCGGGTGGCACACCAGCTTTATAAGCAAAATGTGCCGCTGATCCCGCGCATAATGTCTGAATACGCTCACGGCGTAACCGGCATCGACATTCACCCAGGCGCCCGGATTGGGGAGAGTTTCTTCATCGATCACGGGACCGGCGTGGTTATCGGTGAAACAACAATAATAGGAGACCGCGTCCGCATCTATCAGGGAGTTACGCTTGGGGCACTGTCTCTGTCAAAGGATGAAGTGGAACAGCTGCGAAATGAAAAACGTCATCCGACGCTCGATGATGATGTAATCGTCTATTCCGGCGTCACCATATTAGGTGGAGATACGGTGATCGGCGCGCATTCGGTAATCGGAGGCAACGTATGGATTACAACGTCGGTCCCGCCTGATACAAAGGTATTTATGAAAAAACCGGAACTGATTTTTAAATAGAATTTCAATAGTCGGGCTTCTACTGGCCCAGGACACTGATTCCCGGTACTAACTGACAGTGCCTGTGAAAAGTTGTACCAACGAAAAGCTCCCTGATATTCTCTCATCACGGCATGGAAAGATTTCGGTCTGACACAACCGCAAATAGGTCTTGTTATTAATAGTCATAACATATTATTATTAAGCACTTTTTTGACTCGAAGGAGACGGATAGAAAGTGAATTTATTAAACTACTGTGAAGAACGAACATAATACACGAAAAGAAATTATCGACAAGAACCTGGAAGCGGCAGGATGGAATGTAGCTGATCTAACTCAAGTAATTGAAGAGTTTGATATCGAAGTCGGTCTGTCAGATGCCGTCCATGAACCACAAACACCCTATCAGGGCCATCAATTCAGCGACTATGTTTTATTGGGGAAAGACGGCAAGCCTTTAGCTGTTGTTGAGGCCAAAAAAACTTCCGTTGACGCAGCCATTGGCCGGGAACAGGCCAAACAATACTGTTTTAATATCCAGAAAAAAGCCGGACGTGAACTTCCATTCTGTTTTTATACCAATGGACATGATATTTTTTTCTGGGATTTGGATAATTATCCACCAAGAAAGGTTTATGGCTTCCCAACCCGTGATGATCTTGAACGCTATCTATATATACGCAAATCAAGAAAAACCTTGGCAGGTGAATTTATTAATGCAAAAATCGCCGGTCGTGATTATCAAATCCGTGCTATCCGATCAGTAATGGAATCCATTGAAAAAAGAAAGCGCAACTTTCTGCTGGTAATGGCAACTGGAACGGGAAAGACGAGAACCTGTATTGCCTTAGTAGATGCCCTAATGCGCGCAGGCTGGGCCGAAAAGACCCTTTTTTTGGTTGACCGTATTGCATTGCGAGACCAGGCACTGGAGGCATTCAAAGAACACTTGCCCAATGAACCCCGGTGGCCTAAGGTAGGCGAAAAAGCCATTGCAAAGGACAAAAGAATTTATGTTTCTACCTATCCCACCATGCTTAACATTATTCGTGATGAAGAATCACGGCTTTCTCCCCATTTCTTTGATCTGGTCGTTGTGGATGAAAGTCATCGATCTATTTACAATACCTATCAGGAAGTGCTGGATTACTTCAGCACTATTACCCTTGGATTGACAGCAACGCCGACGGATGTAATTGACCACAACACGTTTAAGCTATTTGAATGTGAAGACGGCGTGCCTACCTTCGCTTATTCTTATGAAGAAGCAATCGATCATATTCCTCCGTATCTGTGTGATTTCCAGGTAATGAAGATCAAGACCAGGTTTCAGGAAGAAGGCATAAACAAACGCACTATTACACTTGAAGACCAGAAGGAACTCATTATTGAAGGGAAAGAGATTGAAGAGATAAATTACGAAGGCACGGAGATTGAAAAAACAGTTGTCAATCGCGGGACTAATGCGCTCATTGTCCGGGAATTTATGGAGGAATGCATCAAGGACCACAACGGAGTACTTCCCGGGAAATCAATCTTCTTCTGTATCAGCATGGCGCATGCAAGAAGGATGGAAGAGATTTTTGATGCGTTGTATCCAGAATATAAGGGTGAACTGGCAAAAGTTATTGTATCCGATGACCCTCGCGTTTACGGTAAAGGAGGCTTGCTAGACCAGTTCACTAATAACGACATGCCGCGTGTTGCCATCAGTGTGGATATGCTTGATACAGGAATAGATATTAGAGAGCTTACCAACCTTGTCTTTGCCAAGCCGGTATATTCATACACCAAATTCTGGCAGATGATAGGCAGGGGAACACGTTTGCTCGAAGGTCAGAAAATAAAGCCTTGGTGCAAGAAGAAAGATATATTTCTAATTCTGGATTGCTGGGACAACTTTGAGTATTTCAAGCTGAATCCTAAAGGAAAAGAACTTAAACCGCAGATTCCTCTGCCTGTCAGGTTATTCGGTTTGCGATTAGACAAAATCGAAAAGGCACAAGGACAGAATAAGCCCGAAGTCGCCGCAAAAGAAATCGATAAGCTGAGAAGACAGATTTCCGAATTACCGCAAAACTCGGTCGCGATCATGGATGCAAGGCTTGAACTCCAGCGCATGGAAGATGAGAACTTCTGGATGCAGCTTTCTGCAGATAAGATTGAATTTCTCCGTTCAATAGTAAAGCCATTGTTTCGTACAATCTCAACCGCTGATTTTAAGGCAATGCGTTTTGAAAAGGATATTGTTGAGGTTTCTTTGGCCCACCTGTCTGCGGAAAAGGAAAAGTTCGACGCACTGAAAGATAGCATTATTGAGGAGATTTCCGAGCTGCCTCTTTCGGTGAATATCGTAGCCAGAGAGGAAGACCTCATCAGGCAGAGCCAGACCAATCACTATTGGGCAACCATCGATGAGGATAAGTTCGATGAAATTATTGCAAAACTCAGCCCGTTGATGAAGTTCCGTGAATCCGTTGTCCCTCTCGGCCCTGCGAAGTTCAATCTGAAAGACCTTGTCCACTCCAAAGAGTTTGTTGAATTCGGACCTCAGCATGAGGCGATAAGTATAGCTAAATATCGGGAAATGGTTGAAGAAAAAGTGCAGGAACTCATTATACGTAATCCAACATTGCAGAAGATTAAATCCGGCCAGCAGATTACAGAAGCCGAGGTTGAGCAATTAGCCGAACAATTACATGACGAGCAGCCGCACATTACCGTAGATTTACTGCGCAGAGTCTATAACAATAGGAGGGCGCAGTTTATCCAGTTTATCAAACACATCCTGGGCATAGAAGTGCTCGAAAGTTTCCCCGAGACAGTATCAAAGGCCGTTGACCATTTCATAGCCTCTCATAGCTATTTATCGAGCAGACAGTTGCAGTTTCTTGATCTGCTCCGGAATTTCATCCTGGAAAAAGGAGACTTGCAGAAGAAGGATTTGATACAATCACCCTTTACCATGTTGCATCCTGAAGGCATCCGGGGCATTTTCAAGCCGAAAGAAATAGAAGAAATATTAACCTTAAGTGAAAAAATAAAGGCGGCATAAGATGCTACAAAATAACGCGCAACTGAAAAGCCTGATCGATAAGCTTTGGAACAACTTCTGGAGCGGCGGGATATCCAATCCCTTAACTGCCATTGAACAGATCACCTACCTGATTTTCATGAAACGGCTTGACGATCTGGAAGCTAAACGGGAAAGGGACGCCGACTTTACAGGAGAAAAATACACTTCAAGGTTCAGCGGAAAATACAAGGTGCCCGGAAGCAAAGAAGAAGTTGATAAACGCGAACTGCGCTGGAGTAATTTTAAGAGACGGCCTGCGGAGGAGATGTTGCTGCATGTCCAAACCAAAGCATTCCCTTTTCTGAAAGATTTGAACGGAAGCACTTCGCCTTTCACAAAATCAATGGCAAATGCTGTGTTTATTATGCCCAAGCCGTCGCTGCTTGTGGAGGCAATTAACATTATCGAACAGTTATTTGAAGAAATCGCAAAAGACGCCGAGCATGGCGGGCAGGCATTTCAGGATATACAGGGCGATGTATACGAAATGTTGTTGAGCGAAATTGCCACTGCCGGAAAAAATGGGCAGTTCCGTACACCAAGGCATATCATTAAGCTGATGGCCGAACTGGTTGCCCCAGAACTCGGACAGATTATCGGAGATCCTGCCTGTGGTACCGCTGGATTTTTATTGGGGGCTTATCAATATATCCTCACCGATCTGGTCCGTAAAAAGGACCCCGGCAAGCTTCTACGCGATGAAGACGGGTTTGAACGGGGTAGTATGAGCGCCGTGCTTACCGAGGACGTTAAGAAAGTAATAGAGCAGAGCTTAATTGGATTTGATATGGATACAACCATGGTGCGGCTGGGCCTCATGAACCTGATGATGCACGGCATAGACAACCCGCATATTGATTACAAGGACACCCTGAGCAAAAGCTTTAATGAAGACAGCATGTACAACGTTATAATGGCCAACCCTCCCTTTACAGGTAACATTGATAAAGGCGATATAAACGATGGGTTGAAGCTGTCCACCACCAAAACCGAACTGCTCTTTGTAGAGCGGACTTTTAACATGCTGAAAATGGGAGGCACCGCCGCCATCATTGTGCCGCAAGGAGTATTGTTCGGCAGTGGGAAGGTATTTGTGGCGACAAGGAAGAAACTGGTTGAGGAGTGTGAACTCAAGGCTGTAATCACCATGCCGAGCGGAGTATTTAAGCCCTATGCAGGTGTCAGTACAGCTATCCTGATCTTCACCAAAGGCGGCGAGACGCGAGATATTTGGTTTTATAACATGGAAAGCGACGGCTACAGCCTTGATGACAAACGCAACAAGCAAGAGGGCTATGGGGACCTGCAGGATATTGTGGAGCGTTACAAAAACAGGAACCCGAAAGATGAGACTGACCGTACTAGGAAATATTTCTTTGTCCCGAAAGGTGAGATCGTAGAGAATGAGTATGATTTGAGTTTGAGTAAGTACAAGGAAGAGGTTTATGAAGAAATAACTTACGAAAAACCAAAGCATATAATTGGCAGGATCAAAGAGATTGAAAAGAACAGCGTGTTACTACTCGAAGAATTGGATACTCTTTTATCATGACGTGGGCAAAAGTCGATATTAAAGCATTTGCTGAAGTTATAACTGGTGGTACGCCCTCTACTGCAGTGAAAGAGTATTGGGAAAACGGTACAATTCCTTGGCTAAATTCTGGCGACTTAAATCAAGGTATTATAACAAAGCCATCTAATTTTATTACGGAATTGGGTTATAAAAATAGCTCGGCCAGAATGATGCCAGCCGAAACCGTTTTAGTTGCCCTGACTGGTGCAACAACTGGCGTTTCCGCATTGTTGAAATTTGAAGCTTGCGGTAATCAATCAGTAACTGGCATTTTACCTTCAAAGAATCATGATCCGCTTTATCTTTATCATTATCTTCGGACGATGAGAAATAAGATTCTTAATGATGCATGGGGCGGAGCGCAAAAACATATCCGCCAAAAATACGTAAAAGATTTCAAAATACCTCTACCACCACTCTCCGATCAAATCCGGATAGCCACAATCCTCAGCAAAGCTGAAGCATTGATAGCCCAGGGCAAAGAAAGCCTGCGCCTGCTGGATGAACTGCTGAAGAGTACTTTTCTGGAGATGTTTGGGGACCCGAGTCGAAATCAAAATAAATTCCTGAAAGGAAAAATTGCAGACATTGTGAGTGAAGTTAAATACGGGACAAGTAAACCGGCATCTGAACAAGGCAGTTATCCTTACTTGCGGATGAATAACATTTCCTACGAAGGATACTGGGATTTTTCTAGTCTCAAATATATTGATATTACAGAAGACGAGAAAGATAAATATATCGTTCGCCCTGGAGATTTAATATTCAACAGAACAAACTCTAAGGACCTAGTGGGGAAAACTGCAGTTTATAATAAATTTACTGAGATGGTTATAGCAGGATATCTTATCAGAGTTAGAGTTAACGAAAAGGGGAATCCATGGTATTTATGGGGATATCTAAACTCAAGACATGGCAAACAAACACTTTTAGGTCTTTGTAGGAATATAGTTGGCATGGCCAATATAAATGCGACAGAAATAAAAAACATTAAAATATTAATTCCTCCAGTTGAATTGCAAACTAAATTCGCCCAAATCGTCGAAAAAGTAGAAGCCCTCAAAGCCCACTATCAGGCAAGCTTAAAAGAGTTGGAAAACCTGTATGGCTCCCTATCGCAGCGGGCATTTAACGACGAGTTGGATTTGAGTGGGATGGAGGTGCGTGTGCAGGAAGTAACAAACTGAAAGGTGCTAAATTTTCTATGATACTGACAAGAGCGAGCTCTTAATATGACTATTCCTGTTTTGATCGCAACTTCTTTGCAAAAGGTTCTGTCCTCCGGCAGAACCAAGCCATGCATCTTTTTCTGCGAGGATGAAACCGGCGAGAGAAACGGCGAATATGTTGTTAAGTTGAAGGCAGGACTGGAAACAGGCGTAAACGGTCTTGCGGCTGAACTTATTGCGTCTCAACTGGCAAGGTTCCTTGATATACCTACGCCTGAGGCTGCTATAATTAAATTAGACGCTGTCATAGCTGAAGTAATTCCTGATACTGACCTCGCACTAAGAATCAGGAGCAGTTCAGGGCTCAATTTTGGCAGCAAGGTGATTACAGGCGGGTTTGATACATGGCCTGTCAGTAAGGCAATTCCGTCAAGCTTGAAGACATTGGCGGCGGAGATATTTGCCTTTGATGCGATGATTCAAAATCCTGACAGGCGTGCTGAGAAACCGAATATCCTATGGAAAGGCGATGAATTATTCGTCATAGACCATGAAATGAGTATGATGTTTATATATGATATTCTACCGACACCAAATCCGTGGCAGATATCGAACTTGAGATTCGTCAATGGACATCTGTTTTACAATGCTCTGAAAGGCCAATCGTTAAATCTTGACCGCTTTGCCGGAGCGCTTGAGCTGCTGGATGATAATACTCTAGAAACTATGATAACAAATGTTCCTGAAGAATGGCGGAGTGCAAACATAGCTAAAATAACAACCCATCTCAGCGAGATTGCGCATCACAGCAATAATTTTGTTGACGAAGTAAGGAGGTCATTGCAATGAAGATACCTTATAGTTTCTCTGTCTTGAGATACATTCATGATATTGTGACCGGCGAGTTTATCAATGTGGGCGTTGTGCTCTATGCGCCAAAGGCCAGATTTCTCAGCGCCATATGCACGTCAAGATATGGCCGCGTATCTAAGATGTTTTCAAACATAAACGGCGACCACTTCCGGCAAGTGTCAAGATACATCCAGGCAAGGCTTGAGGAAGAAGGGTTGCAACTGGTTACGGAACTTCCTTTTGATAAACTGCCCGTAAGTGTAATAGACTTCACGGCTCGGGTTTTGCCGGTAGATGACAGCTCGTTGCAATTCTCTCCAGAAGGGTATGGAGTGACAGAAAACCCGCAGGAGACTCTCGAACAGATTTATAACCGTTATGTAGAGAAGTATTATGAAAAAACTGAGCGCCTAAGCAGGAGCGATGAGGACATATGGAAGATATACAAGAAACCTTTGGAGGAAAGACGCGTTCTTGTGAATCTTGTACCGCATCAGATTGCAGGCAGTAACTACGAATATGAGTTTAAATACTGTTGGAAAAATGAACAATGGCGCATACAGGAGCCTGTTTCTTTCGATCTAGTGGAGGCCGGTTCAATAACCGACAAGGCAAATGCGTGGCTGGGTCGAATTACAAGCCTTGTGGATGGCGGAGAGCCCTTCAAACTGAACCTTTTAATTGGATCTCCTCAGGACGAACGGCTCAAGTCAGCATTTATCAAAGCGCAAAATATAATGCACAAAATGCCCTGTGATCACGACTTCATAAAAGAAGATGAAGCAGCAGATTTTGCTGAGAATCTCAAGAAAGAAATAGAGGCGCATCATTTGTAGGCTCTTTGAAGTTAAAGGGGCAGGTCTGGGTATTGGCTTTTGCTGCCGTTGCCGTACTATTTGACCTGTCACCTTTAAGGATTCCCGCTCGAAACCCACAGGAGAACACAGAGGAAAAACTCTGCGGACTCTGTCCCGGGTAGAGAGTTTTTCTCAAACTATCAATATGTTATAATAACAGGTCATTTCATGGATAAAGAGAGGAATTGAATGTTGCAATCCAAGGTATCGATCAGTATAGAAGAAGAGATGAAAGTCAGTTACCTGGATTACGCAATGAGCGTAATCATAGGCAGGGCGCTGCCTGAAGTGAGGGACGGGCTCAAGCCGGTCCAGAGGAGAATTCTCTATGCTATGTTCAGGGAAGGGCTCCTGCCCAATAAGAAATACTCAAAGAGCGCCGGTGTTGTAGGCGAAGTTTTGAAAAAATACCACCCTCATGGCGACTCTGCTGTTTACGATGCAATGGTGCGGTTGGCACAGGATTTTAATATGCGGTATATGCTTGTTGACGGGCAGGGTAATTTCGGCTCCATTGACGGAGACCCTGCAGCGGCATACCGCTATACCGAAGCCCGCCTGGCAAAGATAGCTGAAGAGCTGCTTGCCGATATAGACAAGGAAACTGTCGATTTTACCCCCAATTTTGATGAGACCACTGAAGAGCCTGCAGTGCTGCCAACAAGAGTCCCCAATCTACTTGTCAATGGCTCGGCAGGCATCGCGGTCGGCATGGCGACCAATATCCCGCCCCATAATCTCGGTGAGGTTACGGACGGCCTGATCATGCTGCTTGATAACTCCCAGGTCACGATCAATGATCTGATGACAGTTATTAAAGGACCCGACTTTCCCACCGGCGCGATTATTCACGGAACGGAAGGAATTGTCAGCGCCTATAACAGCGGCAAGGGGTTGATCAAGGTGCGCGCGAAGGTATTGATTGAACGGGAGGCCCGCGGCAATGAAAGCATCATTGTTACTGAACTTCCCTACCAGGTCAATAAGGCGCGTCTCATCGAAAAGATAGCTGAACTGGTCCGCGAGAAGCGTATTGAGGGCATTTCAGATATAAGGGATGAATCCGACAGGGACGGCATACGGGTGGTGGTCGAAATAAAGCGCGGAGAGATGGCCCAGGTAATACTCAACAATTTATACAAACACACTGCAATGGAATCCACCTTCGGCGTCATTATGCTTGCTATTGTTGAAGGAAAGCCCCTTGTTCTGACGCTAAAGGAAATGCTGGATAAATTTCTGCAGCACCGCAGAAACGTTGTTCTCCGCAGGACGCGTTTTGAATTGCGCAAGGCTGAAGAAAAAGCCCATATACTCGAAGGGCTCAAGATAGCACTTGACAACCTTGATGAAATCATAAGCCTCATAAGAAGGTCGAAGACCCCCGAGGAAGCCAAAACGGGCTTGATGACCAACTATCTGCTTACACAGATCCAGGCGCAGGCGATCCTGGATATGCGCCTGCAACGCCTGACCGGCCTTGAGCGCGACAAGATCATAAAAGATTACGAAGAGACTTTGAAAGAGATAGACAGATTAAAGGCAATACTCGGGAGCGATGCCCTTGTGTCCAGGATCATCAGGGACGAGCTTGTAGAGGTCAAAAGCAAATACGCTGACGAGAGAAGGACTGAGATAGTCCCTGAAACAGCGGACCTTACTATTGAGGACCTTATAACCGAGGAGGAAATGGTGATAACCGTTTCCCATAACGGGTACATTAAAAGGAACCCGCTGTCGATATACAGAAGCCAGCGCCGCGGAGGCAAGGGCCTTACAGGCATGGAGACCAGGGAAGAGGATTTCGTTGAACAGCTTTTTATAGGCTCTACTCACGATTACATGCTCTTTTTCAGCAATAAAGGCAGGCTTTACTGGCTGAAGATATACCAGATACCCGAGGCAGGACGCGCAGCAAAAGGCAAGGCCCTTATCAACGTCCTTTCGCTTTCAGAGGGAGAACGGATAACCACGGCCCTGAATGTCAAAGACTTCAACGAGGGGTATCTGATGATGTTCACCAAGGCGGGCATTGTGAAAAAGACAAAGCTCAGCGAATACAGTAATCCCCGGGCAAAGGGAATAATAGCTGTGACACTTGACGAAGGCGACGAGCTCATTGCTGTTAAAAAGACTTCTGGGAACAATGACATCATTATCGGCACCAGAGGAGGGCTTGCCGCCCGCTTCAGGGAGGACGATGCCAGGGCAGTCGGACGGACTGCCAGGGGCGTAATAGGTATTCGTCTGGGCAAAGACGATGAAGTTGTTTCCGCCAACGTGGTCGAGGAAAAAATGGGTCTCCTGACTGTGACTGAAAAAGGTCTGGGCAAGAGGACCGAAATCGGGGAATATCCGGTCCATGGCCGCGGCGGCAAAGGAGTCATTTCGATTAAAGTGGTGGAGAGAGGCGGAAATGCCGTCGGCCTTCTCCAGGTAAGAGATGAAGATGAGGTGGTCCTTATCACCAATGCCGGAAAATTGATAAGGATGGTTGCCCGCAACATTTCTGTGCTTGGAAGAAATACCCAGGGAGTCAAACTTATGGATATTGAAGAAGAAGACCGGATTGTAAGCATCGGAAGGGTAGTCGAGGAATGAAAAAGGCCTGTAGCAGGCCTCTCTAGTAAGCACGCTATTGTCTGGTTTTTTAGGGACTTACCCCTTTTATGGATTGTTATCAGGGGTAAGTCCTTTTTTGTGTCGCCGACTTTTCTGGACACTTAAGTGATTGTTTTACAGGTTTTTTTGATGGACACAAAATAATATAGAGACAAACTGAGGAATATTCAGTATAATACGGAATAAATTTAAATGATTGTATTGATAATATTTTTTTATTGACAAAAGAGAAGTGATTTTTTAAACTACGGGGCTGGCAGAAAATTCCGTTTATTCGCACACTTTCCGTACCAACTTAAAATAAAAGGAGGAAGAGGTGTATGAGCGAAAAAGAAAAGGGTGAAAGTATCGAAACGTCTGAAGCTGAAATTGCGGTGCATTGGGCAGAAGAGGGGTTTGTTTACCCCTCAGCGCAATTCATTGCCCAGGCAAACATGACGGATCCGGCTGTTTACGACCGTATGGCCCTGGACAAATGCCCGGAATACTGGAAAGAGTATGCAGATATGCTGACCTGGTACAAGTATTGGGACACAATCCTCGACACGAGCGATGCTCCCTGCTACAAGTTTTTCAAGGGCGGGCTCATCAATGCAAGCTATAACTGCATTGACAGGCATCTGGCACAGTACAAGAACAAAACTGCAATCCATTTTGTCCCTGAACCCGAAGATGAGAAAGTAGAGCATATTACCTACCAGGAACTCTATGTCAGGGTGAACGAGTTTGCGTCGATTCTAAAGAACGACCTCGGCCTGAAGGCAGGAGACAGGGTCACACTCCATCTGCCGATGGTTGGAGAACTTCCGGTCACAATGCTTGCGTGCGCGAGGCTCGGCATCATCCACTCCCAGGTGTTTGGCGGGTTCAGCGGAAGGGCTTGCGCTGACAGAATTGTCGACTCAGGGAGCGATTACCTGATAACGATGGACGCGTATTACAGGAGCGGTCAGCTCCAGGACCATAAAGAAAAAGCCGATATCGCTTGTGATGATGCGGCAAAAGACGGCAAGAAGGTCAAAAAAGTCCTGATATGGCAGCGCTATCCAGGCAAATATTCTGCAAAGACACCTTTGGTCGAAGGCCGCGACCTTATTATTAATGACATGTTGAAGAAACATTACGGAGCAAGGATTGATCCGGTCCAGATGCCTGCCGAAGCGCCGCTATTCCTGATGTATACGAGCGGCACAACCGGAAAGCCCAAGGGATGCCAGCACAGCACCGGTGGATTCCTTGCCTATGTGACCGGTACATCCAAATATATTCAGGACATCCATCCGACGGATGTTTATTGGTGTATGGCTGACATAGGATGGATTACGGGCCATTCATATATTGTTTATGGGCCTCTTTCTCTTGCTGCGTCGAGTGTTATTTTTGAAGGCGTTCCTACCTACCCGGATGCCGGCAGATGCTGGAGAATCGCACAGAACCTGGATGTCAACATCTTCCATACGGCGCCTACCGCTATCAGGGCGCTGAGAAAGGTCGGGCCTGATGAGCCGAAGAAGTACACTTATCATTTCAAACATATGACCACGGTTGGAGAGCCGATCGAGCCCGAAGTCTGGAAATGGTATTACAAGGAAGTCGGTAAGGGCGAAGCCATCATTGTCGATACATGGTGGCAGACCGAGAACGGAGGCTTCCTGTGCAGCACAGTGCCGGCAATAAAGCCGATGAAGCCCGGCAGCGCAGGTCCAGGAGTGCCCGGTATTCACCCGATTGTTTATGACAATGATGGAAATATAGTCCCGGCAGGCTCAGGTAAAGCGGGAAATATCTGCATCCAGAACCCGTGGCCCGGCATGTTCCAGACTATATGGGGAGACCGCGACCGGTTTGTCAGGACGTATTTTGAGAGGTACTGCAAAAACCCGAAGAGCAAAGACTGGAGAGATTGGCCGTACCTTACCGGTGATGCTGCTGTTGTTGCTGCTGACGGATATGTCCGCATATTGGGCAGGATCGACGATGTTATCAATGTTTCCGGTCACAGACTGGGGACCAAGGAAATCGAGTCAGCCGCACTCACTGTTCCGGAAGTCGCGGAAGCTGCCGTTGTTCCGGTGAAGCATGAAATCAAAGGGAAAGAACCTGATCTGTATATTGCCTTGAAACCTGGAATTAAATCGACCCCTGAACTTGCCAAGGCGATTTCAGCCGCTATTGTAAGGGAAATCGGCGCTATTGCGCGGCCAAGGAAAGTCTGGATTGTGCCTGACATGCCGAAGACCCGCTCAGGAAAGATCATGCGCAGAGTGCTCGGCGCTATTTCCAACGGCACGGATGTCGGCGACGTTATGACACTGGCTAACCCTGAAATCGTCGAATTGATCACAAAGATGGTGCAGGGAGAGGAAGGCAAGCCGGTAATACCTTAGACTTCGATTCGGACGTAGAATCAGCAAGCTGGTTTTAACAGGGTAGAAAAAATCAGCGGATAAGTTTTAAAGTATACGGGAGGGGGAGCCACCCCCTCCCGTATTTTTTTAAAAGTGAAGAATTTCAGGGCGGCCAATCACGCAATGAGAAGGACAGGGTTTCTGTACGACGAACGGTTTCTGCTCCACGACACCGGGCCCGAACATCCGGAGTGTTCCGCACGACTGCTCGCGATCTACAAGGGGCTTGAAGAGGCGGGCCTTATCTCCAAAGTGAGACTTATAAAGGCCAGCCGCGCCGACCAGGCGTGGATAGAGATTGTGCACAGCATCAAACTCATAATGCGCTTTGAAGAAGCATGTCTTTGGGGGATGAACGAGCTTGATCATCCTGATAACAAAATGTGCAGAGAGACCTTTGAAACCGCGATGCTGGCAGTGGGCGGCATTCTACATACGGTTGACCTCGTGATGGAGGGGGAGATAGACAATGCCTTCTGCGCTGTCAGGCCCCCGGGACATCATGCGGAAGTGAGCAAGGTCATGGGTTTTTGTTATTTCAACAATGTTGCCATTGCAGCCAGGTATCTGCGCCGCAAATGGAAGTTGCAGCGTGTGGGGATTGTGGATTTTGATGTTCATCACGGCAACGGCACCCAGAATATTTTTGAAGATGATCCTTCAGTATTTTACTATTCCATCCATGAGCATCCTTCATTTTCCTATCCAGGCACCGGCAGGGATTTTGAGAAGGGAACGGGCGAGGGCTACGGATTCACACTGAATTCTCCGGTGCTGCCGGGCTGGGGAGATGCGGAGTATAAAGCATTGCTTGAAAAAGACCTGTTTCCCGCTTTCGAGGAGTTTAAGCCTGAAGTGATTCTTGTTTCCGCAGGTTTCGATGCCCATGTTGACGATGATATGTCTGATATAAAGCTTTCGACGGAGTGCTTTTCATGGATTATGGAAAATATTGTCGGGATGGCCGACAAATATTCGGGTGGACGGCTTATCTCTGTTCTCGAGGGGGGATACGCAGTGAGCCGTCTGTCCGAACTGGCAAGAAATCATGTTGAAATTCTGCTCGGCAGCAAAGCCTGAAAGGGGGTACCATGTTTATCAATAAAACGATGACGCGAAGGGTTATTACAATTGGACCTGAAGCCGGCATACTCGAAGCACGGGGAAAGATGGAAGAGAACGGTATCAGGCATCTGCCGGTGGTCGATGAAAATAATAAGGTGGTCGGGATTATTACCGACCGTGATTTGCGAAGCGCCCTGCCGTCTGTCTTTTCCACCTGCAGGGAAGACCCAAAGGAATTACAACGAATCTCCGCGCTTAAGGTTGGGGATGTAATGAATAAAAAGGTGACCACCATTTCTCCCATGGACACTCTTGAGGATGCGCTTTTGCTGATGCATAAGAGTAACAAAGGAGCATTACCTGTTGTGGACCGGGATGGGAATTTGAAGGGAATTATCTCGACCCGCGATCTGGTCCGCGCTTTTATCAATGTGCTTGGGATTGAAGAACCCGGGACTCTACTGTGTCTTGTTGTGGAAGAGAAATTGGGGCAAATGAAGAAAATCGTGGATGCAATTACCGAAGAGGGGATACCCTTCGGCAGCATTCTTGTTGCCAGGCACTGGGAAAAAGGCAAGAGGGCTGTTTTCCCATACTTGTTGACCGTAAATGTCGCAAAGGTTAAAAGAAAACTTGAGAACATGGGATACACGCTGCTCGATCCTATGGAATGGTCACTCGATCAGACCCGGAAGAGTTGAGAAGGAGGAATCAGGAATGTCTAATGAGAGCATTGAAGTATTATCGGCTGAAAAAAGGGCTTTCCCGCCATTGCCTGAAATCAGCGAAAATGCTCATATAAAAAGCATTGAGGAATATGAGAATATCTACAGGAGATCTGTGGACGACCCTGAAGGGTTCTGGGCCGAGATGGCGGAAAAGCAGCTTGACTGGTTTAAGAAATGGGACAAGGTCCTGGAATGGAACTTTGATAAGCCCTATGTAAAGTGGTTTAGCGGAGGCAAACTGAATGCGTCTTTCAATTGTCTCGACAGGTTTATAAATACCCCGATGCGGACCAAGGCTGCGCTGATATGGGAGTCGGACGACGGCGGAAGCTATAAAACATATACTTATCAGCAGCTCTATTATGAAGTCAACAAATTCGCAAATGTCCTCAAGAAACATGCAGTGAATAAGGGTGACAGGGTCACGATTTACCTGCCCATGATCCCCGAGCTTGTCATTTCGATGCTTGCCTGTGCGAGGATCGGGGCAATTCACAATGTCGTGCTCAGCGGTTTCAGTGCCCACTCGCTCCGGGACAGAATACAGGACTGCAAAGCCAGGCTCCTGATAACTGCAGACAGGGGCGTCAGGGGGGGCCGTCACATGCCTCTTAAGGCAAATTGTGATATCGCCCTTCTGGAGTGCCCCACCATCGAAAAAGTGATAGTGGTAAAACGGACGGATGAGGTTGACATGGAGCCGGGCAGGGACCTGTGGTGGCATAATGAAATGAACGCTGCCGATATAGGGAACTATTGCAAGCCTGAAGAAATGGATGCGGAAGATCCGCTTTTTATTCTTTATACTTCCGGCTCAACCGGAAAACCGAAGGGCGTGCTGCATACGGTAGGCGGCTATCTGTTGTTTGCCAATCTCACTTTCAAATGGGTATTCGATTACCGTGACGGTGATATATATTTCTGCACCGGTGATATAGGTTGGGTCACCGGACACAGTTATATTGTATACGGTCCTCTGAGCAATGGAGCAACAACCCTCATGTTCGAGGGGATTCCTACGTACCCCAATCCCGGCAGATTATGGGATATTTGCGACAAGCACCGGGTAAGCATCTTCTATACCGCGCCTACAGCAATTAAGGCACTTATGAGACAGGGCGAAAGCTGGGTCACAAAACACGATCTGTCTTCCCTGAGATTACTGGGGAGCGTAGGGGAACTTTTAAATCCGGAAGCATGGATGTGGTATCACACTTATATCGGAAAGGGCAAACTGCCGATCCTCGATACATGGTGGCAGACCGAAACCGGAGGGATTCTTATTACTCCCCTCCCCGGCGCGATGACGCTGAAACCCGGTTCGGCCAACAAGCCGTTTCCCGGAGTTGTTCCGGCTGTGGTTAAGGAAGACGGCTCTCCTGCAGGTCCTAATGAAGGGGGTTATCTGGTTATCCTGAAACCCTGGCCCGGCATGCTCAGGGGCACTTATGGCGACCCTGAAAACGAACGGATCAAAGAAATCTATTTCTCGAGGTTGCCGGGCATGTATTTCACCGGTGACGGGGCACGCGTTGATAGCGAAGGCGATTATTGGCTTATGGGAAGAATTGACGATGTTATTAATATCTCGGGACACAGACTCGGTACGGCTGAAGTGGAATCAGCTCTGCTCAGCCACGAAGCAGTTGCTGAAGCTGCTGTAGTCGGGTTTCCTCATGAGATAAAAGGCGAGGGAATCTATGTATATGTGACGTTGAAAGAAGGACAGCTGCCGTCCGAAGAGCTTAAGAAAATACTCATTGGGCATGTGCGGTCGGTCATCGGCCCCATAGCGAGCCCGGACAAAGTGCAATTTGCACCGGGCCTGCCCAAGACAAGGAGCGGCAAAATAATGAGAAGGATTCTCAGAAAGATTGCCGTGGGTGATGTCTCAAACCTGGGCGATACTTCGACACTGGCCGATCCTTCAGCAGTGGGCAAACTTCTCAAAGGAAGGCTCTAAGGATATTCCCTGGTCATAATCAGTTTCCTGCACCGCTTGAAATAGTGCGTGCGGCAATGTAACTCGCACCTGTAACTTGTTCATACAACAGCAATTACTGTCATTTTATTTTTTTTCTGCCTCAGGTCTTATCCGGTCCCAAATAGAACTGACTTTGACTTGATGTTACTGACATCTCCGATTTGACAGAGTTTTGGAGAGATGCTATAATCCTCTCTATTGTTTATAGAAGGGTATTATAGCTGTCATAACCTTGCCGACTTTTAGGTTGCATAATACTGATAGTCTTATAGCTCCCATAACTTGCTAGGCTTATAACTGTTATAACTTCGTGACAAGCAAATAGGAATGCCCAATTTGGGATGTAATAATACTGATTAGAGGAGGAAGTAGGAATGTCGAAGGACAGTATTCAAGTAACGTCTACCGAGAGCAGAACGTTTCCACCATCACCTGAATTCAGCAAAAAAGCTCATATTAAAAGCCTTGCAGAGTATGAGAAAATATACAAGAGGTCGGTGGATGACCCTGAGGGGTTCTGGGGCGAAATGGCCGAAAAGCAGCTCACCTGGTACAAGAAATGGGACAAGGTGCTTGACTGGACTTTTGAGGGCAAGCCCGAAATAAAGTGGTTCAGCGGCGGCAAATTGAATGTGTCGTACAATTGCCTTGACAGGTTTGTAAACACGGCGACAAGGAACAAGGCTGCTTTGATATGGGAAGCCGATGGCGGCGAATATAAGACCTATACCTATCAACAGCTCTACACCGAAGTCAATAGATTCGCCAATGTCCTCAAGAAACACGGACTGAAAAAGGGAGACAGGGTAACAATTTACCTGCCTATGATCCCGGAACTTGCCATTTCAATGCTTGCGTGTTCGAGACTCGGAGTAATACACAGCATAGTGTTCGGCGGTTTCAGCGCCCAGGCGTTAATGGACAGGATACAGGATGCCGGATCTAAATTGGCCATAACCTGCGACCAGAGCGTCAGGGGAAGCAAATTGATACCCCTGAAAGGCAATATGGATAACGCTTTGAAGGAATGCCCGACAGTCGAAAAACTGATCGTGGTAAAAAGAGGAGACGGCAATGTCAACATACAGGCCGGCAGGGACCTGTGGTGGCATGATGAAATGAAAGCCGATGACGTCAGGGGTTATTGCAAGCCTGAAGAGATGGATGCGGAAGATCCACTCTTTATCCTGTATACTTCCGGCTCAACCGGAAAACCGAAAGGCGTGCTTCATACGACGGGCGGCTATCTGCTGTATACGAACCTCACCTTTAAGTGGATATTCGATTATCATGACGAAGATATCCATTTCTGCACAGCCGACATCGGCTGGGTTACCGGACACAGCTATATTGTTTACGGGCCGCTGAGCAACGGTGCGACAAGCCTTATGTTCGAGGGTATCCCTTCGTATCCGAATGCAGGCCGGTTCTGGGACATTTGCGAGAAGCACCAGGTAAATATCTTTTACACTGCGCCTACCGCTATAAGGGCGCTTATGAAAGAGGGCGAAACCTGGCCGGCAAAATATGACCTGTCGTCCCTGAAGGTGTTGGGAAGCGTTGGAGAACCAATCAATCCCGAGGCATGGATGTGGTACTTCAAGAATATCGGCGGCAGCAAGCTTCCGATCGTCGATACCTGGTGGCAGACCGAGACCGGAGGTATTCTTATAACTCCGCTTCCGGGTGCAATGACCCTGAAGCCGGGTTCAGCTACCAGGCCGTTCCCTGGAGTTGTTCCGGCTGTGCTTAACGAAAAAGGCGCTCCCGCAGGTCCTAACGAAGGCGGCAGTCTGGTTATCCTGAAACCCTGGCCCGGCATGCTGAGGGGCACTTATGGAGACCCTGAGAACAAGCGGGTCAAGGAAGTCTATTACTCAATGTACCCCGGCAAGTATTTCACAGGTGACGGAGCACGCTTCGATCCTGACGGCGACTACTGGCTGATGGGAAGGATTGACGATGTTATCAATATTTCAGGACACAGGCTCGGTACGGCTGAAGTTGAATCAGCCCTGGTAGCTCACGAGGCTGTTGCCGAAGCTGCTGTGGTCGGATACCCCCACGACATTAAAGGCGAGGGAATCTATGTATATGTTACCTTGAAACAAGGACACCAGCCGTCTGACGACCTCAAGAAAAAACTGGTGGCCCATGTACGGACAGTCATTGGTCCTATAGCAAGCCCTGATAAGTTGCAATTCGCTCCGGGTCTGCCCAAGACCAGAAGCGGCAAGATCATGAGAAGGATTCTCAGAAAGATTGCCAGCAACGAAATAGAAGCCCTCGGCGATACATCGACACTTGCTGATCCTTCAGTTGTTGATGATCTTGTAAAGGGAAGATTATAAGAATAAATTATTTTGAGAAAGGCGGGGGTGACCCCGCCTTTTTGTTTGCGCTCCTTCGCTTTGCCCCCAAAGACAATTTTTATGTCTTTTCCCCATTTGTGTTTCAGATATTGACAACGTGCGCTTATCTGCTATAAAGTAACCAAATGTAAGCAGGCACTTACATCTGATGATATGGAATTATCAGTGCATCGTAACCTTTCGATATATATATGCGACTCAAAAAATATATAAAGGGAAATTCCCGTTATCTCTACAAGGCGCGGAGCTCTTTGGTTTCCCCAAAAGTCTGTGATTTACGGAATTCCGAATAGAGGGACGGGCTGGATTTGCAGGAGGAAAAATTAATGATACGTTCGCTGTCCCGGCGCTGGTGGATCTGGTTGCTGTTGGCTTCTGTTCTGGTCATCGGCTCGTATGTGTTCCTGGCAAAAGGGGGTAAGGCACAATCAGATGCCCCCAAACAGCCGTTATCTGCGGCGGCGCGGGGCGTTCCGGTTGCGGCGTCGGCAGCCAGGAAAGGCGATGTAGGCGTATATCTCTCAGGTCTGGGCACTGTTACCCCGGTTAATACGGTTACCGTAAAGAGTCGTGTTGACGGAGAACTGATAAATGTCTTTTTCCGGGAAGGGCAAATAGTTAAAGAAGGAGATACCCTGGCACAAATAGACCCGAGGCCGTTTCAGGTGCAGTTGACTCAGGCTGAGGGGCAGATGGTCCGTGACCAGGCGTTGCTGAAAAATGCCCAGCTCGACTTGCAGCGCTACCGGGTGCTGGCAGCGCAGGATTCGATCCCAAGGCAACAACTCGATACACAGGAGTATCTGGTGCACCAATATGAAGGGGCTGTCAAGACCGACCAGGGAAACATAGACAACGCCAAATTACAGTTGACTTACTCCCGCATTACATCTCCATTAAGCGGCAGGGTCGGCCTGCGCCTGGTTGACCCGGGCAACATCGTTCACGCGACTGATGCAAACGGGCTGGCTGTGATTACTCAGTTGCAACCCATTACAGTTGTTTTCCCGATACCGGAGGACAATCTTTCTGAAGTACTCGGCAGACTCAAGAAAGGCGCTCACCTGACTGTCGAGGCTTATGACAGAGAGCAAAAGCAGAAACTCGCCACCGGATACTTGCTTACGATCGATAATCTGATCGATCCCGCCACAGGCACGGTTAAATTCAAGGCAATATTTCCCAACAAGGACAACGAGCTGTTCCCAAACCAATTTGTCAATGCCCGGCTGCTTGTCAAGATGGAGAGCGGCGTCATTATCGTGCCCGCATCGGCCATTCAGCGGGGGCCGCATGGTACATTTGTATATGTGGTAAAAGCCGACCACACTGCCGGGGTGCGTCCGGTAACAACAGGTGCGGCAGACAACAACGATATCTCTGTAACCGCGGGGCTTGTTGCAGGAGAGCTTGTCGTATTTGATGGCGCCGAACGATTGCGGGAAGGAAGCAAGGTGGAACTGCGGGACCAAAATGCCCGGAACGGGCGTAACAACGGGCAAAAAGGCGGGGCTCCTCAGAGGCTTAACTGATGAATCTGTCTCGCATCTTCATAACGCGTCCAATCGCCACGACGCTGCTTATGATAGCCATTCTTCTGGCTGGAGCTGTTGCATATCGCCAATTACCTGTGTCAGCACTTCCACAGGTAGATTATCCGACTATCCAGGTCCGCACCTTCTACCCCGGGGCAAGTCCTGATGTTATGGCTTCCTCTGTAACTGCCCCGCTTGAGCGGCAGTTCGGCCAGATGCCGGGCCTGACACAGATGACCTCTGCAAGCTCGGGCGGAAGCTCGATTATCACTTTACAGTTCAGCCTGGACCTGAGCCTGGATGTTGCCGAGCAGGAGGTGCAGGCAGCCATTAATGCCTCCTTCACATTCCTGCCGTCTGATCTCCCTGTCCCGCCTGTTTACAGCAAGGTAAACCCGGCTGACGCCCCGGTTCTCACGCTGGCGCTGACATCTGACACGTTTCCCCTGCCTAAGATAGAAGATCTCGCGGATACCAGATTCGCGCAGAAAATATCGCAAGTGACAGGGGTTGGGCTGGTCAGTATCAGCGGAGGGCAGCGGCCTGCGGTCGGGATTCATGCCAATCCGACTGCACTGGCATCCTATGGCCTTACCCTTGAAGACCTGCGCACTGCCGTTGTAGCTGCAAATGTCAATCAGGCAAAAGGAGGCTTTGACGGACCCAAACAGTCCTACATAATAGGTGCAAATGACCAGCTTTTTTCTAGCCGGGACTATAGCTCTCTTGTCATAGCTTACCGTAACGGTGCGCCTGTGCGCCTCTCTGATGTAGCGGAGGCGATGGACGATACCGAGAACGTGAACCAGGCTGCCTGGATGAACACCTCCCCTGCGGTCATAGTCAATATCCAGCGGCAGCCGGGCGCCAACGTGATAGAGGTTGTGAACCGTATCAAAAAGCTGCTTCCGCAGTTGCAAAGTTCGCTGCCGCCTGCGATAAGAGTCTCTGTGCTGACTGACCGAACTACGACCATTCGTGAATCTGTGAAAGACGTGCAGTATGAGTTATTGCTGGCGGTAGTGCTGGTCGTGCTCGTAATTTTCGTGTTCCTGCGCAACCTGCCTGCTACTACCATTCCGAGTGTTGCTGTGCCGTTGTCCCTGGTCGGGACGTTCGGGGTGATGTATCTGCTGGGATTCAGCCTTAACAACCTGTCACTGATGGCCCTCACTATTTCCACCGGATTTGTCGTGGACGATGCCATAGTCATGATCGAAAATATATCCCGGTATATTGAAGCCGGGGAGACCCCCATGAATGCGGCACTCAAAGGCGCGCAGCAGATCGGCTTTACTATTCTGTCTCTTACCGTCTCCCTGATTGCGGTGCTTATCCCGTTGCTTTTCATGGGTGACGTTGTAGGCCGCCTGTTCCGCGAGTTCGCCGTCACTCTTGGAGTAACTATCCTGATCTCGGCTGTAGTATCCCTTACTTTGACGCCTATGATGTGCTCCCGGATACTCAGGCATGTCCCCGAGGAACGGCAGGGGAGGTTTTATCACGCCTCGGGGCAGATGTTAGAGAGGATAATCGCTGCTTACGGAAGGACGCTTAAATGGGTATTGAAGCACCAGCCGGCAACACTGCTGGTCGCGGCAGGGACCCTGGTCCTGACCGTGTTGTTATATATCATGATACCCAAAGGCTTTTTCCCAATCCAGGACACCGGAGCCATCCAGGGAATATCTGAAGCGCCGCAATCAATTTCGTTTGCTGCCATGGCTGAACGGCAGCAGGCTCTTGCAAAAGTGATTCTCAAAGACCCTGCGGTGGAGAGTCTCTCCACATTCATAGGAGTGGACGGGACAAATACGACGCTGAACACCGGTAGAATCCTTATTAACCTGAAACCGCTGGACAAACGTAATGCGAACGCGAGCGAGGTCATTCGCCGAATCCAGCCCCAACTGGCGGCAGTTGACGGTATCACGCTTTTCATGCAGCCGGTACAGGACCTTACTGTTGATGCAAGGGTCAGCCGCACCCAGTTCCAGTATACGCTCGATGATCCCAACTTTGATGAACTGAACAGTTGGGCGCCTAAGCTCGTGGATGCGCTGCAAGCGAGTCCTGAGCTGCGCGATGTCGGCAGCGATCAGCTCGATAAAGGGCTCAGGGTCGCTCTTTCAATGGATCGCAGCACTGCTTCACGGTTCGGCATCACTCCGCAAATGATCGACAATACTTTGTACGACGCTTTTGGGCAGCGGCAGATATCAACGATATTTACGGAATTGAACCAGTATCGGGTTGTCCTCTCCGTCAAACCGGACTTTCAACAGGCCCCCGGCAGCCTCCAATCGATTTATGTGCGCGGGACAACCGGCGGCCAGGTCCCGCTGGGGGCGGTCGCCCGGATCTCGGAAACAACCGGTCCCCTCGTCATTAACAGGCAGGGGCAGTTCCCGGTGGTAACCACGTCTTTCAACCTGGCTCCGGGAGTTGCACTCGGGGGTGCAGTGGCTGCTATCGAAAAGACTGCACAGAAATTAGGTCTTCCCGCCAGTATCAGGGGAAGCTTCCAGGGGACGGCACAGGCATTTCAGACATCCCTTAGTCATGAGCCTATTCTGATATTGGCTGCTTTGATAACGGTCTACATTGTTTTAGGGGTACTGTACGAGAGTTACATTCACCCCGTAACTATCCTCTCAACCCTGCCGTCAGCCGGCGTCGGTGCGGTCCTATCGCTCATGATGTTCGGCGGTGAGCTCGACGTAATTGCCATAATCGGCATTATCCTTTTGATCGGTATAGTGAAGAAAAACGGCATCATGATGGTCGACTTTGCGCTGGAGATGGAACGCAAAGAGGGCAAAAGCCCTGAAGATGCGATCTACCAGGCCTGCCTCCTCAGGTTCAGGCCGATCATGATGACTACCATGGCAGCGCTTCTGGGTGCATTGCCACTGGCTATGGGGCGGGGAATGGGGTCTGAGCTGCGCCATCCGCTCGGCATCTCAATTGTAGGCGGACTTATCTTCAGCCAGGTGCTGACTCTCTATACGACCCCCGTCATTTATCTGGCTTTCGACAGGCTGGCAAGAAGGCGCAGCTCCAAGCCTGAAGGCGTGGTCCACGGAGCAGAAGACCGGCCATGAACGTCTCGGCAGTATTCATCAAGCGGCCCGTAGCGACTACGCTGCTTACAGCCGGACTTGTCCTTGCGGGCATAATCGCGTTCCGTATGCTTCCAGTGTCACCGTTGCCGCAAGTCGATTTTCCGACAATCTCGGTGTCTGCAGGGCTGCCCGGAGCAGACCCCGAAACAATGGCCACTTCGGTTGCTGCACCGCTTGAACGCAGGTTAGGGCATATAGCAGGGGTGACCGAGATGACATCAGTAAATAACCGCGGCTCGACCAGCATCACCCTGCAGTTCGATTTGGACCGTAACATCGATGGAGCTGCCAGGGACGTTCAGGCCGCTATCAATGCCGCCCGGGGAGATCTGCCGCCGGCCCTTCCAAGCAACCCTACTTATCGCAAAGTGAACCCGTCTGATGCCCCTATTCTAATTGTGGCGTTGACAGCTGACACCTTGACCAGGGCGCAACTATACGACGCAGCCTCCTCGATTATGCAACAAAAGCTGTCACAGGTAGAGGGCGTAGGACAGGTGTTTGTGGGGGGGAGTTCGCTGCCGGCAGTCCGCGCAGAGGTGAATCCCCTGGCGCTCAGCAAATACGGCATAAGCCTCGAAGATGTGCGCAGTGCGCTGTCAAGCACAAACGCAAACCGGCCCAAAGGACAACTCTCCAGGGCTGACAGGACATGGGAGATACGTACGAACGATCAGATTTATAAGGCCGGTGAATACCTTCCCCTTATTATTGCCTATCGGTCGGGGGCTGCAGTGCGGCTCGCTGACGTTGCAAGGGTGGAGGATTCGGTGGAGGACATTCGCGCAGCAGGTTTTGTTAACGGGAAACCGTGCGTCCTGCTTGTCATATTCCGTCAGCCCGGAGCCAATATTATCGAGACAGTGGACAATGTGCGCAGACTCCTGCCGCAGTTGCAGGCTGCCATACCGGGTGCCATAGATTTGTCAGTTGTTGTAGACCGTACGCCGCCCATTCGCGGGTCGTTGTTGAACGTCGAGGAATCGCTGGTTATTTCAGCCATTCTTGTGATACTGGTTGTGTTCTGGTTCCTTCGGAATGTCCGGGCCACACTCATTCCGGCAGTAGCCATAGTGGTATCTATTACCGGCACCTTTGCCGCTATGTATCTGTGCGGTTATTCTCTGGACAACCTCTCCCTCATGGCTCTCACTATCGCGACGGGATTTGTCGTGGATGACGCAATCGTTGTGCTGGAGAATGTTACCCGATACATGGAAAAAGGAGAGTCCCCGCTCCAGGCAGCCTTTTCCGGGACTAAAGAGATTGCGTTCACAGTACTGTCCATGAGCCTTTCTCTGGTTGCCGTGTTTATCCCTATCCTCCTCATGGGCGGTATAGTGGGTCGTCTGTTCCGGGAGTTTGCTGTCACGCTTTCGGCAGCGGTCATGGTCTCGCTTGTAATATCGTTGTCCGCCACTCCCATGATGTGCGCCACACTGCTCAGGCCCGAAAAGCCGCGAGCCCATGGCGTGCTATATACTGTCAGCGAGAAACTCTTTAACTGGATGCATTCGCGTTACGAAATGAGCCTCTCCTGGGCCCTCCGTCATTCCAGGTTCATGATCGTGCTTATGATCTTTGTTGTAGTGGTCAGTGTTGTATTATTTGTAAGAATCCCAAAGGGGTTCTTCCCTGAACAGGACTCCGGGCGGCTCTCGGGGGGAATTCAGGCTGACCAGAGCATATCGTTTCAGGCGATGCAGGAAAAGTTGAATCAAGTCATTGATATAATAAGGAAAGACCCTGAGGTGGTGTATGTGACAGGTTTCACGGGTGGTGGAGGAGGCTCGACGACCAATACGGCACGCATGTTCATCACGCTGCAGCCGTTCCAAAAAAGAAAATCTACAATAGCTCAAGTTATGGCAAGGCTGCGCAGGCAGCTTACAGGTGTGGCCGGTGCGCCCACGTTTCTTGCTCCGGTACAGGATTTGCGTATCGGAGGCAGAATAGGCAATGCTCTATATCAGTACACTCTTATGGGAGATAACGTATCTGACCTTAACACATGGGGCCCGAGCGTACTGCAGAAACTGCGCACGCTGCCCCAACTTACGGATGTTACGAGCGACCAGCAGGTCAAGGGCCTGCAGGCCTCTCTGGTTATCGACCGCGATACAGCTTCCCGGCTGGGGATATCTTCACAGCTTATCGATAATACATTGTATGATGCCTTTGGCCAGCGGCAGGTATCGATCAGCTATACCCTGCTGAACCAATACCACGTAGTTATGGAGGTCGAGCCGCGTTTCTGGCAGCGCCCCGACACACTTAAAGATATTTATGTCACCAACTCCAGCGGTGCACAGGTCCCTCTGAGTGCGTTTACCCATTATGAACCGACTGCGACTTCCCTGGCAATTAATCACCAGGGTCAATTTCCGGCGGTAACAGTGTCATTCAATCTGACGCCTGGGGTGGCGCTGGGCGATGCGGTCAAAATTATCGAGAGTAATATGCGGCAGATGGGAATACCCTCCAGTGTCCGGGGCAGCTTTGCAGGGACAGCCCAGGCATTTCAGTCTTCTCTTGCAAATCAGCCATTCCTGATTCTTGCCGCGCTGGTTACGGTTTACATTGTATTGGGAATATTGTATGAGAGCTACATACATCCTGTCACCATTCTCTCCACCTTGCCTTCGGCAGGGGTGGGGGCAGTGCTGGCCATGATGCTTTCCGGCACTGACCTTAACCTCATGGCGCTGATCGGCATCATACTGCTGATAGGAATAGTGAAGAAGAACGGCATAATGATGATAGACTTCGCGTTGGCGGCTGAGCGCAAAGAGGGGAAAAGTCCCGAAGAAGCTATTTATCAGGCCTGCCTGTTGAGATTCAGACCTATAATGATGACAACCATGGCGGCCCTTCTGGGTGCCCTGCCTTTAGCGGTAGGGGCCGGAGTGGGATCCGAACTGCGCCGACCGCTCGGCATCTCCATTGTCGGCGGGCTTATCTTCAGCCAAATGCTCACTTTGTATACCACCCCGGTGGTGTATCTGTATCTCGATCGTTTCAGGATCTGGCTTGATCGTGTGAAGGCCAAAAAAAGCATAGTATGAAAACGCCGGCCCGGGTCATATAAACAATGAAATATCAGGAAAGGAAGAGGCACATGTGTTATTTAAAATTGGTTAGCAAGTCATTAATAAGACGCTGCAAAAGCATACTGCTCGTTACAGGGGCGATAGCCCTTTTGTCCTCGTGTACGGTCGGCCCGGATTACGTTAAACCGACAGCGGAGGTTCCGGTTGCCTTTAAAGAAATGAATGGCTGGACAATGGCGCAGCCTAAGGATAATTTAATAAAGGGCGCGTGGTGGGAGATGTTCAACGACATGCAACTAAATTCTCTTGAGGGACAGGTTGATGCCGCCAATCAAAACATTGCTGTGGCTGAAGCGCAATTCCGCCAGGCGCGTGCCCAGGTGGCGGCTGCCCGCGCCGGTTATTTCCCAACGGTCACAGTCAATCCGTCTGCTACCCGCTCGCGTAGTTCTGCCAACCTGGGCAGAGGAGTAAGTGCCAGTGGGTTAGCGAGCGGGACCACGTCAAACAACTTCATACTGCCGGCAGATGCGTCCTGGGAATTGGACCTGTGGGGCAAGGTCCGTCGTTCTGTCGAGGCTGGGAAGGCAAGTGCCCAGGCTAGTGCTGCGGACCTTGAATCTACCCGTCTGATTATTCACGCTGAATTGGCGCAAGACTATTTTCAGTTAAGGGTGCTCGACGCTCAGAAGCAGGTTTTAGACGCAACGGTTGTTAATTATGCACACTTCCTTGAGGTAACAAAAAACCGGTACGCGAGCGGCGTGGCCTCAAGGGCTGAAGTGCTTCAGGCCGAAACCCAGTTCAAGACCACCCAGGCACAGGCGATCGATATAGGTGTACAACGGGCACAGATGGAACACGCAATTGCAGTGCTTATCGGGAAACCCGCGTCTGTTTTTTCTATATCTTTTTCTCCGCTTTCAACAGCCATTACCCCGGCAATTCCGGTTGCCTTGCCCTCCAAACTCCTCGAACGACGGCCGGATATCGCGGCTGCGGAACGGCTTGTAGCTGCTGCAAATGCGCAGATCGGGGTCGCGGAGGCGGCGTTTTATCCCAGCATCACTCTTAGCGCTTCCGGTGGCTTCCAGGCTTCGAGCATGTCCAACTGGCTAACATGGCCAAGCCGCTTCTGGTCCGTGGGGACGGCGATTTCCGAAACAGTGTTTGATGGGGGATTAAGGAGCGCACTTACCGACCAGGCGCGGGCCGCCTATGATGCTACTGTAGCTTCGTATCGCCAAACAGTGCTAACGGGATTCCAGGAGGTAGAGGACAATCTGGCAGCATTACGTATACTGGAAGAAGAGGCCAAAGTTGAGGCAGAGGCCGTCAACGCGGCACAGCAGTCCGTGATATTTACTACCAACCAGTACAAGGCCGGGACTGCCAGTTCCCTGGACGTTATTGTGACCCAGAATGCCGAGTTGTCGAACAAAAGGACCGAGATCACCATAATCGGCAACCGGATGACAGCGAGTGTGCTCCTGATCAAGGCCCTCGGAGGAGGCTGGGATGTATCGGCGCTCCCGCACTAGTGTGCTGCGGCCGGCGCTTTTTTAGCAGATCACAGGAGAAGTATTTTGCATTCGGAACCTAGACTGCAGTTTCGCCGGTCTCGCCTGTCCTTATACTCATGGCATTGTCCATGGACGAAACGAATATCATACCGTCTCCAGTCTTGCCTGTGCACGCGGCCTCGCGAATAGCCTTCATAATCCCGTCAACCTCTTTGTCTTTTACAACCAATACTACTCTCTTTTCCTCCACAAAAGGTACTGTATACGTTATGCCGCGTATCTTACGTTCACTACCCTTTTTGCTTCCGCGCCCCTCAACGTTGGAAATTGTGACGCTCGGATAGCCCACGTTTTCCAAAATGGCGCATACCTGGTCTACCTTGGTGGGGCTTATAATTGCCTCTATCCTTTTCATAGTAATCTCCTTTCAGATCAGACTTGCTTCGTGCAAGCTTTAATAAGCATAATACTTGCCAGCTTATAATTAGCTGGATTTAATAAATACCCACTTTTTTGTCTCCCTACATTTAGAACAAAGTTGTTCTTCTGGAACAATACTGTGCGGAGGTCTAGGCGCGGGTATGCTATAATTACGAGCTATGAGGGTTTTAAAGAAAAGAGCTGAAATCCATGCCTTTCTAAGGTTGCTCAGGAAGCGGGCTGCCGGTGTAGATCCGCGTATCGAAAAAGCGGTGCGGGCTATACTTGCCGATGTGAAAAAGAAAGGCGATATCTCGGTCGAAAAGTATACCCGCAGGTTTGACGGCCACGGCCTGCCTCTGAAATTGAAGGCATCAGAAATAAAAAAACATGCGGCTAAGGCTGAAAAAAATATTATCAAGGCCCTCGAATTCTCCGCCTCAAGGATAAGAGACTTTCATGAAAAGCAAAAAGAGAAGTCGTGGTCATATGAGGTGAATGGCGCAGTGCTGGGACAGATAATCAGGCCGCTTGCCCGTGTCGGCGTTTATGTGCCTGGGGGCAAGGCCTCATACCCGTCAACGGTATTGATGAATGTCATTCCTGCACAGGTAGCCGGGGTTAAGGAAATAGCCCTGTGCGTGCCTACGCCGGGGGGGGAGACAAACCCTTATGTTATGGCGGCAATAGAGCTTCTGGGAGTACGGGAGGTTTACAGGATAGGCGGTGCTCAGGCAGTCGGGGCTATGGCATACGGCACTAAAATCATAAACAAGGTAGATAAAATCGTCGGCCCCGGCAATATCTTCGTGGCTCTCGCAAAAAAAATGGTATATGGTGAAGTCGACATAGATATGATTGCCGGGCCGAGCGAGATATTGATAATAGCCGATTCAACTGCAAATCCGGTTTTTGTTGCAGCAGACATGTTGAGCCAGGCAGAGCACGATGAGCTGGCTTCCAGCGTCCTGGTAACCGATTCTGAGAAACTTGCAAACGAAGTAGACATTGAAGTTGAAAAACAGATCATTGCCCTGGCAAGAAAGGGAATCGCAAAGAAATCGTTGAGAAGGTTCGGCGCTGTCATCCTGACAAAGGACATCGGCACAGCGTCTGTTTTGGCTGACAGCATTGCTCCGGAACATCTCGAAATCATGACAGAGCACCCTGAAAGGATTCTCGATTCCATTCACAATGCAGGTGCGATCTTCCTGGGACTGTGGACCCCCGAGCCTTTGGGCGATTATGCTGCGGGGCCGAATCATACGCTTCCAACCGGAGGCACCGCCCGCTTTTCATCCCCTCTGGGCGTGTATGATTTTATAAAGAGGACAAGCCTCCTGCAGTTCGACAGAAAAGGTTTTATGGCCTTGTCTGATACTGTTGAGGCGATTGCCGGGGTAGAGGGGCTTGAGGCCCATGCCAACACTGTCAGGATCAGGAGAGCAGCATTTCAATAATATGGTATCCGCCGCAGGGCGGGTGAGAGCTGTCCTCCCTGAAATCGCATCCGTCAATGAGGAAATCACATTTCTCGCATACAAGGCTTCTAATTTCCTCATCTGTGTTGGGAGCAGATTTTGATGGACAGTCGGGTTTTTCAGATAATTCGAGCACAGACCGGAGTTCGCGCAGGGTCAGATTATTTTTGAGAAACGAGTAAGTGCCGCAGTAGAGGTCCTCTTTCCCTTCTTTGTAAAATGAACAGAACTTTTTGCAGATTATGCCAGTGTATGCCTTATCTTTCATGTCTCCCTCATACGCTACATAATTCACAGCCCGGTCACTTCCTCAAGCCACTTCAGGTAGTCTTCGGAACCATCTGAAACAGGAAGCGCGATCACCTCCGGAACGGCGTAGCTGTGCAGTTCTTTGACCCTGGTTTTAAGGGGAGCAAAAAGCTCTTTCCGTGTCTTGACGATCAGGAGGACCTCGGTCTCATCTTCTATTTTTCCCTGCCAGCGGTAAATGGAACGTATCGGCCCGGCAATATTTACGCAACCTGCAAGACGCTCTTCCACAAGAGTCCGCGCAATCTTCGCGCCCTCTTCCTCATTCGATGCTGTTATGTATACGACCAACGCGTCCATAGACCCTCTTTTAGTCCCGGTGATGACTTTTTATCAGTGTGCCAACATTTACCGAGCCGTCTTTAAGCAGGCAGACGGGTGATTTGCCTTTTGCCATCAGGGTGACTGTTGGTTTGAAAAGAACAAAATCCTGGTGAAAGGGGGTCTGAACTTTCCCGCCGAATGAACTGTTATCACCCAGTGCAATATGTATTGTTCCGAGTATCTTTTCAGATTCGAGAATGTTGTCCGGCCGCTTTGCCCTGTTGTTAGTGCCTATGCCGAACTCGGCGATGTTCCTGTTTTCCGGCTGCTCGGCAAATTTTGCTTTCAGGACCGCTGCATAGGGGTCATCCCCTGATACTTCCTGCACCATGCCGTCTTTAATAAGAAGGGTCACCGGTTTATTTAGTTTCCGGGTAGGGGCCCATTCAAGTACGAGCGTCCCCTGAGCCGTTCCTTCAAGAGGAGCAAAAAAGACCTCTCCTGAGGGTAGATTCCCGAACGATCCGGGTTTGGTAAGCATGCCGGTGTCAGCCAGCGCCTTTCTGCCTTTTTTTGATAACGTAAGCCTGGAGCCGTTAGGAGCGGCTATTTTCAGAGTTTCCGCACTGTTGACTATTTTTGCCATTGCAAGGGTCTTTCTTGACAGGGCCTTCCAGTCAACGCCCATCGGGCCCTCGAACATCTCAATATCAAAAAGAGGCATGCTGGCATAACGGCAACCGCACATGCCTGTTAAAAGATTTCTGAACCGTGTATGACTTGTTGAATAATTGGAAAGAGCGATTACAGCATCAACAGCGGATTTCTTATATTTGCCGACTATAATTCCCGCCTTACTCATCCCCTCTCCGGTAAGCGTTTTATTTAAAAGAGGGTGGAGAAGTCCCGCTTCTTCCAGCTTGTTGACAGCCCTGTTGCCGAAAGCGGTCCGCCAGAGTTCCTCCAGCGGTTCTGCGCCATGTTTGCCCGTGGCCGGGAATTCAAGGTACAGAATTTTTTTTGCATAAGCTTTCCCGACCTCAGCGGTCAAATATGCCATGTCCCTGAGCTGTTCCCTTCTGTTGCGTTCCCGCTCATCAACCCCTTCGGCACCGGAAAGGGTATCGGTAAAGACCAGCACGCGCTCACCGCGTTTTATCGCGAGGTTAATGGTATAGATTGACCGGATGGCAGCAGCGATCATGCGAAGGTCAATTCCATCTGCTCATTGTGCTTTCCAGGGAACTCGATAGGATATTGATTGTCGAAACAGGCGGTACAAAAATCTTCGGGATTTGGAATGACCTTTTTTAAGCCGTCAATGCTCATATAGGCAAGTGTGTCTGCGGTTATATATTTTCTTATCTCTTCGGTAAGATGGCTTGAGGCAATGAGTTCATAACGTGTAGGGGTATCTATTCCATAGAAGCAGGGCCCTACAGTCGGCGGAGAACATATTCTCATGTGCACCTCTTTTGCGCCCCCGATTTCCCTGATCATCTTCACAATTTTCTTGCTGGTCGTACCCCGGACAATGGAATCATCGACGACGACCACGCGCTTTCCCTGTAAAAGGTCACGGACTGCGTTCAGCTTTATCTTTACCCCGAAATGCCGGATGCTCTGTTTTGGCTCGATGAAGGTCCTACCTATGTAATGGTTTCTTATTAGGCCGAAATCGAAAGGTATCATTGCCTGTTCCGAGAAGCCGATCGCTGCGGGCACTCCGGAATCGGGAACAGGCACTATAATATCTGCGTCAATATTCGATTCCAGCGCAAGCTGTCTCCCTAACCTCTTGCGCACAGTGTTTACGCCCGAATGGTTGAAAATATAACTGTCAGGCCGGGAAAAGTAGATAAACTCAAAAACACAATGGGCCTTTCGGGTGCTTTGCAGCGCCTTTATGGAACGTAAGCCGTTATGGTCTATTATTACCAGTTCACCCGGTTCTACGTCTCTTATGTATTCAGCGCCGATCAGGTCAAACGCGCAAGTCTCGGAGGCAACGACATACGCCCCGTCTACGGTCCCGATTGCAAGCGGCCTGACCCCAAAAGGGTCCCGTGCAATGATCAGTTCGGTTTCCCTGAGGAACAGGAGGCTGTAAGCGCCCCTTAAACCGTTTAGCGCTTCGATAATGCGTTCGTAAGGATTCTCGTGCCTTGACCTTGCAATCAGGTGGAGGAGCACTTCGCTGTCTGAGGAAGAATGGAAGATTGCCCCATCAGCCTCAAGTGTTGCCTTTACCTCAAGGGCGTTAATGAGGTTTCCGTTATGAGCAAGGGCTATGGAGCCGAGTGCGTAGTTTGCCATGAAGGGTTGAACATTCTTGAGTCCGCCCCCTCCGGCAGTTGAATAGCGGTTATGACCTATGGCAATTGAACCCGGCAACCGTTTCAGCCGTTTCTCGCTGAAAATATCGGCTACAAGTCCGATGGCTTTTTCGCAATGCAGATCCTTCCCGTCGGAAGAGCAGATACCTGCCCCTTCCTGGCCGCGGTGCTGCAGGGCGTAGAGTCCCAGATAGGTTAGATTGGCCGCCTCGGGATGGTTAAAAACACCGAATATACCGCATTCTTCATGAATATCATGAATAGGCAAAGCGTGTGGCCGGCAACATCTCGGTTTCATACAATCAAGCTCTTTTTGATCCTGCTGTTCAGCAGGATCGGCACAGGATATTAGAGAAATATACTGAGCTCATTTATAATATAAGAACTATATGCTTGTTTTTGCAAAACCAGTGTGTCAAAAACAACTAAGAGTATTCTAACATAAACAGATGGGTGAATTTAAATTACAGACCGGCTTCACTCCCAAAGGAGACCAGCCGAAGGCGATAAATGAACTGACCCAGGGGGTAATCAGAGGTCTTGGGGATCAGGTCCTCCTCGGGGTCACCGGCTCGGGCAAGACATTTACTATCGCACATGTGATTGCCAATCTGAACAAACCGGCACTCATTATTGCCCATAATAAAGCTCTGGCGGCACAGCTGTATGGAGAATTCAGGGAATTATTTCCCGAAAACGCAGTGGAGTTTTTTGTGAGCTATTATGACTATTATCAGCCTGAAGCATATATCCCATCCACAGACACCTATATAGAAAAAGATTCCATGGTGAATGACGACATAGACCGGCTCAGGCATTCCGCAACAATGTCGATCCTGGAAAGAACGGATGTTATCGTTGTTGCCTCCGTTTCCTGTATTTACGGTATCGGCTCACCTGAAGATTATCTCAGCATGCAGGTATTTCTGGAAGAAGGCATGAGGACCCGAAGGGATGAACTCTTACGGCAGCTTGTGGACATTCTTTATGTGCGGTCTGATGTCGAGTTCAAGAGGGGGAATTTCAGGGTGCGGGGAGATATGGTCGAAGTGTACCCGGCATTTTACCAGGACAAGGCAGTGAGGATAGATTTCTTCGGCGACGATATAGACGCTCTCTATGAGTTCGATCCTTTAACAGGTGAGAGATTAAGGAAGGTCCGCAAATTGACTGTTTACCCGAACAGCCACTGGATAACCCCGGAAGCTAAAATGAAGAAAGCGTTTAAAGGAATAGAAAATGAGGTGGAGGAGCGTACAAGATTTTTCAGGAACCAGGGAGAGATCGCTTTTGCTCAAAGGATCGAGCAACGGACCCGCTTTGATCTCGAAATGCTCAAAGAGTTCGGCTATTGCCACGGAATTGAAAACTATTCCAGGCACCTGAGCGGACGGTCTCCGGGCGAGCCTCCTTATACACTGATCGATTACCTGATCAGCGGGCCGTCTAAAGGGGATTTTCTCATGATAATAGATGAATCGCACGCAACAGTACCGCAGATAGGCGGTATGTATGAAGGCGACCGTTCGAGAAAACAGACCCTTGTCGATTACGGCTTCAGACTCCCTTCTGCCATGGACAACAGGCCGCTGCGTTTTGAAGAGTTCGAGCGCCGCATGCGCCGGACGATTTATGTATCAGCAACCCCGAGCAACTATGAACTTGAGAAGTGCGGGGGCAGGGTGGTTGAGCAGGTTATTCGTCCGACAGGGCTGATGGACCCTAAAATGTCGGTCAGGCCGGTCAGCGGGCAGGTTGATAACCTTCTGGGAGAGATTCAGAAAAGAGCTGAAAAGAGCGAGAGGGTGCTGGTGACCACGCTTACTAAAAAAATGGCTGAAGACCTTACCGGCTATTATACGGAAATCGGCGTGAGGGCCAGGTATCTCCATTCCGACATCGATACACTGGAAAGAATAGAGATATTGCGGGACCTGCGGCTGGGTGTATTCGATGTGCTGATAGGGGTCAATTTGCTCAGGGAGGGGCTCGACCTCCCCGAGGTTTCGCTCGTTGCCATCTTTGATGCCGACAAGGAAGGCTTTCTCCGGTCTGAACGCTCACTGATCCAGACGGCGGGCCGCGCCGCACGGAACATCAATGGAGAGGTGATCCTCTATGGCGATACGATAACGCGCTCTATGAGGAAGGCCATAGATGAGACAGAGCGAAGAAGGAAACTGCAGGGGAACTACAATAAAAAGATGAAGATCACCCCTGAAACAATAAAAAGCCGGATCAAAGACATACTGGGCTCTATCTATGAGTCCGATTACTATACAGTGAATGCCGTGGCTGAAGATACAGCCGATTATGACCTTGATGAGAAGGCTGTCAAAAAGCTTGAAGCGGAGATGAAAGAAGCGGCCAAAAAGCTCGATTTCGAACGTGCGGCTGAACTCAGGGACAAAGTCAAACGCATAAGGGAGCGGATACTTCTGTCAAACACAGGCGGCAAATAAGGTTGTATAGTCTCCCGAAAGGTCAGTTAAGGCCGTTTCCTGGACATACGATCCCTTGCATAGGCCAAGATTCCAAACGGGCCAGCCACTCTCGAAAATGTGGACATTCATTACGAATAGCATCAAGACCTATTTCGAGAATAGCCAGAGTCCCCATCAGTGGCTTTTCGTAGCCTTGAACCAATCGCTTCACACGTTTCGATGGAGCTGTTACAGGAGAATCGTTGATTTCCTCAGGCGAAGAAAACTGGTCGCGAATTGTTTGAAACTCATCCGCGAGTTCTGGCAGCCCAATACCCCGGCTAAAGCCCTCACAGTCGCTGAAAAGTAGCCCCTCAAACTCATGCATCATCACGAATGGAAGAAAGCGCCTCACATCGAAACCAACGCCCATTTCTTGGCATATCTCTTCCAACAGCGCATCCTCCACGGCAGCAGCTTTCTGAGCAAAGGGGACCATCCCCGCAGCATCTCTTCCTGGCCAAGCCTTGTCTCCTGTTTTCGGCAACGCGTAATAATCGACCATAGTGGTCGAGAGACAGATCGGATCTTCTTTGAGGTGATTAAGGATATCCTTTCGAACCGCACTCCAAGCACGAATGCCCCCGCGACGATCCCGCTGTCGTGCATTGCCTACAAGGCGAGCGCTGACCTTTGTATAGCCTTGTTCGTAAAGATGCCTACTAAGGAGTTCGTTAACAAAGGTTTCTTCCGTCTCCCCCTCGACATGAATCAGCAGCCTCGACATGCGATCATTCCCCCTTAGGACGTCCGCCCAGTTCGTTTTTCTCCCATAACTGGCCAAGGCTATAATCTTCAAGCCAAGTGGTCAACTTGGTGGAGTCGAGTCGGGTAAACTGAGTGCTGCCCTCCACACGATCAGCAACAAGCACGTCCTCGGGCTGGAAATGATCGAGCAACAGCGGAGACTGAGTAGAAAGAATTACCTGCGTCTTTACTGATGCCTGCTTGACCAACGACGCCAGCATGGTGATTGCTGCGGGGTGAAGACCCAGTTCCGGTTCATCCACAAGGATAACTGACGGCCTTAAATTTTCCGGCTGGAGAAATAGTGTTGCCAACGCGATAAATCGCAGCGTTCCATCAGACAGACTTGCTGCGCCGAAATATTGATCTGAGTTCTTATGCTTCCACGCCAAACGTATTGCCTCTTCGTTCAGTGGATCAGGGCTCAACTGGAAGTCGTCAAAAAATGGCGCTACCCTCTGTATTGTGCGACGAATCAGACCGTATTCTGTATGATGTTTTTCTTGCAGCAGATAAAGAAAAGCGGGTAAATTTGACCCATCGGGCCGCAGAAAGGCATTGTCATTTAACTGTGCTGTTTTTCTCATTGGTGAAGTGGCACTGGTGTCATGGACATGATACAAACGCCATCTTCCCAGTCTGGTACGCACCCAGTCTGCTGTTCCTTTTAATTTGGAATCGCTGATCCCAGCCTCCCAGCCGTTCTCTCTTGCACTGAGCGTCTCATGGTATGGTTGTGTATATTTCTTATCCCAATAATATGCCCATTCGCCCGCAGGGAAGAGGCCATCATCCGTGGTCGGCTTAAGAGTCAGTTCGTATTGGTTTACCTCTTGCCGGAAGGAAACAAGTATTCTGATTTCGTTTGTTATCTTTGAGCCGAAATGCAGTAACTGCTCTGCGCCGCCGGAAGCGCGAACGTATTGGTTGAGGTGGCTTTCCCGGATCGCATGCAAAAACGAAAAAACGCCGATGAAGTTAGACTTACCAGAACCGTTCGGTCCAATAATCACATTTATAGGTTGCAGTACCAGCTTTTCAATAGAGGCGATGCTCTTAAAGCCTTTGATGGTGATGTAATCGAGTAGGGTATCCATGATCCTATAGATTACCTTTCTCAACTGGGTTTGTCACCTGTCCCCTCATCACATCCGCCTCCGTCACCTGATTATCATTTTAATGGCTTACACTATCACAATTCACGCCGTCCCTTGGTGTAAGAAAAGTTACTAATGATAATACGTTACGCCTATTAAAGACAAGAATACGCTTTCAGCAACGTGTCAGACGTATCCAAAGTGAAAAAAGAAAGGAAGAAGGTCTTACTTTTTTTAAAATACTGTTGAAAGGCCATCAGCTATTTTATTCTTTTGGAAATAGTCTTGAAGTCTTCTGTTCCGGCAACCTTGAGCAACTGGAAAAGCACCGTTTCCGTGGAAGTGACCAGCGCACCGGCATCGCGCATGAATTCGATGCCGACTTCCCAGTTATCTTTGGTCCTTGAGCATACGGCATCCCGGACAAGATGAACGGTGAAGCCTTCTTCCAGAAGGTCAACGCATGTTTGCAGGACACATATATGGGTTTCCATTCCAGTGAGGATTACCGTTTTTCTATTGAGGGCCTTCAGGGCATTCATGTATGACGGCTCCCCGCAGCAACTGAATGCCAGTTTTTCTATGGGCTTATAGGCGGGAAGGGCGTCCCGTATTTCGCTTACTGTCTGTCCGAGTCCCTTAGGATACTGCTCTGATACCAATATGGGGACATTCTGCATCTTTGCAAGCTCTATGAGATGCAGGCAATTTCCGATCACGGCATCCCGCATGTTCATGGTTACAGCAAGCCTTTCCTGGATATCCACAACAAGTAAAACGCTTTTATTCTTGTCAGGGGAAAAATTATTCATTTTTCAAATTATACCACAATGGCCGTGAAACGTAATGAGTGATTATTTTTGACGGTTTTTAATGAAATCACAGGCTTTCACTATCGCTTCTCCTGCAGGGGTATTGTCTATATTTATAAGGAGTTCAGGGCTCAGCGGCTCTTCGTATGGCACTTGCAGGCCCGGAACAGGCCAACCGGCTTTACCCTTTGCATAAATATCTTTTGGTGCCCCACGGGTAAGACCGCGAGACAGTTCCCTTTCCACACATACGTCGAGAGGGCATTTCAGATATATCTCCATGAAATTCGGAATAAGCTGCCGCGCCAGGTCCCGCCATTTATTTCTATTTCCTGTTGCATCGATTATCGCATCGTGGCCCAGTTTGGAGAGCACCATTGCCGTGTAAACAATAGACCGGTAAACAATATCCCTTTCTGTTTCGGTGTATGCAGGCTCAGGCGTGGCTATTTTCCTGAATTCATCCATCCTCAGGACAACGAAATCAGGGAAACACTCCTTAATGCCGTCAGCGAGAGTGCTTTTGCCGCTTCCAGGCAAGCCGGTAATCCAGATGACAAGACCGCTCATGGCTAAAGCATATCACACTTGTGCGGCTAAATTTTATCCCTGGCTAGTTTCTTTTCCTGGGCTGCTGCTCTGCGGTTTCCTGGCAATCCAGGCACAGCAACGCAAAGGGTATAACCTTCAGCCTTTCCACACTTATTTCTTCGCCGCATTCTTCGCAGCAGCCGTAGATTCCTTCTTCAAGTTTTTTCAGCGCCAGGTCAATCTTTCTGATACTTTCCGTCTGGGCATCAAACTGCCTGCAACTCATATGTTCAAACTGATAAAAGACCGAGCAGTCGCCTTGTTCCTGCCCTGCGGCAATGGTCTGCCTGTTTTCATCCGACATGAACTTTTTCATCCCTGCTGCAGAACTCCTGATGATTTCTTCTCTTTTCTTATGCAACATCTTCCTCAAGTTTTCCCTGTGTGACTGTTCCCTCATAAAATACCCCCGCATATTTATCTGTCCGCATATTATTCATCTGCCTTAATATACACGGGCACTATTAAACCACAGTTACAATCAGATTAAAAAAATGTTACAAGAAATAACCTTTTGAATTTAATGAGGATATAGTCATATTAGAGGACATCGCTGCTAATGACCGTATTACGTAGGTGTTCACATTAGCAGTTCTTGCTACCGGGAGCGCAGCTTTTGGAACTAGTTGGTTGCATTTGTACTAGTTCCCGTTCCTAGTCCCGTTCCCGTTCCTGTACTAGTTCCCGTCCCTAATCCGGTCCCAGTTCCTAGCCCAGTCCCAGTTCCTAGCCCGGTTCCCGTTCCTAGTCCCGTTCCCGTTCCTGTACTAGTTCCCGTCCCTAATCCGGTCCCAGTTCCTAGCCCAGTCCCAGTTCCTAATCCAGTTCCAGTTCCTAGCCCGGTCCCAATTCCTAATCCGGTTCCAGTTCCTGGTCCTGTTACTGTCGCTATTACGGTGCCGCCGCTGTTAAGACCGGTGATGTTGCTAAGTGGAGTCGATGTGGTGTTAAAGGTGACTCTTACGTTCACACTAGCAATAATTGTTTTTGCGACATCAGTTTGCGTTGTAGCAGCGGTAGTAGTAGTGACCGGTGTGATGGTGGTAGTGACGACTGGCGTGATGGTGGTAGTGACCGGTGTGACGGTGGTAGTGACGACTGGCGTGATGGTGGTAGCGACCGGTGTGATGGTGGTAGTGACCGGTGTGGTGGTGGTAGTGACCGGTGGCGCGAGTGCGATTATAGTCAATATGCCGTTAATGTAAGAGATAGCATAGTTGCTTGCCAGCCCCTGACCGAAAATAGCTGCTGACGGTGTGATAGTTGCCGTGCCTGGATTGGTGGAGGATAAGGCATTGACCGTATTGGTGACGCTGCTAATATAATCGCTGTTGACCAACCCGCTGCCAGAGCCATTTGTGCCGGTGGTAGCAGTAAAGGCAGTAACCGTCGGGTTAGGGTCGCCGAACTTGCGGCTTGCATTGCCGGCGGTGACAGCGAGCGGCCGGGTGTTGACAGTAAGAGTGCCGTTAGCATAAGTGAGCGAATAGTTGCCGGCAAGCCCGGAGCCGAATACCGCTGCGGATGGCGTAATGCCTGAGGTATAAGTGCCGGCATTGGTGGAGGATGAGGCATTGACCGTATTGGTGACGCTTGATACAGTGTTGCCGTTGACCAGTCCTGAGCCTGAGCCCGCAGAGCCTGTCGGCGCAGTGAACCCGGTGACTGTCGGAGTGTTGTCACCATAGATGAATGAAGCATTGGCCGAAGTGATAGTAAGCGGCCTGGTGCTGATGGTAAGAGTGCCGTTAGCATAAGTGAGCGAATAGTTGCTGGCCAGCCCTGTACCGAACACCGTTACGACTGGCGTGGTGCTAGAGGTATGAGTCCCGGCATTGGCGGTGGAGGACGCGTTAGCAGTATAGGCGACGGTGGCGACAGGTAT
>JADFXU010000012.1:51624-52271 GCA_015233365.1 Nitrospirota bacterium | reverse complement strand
CCTGTTATGCCGAGAGTGCCGTCTCTGTTGGGGCAGGTAAAGCCGGCATCCACATTCACCTTATACACAATAGCGCCGAATTTCTTCCTGAGCCAGGGGCCAAATGAGTTGTATCTTGCAGCCATCTTTAATTATTCAGTTTTCCCTTAGATGTTGTCAAACTACGGGAGGATTTCGATGGGCGTTCCGTCGGGAACTAACTGCCAGATTTCTTCGATATCGGCATTGGAGACGGCTATGCATCCTTTGGTCCAATCCCGCTGTTTACCCAGATCATCCATCGTGAACCCGTCCGGGAATCCGTGGATCATTATACCCCCGCCGGGAGAGAAGCCCGACTGCCTGGCCCTCAGGCTGTCCTCCCTGTCGGGATAAGATATGTGCAGTGACAGGTGAAAGGTGCTTTTAGGGTTCCTGAAGTCAAGTATATAGGTACCTTCCGGAGTTCTGTTGTCACCTTCTCTCATTTTGTGGCCCACCGGATTCCTGCCGAGGCATACCTGATATGTTTTAACAACATAACCGTTCTGGAAAAGCATCAGAACATGTTTACTTTTGATAACCACAACCCTGTCGGCCTGGACAAACGAAGCCGGGGCGCTGCCACAATAGAAGATGAGGCAGCACGGCAAAAAAAGCAGCAGGTG
>JADFXU010000012.1:0-51595 GCA_015233365.1 Nitrospirota bacterium | reverse complement strand
AAAATAAACAGCCTGCGCCCCGCGGCAGCGCCGGGGTAGAGAAACATACGCGTAGCCCGCAAAAAAAACTTCAATATCAGGTTCAATATTTTGCCCAGCATATTTTAACGCACTTGTAAAAACGGCGTCAACAACACTAGAAACAGACGGTTTCGTAAAAAGTTCATAGACAAGGCGCGCAAATTCTGAGGAATGAGGCGTACTTTTGTGTACGCCGCAGTGACGAAGGATGCAGCGTAACGCAGTATATGGATTTTTTACGAGACCGTTTTAAGATAAATAATAATCTGCTATAATATGTCCAAACTTTTCAAAGGGGGATATCATGGCTATTCGTGAACTCATGGACGCTATCGACATTAAGAATGGTTCTGTTACGGTAAAAGATAAAGTCGCTGTCCGCAAGATGATGGACGGTCTTGTTTATGCTGCGGTCTTTGAACAGGAAGATGCCAGAAAAAAAGCTCTCCTTGTCCTTATTAAAGAGATTGCGAAGGCTTATGGCGCTGTTCCCTCCTCAATTCAGGGACTCTATGAGGAAATGGGCAGGAACTATCCGGGCTTTACTGTTCCTGCCATGAATATAAGGGGGCTTACTTACGATTCTGCAAAAGCGGCTTTCAGAAAGGCCCATCAACTGAAGGCCGGCCCCATGATCTTCGAGATAGCCAGGTCTGAAATCGGTTATACAATGCAGCGGCCCCTCGAATATTCCGCGGTTGTTCTGGCTGCGGCGGTCAGTGAAGGACATGAAGGTCCTGTTTTTATCCAGGGCGACCACTTCCAGCTCGTAAGAAAGAATTACCTGGGTGACCCGGCGCTTGAGACCAACTATGTAAAAGGCCTGATCACAGAGGCGATAGACGCCGAGTTCTACAATATAGATATTGACACATCAACGCTCGTCGATCTTTCAAAGCCTACGATAAAAGAACAGCAGCGGCCAAACTTTGAACGAACTGCTGAGTTGGCCGAATTCATAAGACAAGCGCAGCCTGCAGGGGTAGACGTCTCCATCGGAGGAGAAATAGGGGAGATAGGCACCAGGAACAGCACGGCTGAGGAATTAAAGGCTTATCTCGACGGTTTCAGGGAGATATTTAAAGGCGGCACGGGGCTGAGCAAGCTCAGCATTCAGACAGGCACCAGCCATGGCGGTGTTGTGCTGCCGGACGGCACCCTGGCCAGAGTGCAAATAGATTTCGAGACCCTGAAGGCGTTGTCCTTACTGGCACGCAGGGAGTACGGACTTTCAGGGTGCGTGCAGCATGGCGCTTCAACCCTCCCTGAAGAAGCATTCCATATGTTCCCTCAAACCACTACTTCAGAGGTGCATCTGGCCACTGGTTTCCAGAACATTGTTTATGACAGCCCCAGCCTTCCCGGTGAGTTCAGAAAAAAGGTCTATGCCTTGCTGTCAAAGGAGTTCTCGAAAGAAAGGAAGGAAGGCCAGACCGATGAGCAGTTCTTTTATAGTCTGCGGAAAAAGGGATTCGGCCCGGTGAAGAAGGAATGGTGGGATTTGTCCTCCGACGTCAAAGACCCGCTTATGAAGGAACTGGAAGACAGATTCGGCTTGCTGTTTGAAAAGCTCAGGATTCCAGGCACGCAGGATATTCTGAAGAGGACGATCAGTCCGGTTGTGGTCAAAAAGGAAATCAACAAGGATCTATTGGGATTATAGAGGGAATAGCGTGGAAAAGCTTGAATTGGATACTCGCCTGCCGTTAATTCAGCAGGCGGACCTCGCAGGCAAAACTGTCCTTGTCAGATTTGACCATAATGTGGTAAAGGGCGGTGAGATCAAAGATCCGTACAGGATAGACAGGACTTTCGGAACGCTTTACAACATTGTGGAGCGCGGGGGCAGGCCGATACTTATGACCCATATAGGAAGACCGAAGGACAAAAAGACCGGCGAAATCAATTGCAAGCCTAGCGACTCGGTTGAACCTATTGCCGAATATCTTGAACACAAACTGCATACAACCTTCCATATCCCGAGATTCAACATTGATCCCAGACTCGGTATAACAGGCATAGATACGTCAATCAATCTTGCCATCCGCAGCCTGCGTGAAAGAAAGGTCGGCGGGATATATCTTCCCAATACGCGATGGTTTCAGGGAGAGGAAACAGATGGGCAGGAACGTCAAAATCTCGCTCTCCAGCTTGCAGGTCTGGCTGATATTTTTATTAATGACGCCTTCGGTTCCTGGCAGCCTCATGCCTCGACCTATGATGTGACAAAGTACCTGCCATCCTATGCGGGTTTTCTGATGCAGCAGGAAATAGCGAATCTTAATTCGGTGATCAATCCCGAGCGCCCTTTTATTGCCGTAGTCGCGGGGGCCAAATATGACACCAAGATCGGGCCCCTTTACGCTATCTATGATAAAGTGGACAAGCTGATACTTGGAGGCGTGATTTACAATGCATTCCTCTGCGCCAAATACGGCGTGAGTATCGCAGGTGTTTCGGACAAAGATGTGGCGGCAGCAAAAGACCTCGTTGAGAGAGACCGGGCTAACCATAAAATAGTCGAACTGCCGCACCTTGTGGAATCGGATACCATAGAAGGGAAGATAGAAGGGAAATACAGGACCGTTTCCATCAAGGATTTCGGTCAGGGAAAACAATATAAGTATTTTCTGGACATAGATGCAAGTTCTTTTGAGGACGATGCAGTGGTGGCCAGCATTCTCAATGCAAAAACCATTTTTGTCAATGCGGTGATGGGATATACCCCGCATTTTACAGAGGGCTCGGCAGCGCTCGACAGCACAATCGACCATAACAGGGCCGCTATCAAAATGTACGGTGGCGGAGACACCCTGCAGGAATTCAAGAATTTGTGTCCCGGACTTTATCTGTCAGTGCTGGACAACACACAATACTACTTTTTTACAGGCGGAGGCACGGTCCTCACCGCTATAGAGCAGGGAAGCCCTTACGGACTCAAGCCGCTCGAGGCGCTGATGGAAAACAAAGGCGCCGTGAAATAAAAAGGTTGAAGAGGGAGGATTTAACAGTGAGCATTAAAAGGATAGGTATCATTACAAGCGGCGGTGATTGCGGCGGTCTTAACGCGGTCATTAAAGGGGTGGCACGGGAGGCGTATCATCTGGGTATCGAATCTGTGGTAATTCCCAACGGCTACGCCGGGCTCTACAACCTTTTAGGACTCGAATCCGTGGTTTTGCTTAACGCAGAGAGGGTCAGCCGTATCGAGGCATCTCTCGCAGGGAGCGAGGCAGGCCATTCCAGGGTAAAGATCAGTAAAATTCAAGACCCCAATAAATATGAACGGATTAAAGAGGGACTCAAAAAATTCGGTATAGATGCCCTGATCATAAGCGGCGGCGATGACACGGGAAGCGTTGTTGTTGACCTCAGTTCCCAGGGCATACCCTGCATTCATGTGCCTAAGACTATGGACCTCGATCTTCAGCCTTACAGCGTAGGCGGCGATTCATCTATTAACAGAATCGCTCTTTTTACACGGGAACTGAAGACCACCGGTCTCAGCCATAACCGTATTCTGGCAATCGAAGTATTCGGCAGATATGTAGGACACACCGCCCTGCACGGCGGGATCGGCGCCGAAGCCGACTGTATTTTGATACCTGAAATCCCCGTCGACTTTGATGTCGTTTACGACCATATGAAGGCCACTTATTGTAACAGGGTGTTGCGCAGTGATGTGAAGGCCGGGACTTATATAATGGTGATTTCCGAGGGCATGAAGAATGCCAATGGCGAGATGCTTTATGACGAATTGGCGGGAATGGACGCTTTCGGACACAGAAAACTGGCAGGCGCCGGGAAATATGTGAGGCAGCAGCTTGAGAAACGCCTGAAGGTCGATCCGGAGATGAAGGAGTTTATGATAAAGACAGGAATGTATGCTCCGGGGGTTTATGAAGTTCCGGAGGTGCGGGAAGTCATGCTGGGCCATATAGTGCGGTCCGGAGGCTCTTCCGCCTATGATGTGAATTTCGGTTACAAAGCCGGCGCCGGCGCAGTGCTTCTGCTGCTGGAGGGAAAGACAGGGAACACCATTGTCGATGTTGAAGGTAAAACGATCCGCTATATGCCGACTCCTGAGGCTATTAAACGGAAAGAGGTTGATATAGCCGAAATCGCCCTTTTTGAGAGCCTGGGTACCTGCTTCGGGCGGAAACCTGAAAAGTTTTCCTTCGACCTTTTAGAGAAAAAAGCGCCGATTATAAGGCATATTTAACATGACACATAAAAAAAGCCATGACACAGTCGGAATAATTGTCGGGGGAGGACCTGCTCCCGGGATCAATGCCGTTATCAGTTCGGCCACTATCGAGGCCATTAACCAGGGTAAAACGGTTATCGGCATCAAGGGAGGATTCAAGCCGCTTTTTGACGGCAATACCGACTGCGCTCTTCCGCTCACCATCAATGACGTCTCAAGGATACATACACAGGGCGGCTCTATTTTAAGGACTTCAAGGGAATACCCCGACAAGGTCAAGCAGAAATTCAAGGTATTGATGTCTACGTTCAAGCAGCTCGGTGTCAAGTACCTTATTGCGGTCGGCGGTGAGGGCACGCTTTTTATGGCCAACTGGATTGAGCGGGAATCGAGGGGGTCCATGCAGGTCGTCCATGTGCCCAAAACTATCGACAACGATATCCCCTTGCCCGGTGGAATTTCCACCTTCGGTTATCAGACAGCGCGGCATCTGGGAGTGGAAATTGTCTCTAATATAATGGAAGATGCCAAGACCACGGGCAGATGGTATTTTATCACCACAATGGGCAGGCATGCGGGACACCTTGCGCTCGGCATCGGAAAGGCTGCGGGTGTAACATTAACACTCATTGCCGAGGAATTCAAGGAGGAAAAACTCTCCTTCAAAAAAGTTGCGGATGTGCTTGCCGGCTCTATAATAAAAAGACTCGCCAATGGCGTAGACCATGGTGTTGCCATCCTTGCCGAAGGCATTTCCGAGAAATTCGATTATGAGGAACTCACCAGTTATGAGCACATGGAAAGAGATGAAACCGGCAGGATCAGGCTTTCTGAAATCATGTTGGGCAGGGTGTTGAAGACTTTTGTGTTGAACACCCTCGAGTCTCTGGGCATAAACGTTACTATTGTAGACAAGAGAATCGGCTACGAATTGCGGGCTGCTGATCCCATACCTTATGACCTTGAATATACCAGAGACCTTGGCTACGGCGCCGTCCGGTACCTGCTAAAAGGTGGAACGGGTGCAATGATAATATTCAGTGGCGGCCATTTAAGGGCAATTCCTTTTGCCGACCTGGTGGACTATCCGACAGGCAGGGTAAAGGTCAGAACGGTTGATATTACATCGGAAACGTATGAGGTAGGTCTAAAGTATATGATACGATTAATGCCCGATGATTTCGAAGGAAAGCGACTGGAGCGCCTTGCGGTCACAGCCCATCTCAAGCCCAGCGAGTTTGTCAGCAGATTCGGGTACCTTATGTCCTGATCCCGAACAGGTAAATGAGCAGGTCCGTTCTTTTAATTTTTGTTTCAGCAGTATTCTTGTTTGGGTGTGCAACAACAAGAAGCATCCTTTACGATAAATCGGAAAGACTCCCTAAACCGGCGGCTTATGAAGTAGAAATCTTCTCTTCAGCAGGTCTTCAGCGGCCTTACAGGATCATAGGCGTTGCAATTGCCGCCACCGGGCCGTTTCACCACTTTCAGGACGCAATAGCGCATTTGCAGGCCGAAGCCGGACGCATGGGTGGCGACGCGTTGATCGATCCGGTTCAGGGTTTGCCGAAAGGTGCGGCAATGCCTGAGGGCGGGTGGTTTATTTTCGGGGACAAGGGCGAAATCTGGAGCGCAAAGGTGATTGTATGGGAATGAAAAGAACGAAGAATGCGCTGTCCGCAAGCTATTGGATAGAATTGGGGACTTTTATGGTGGTAGAATAGCTGTGATCAGTCAGGCCGATCTGGAAAGGGCTGAAAGGCTCAGGGTGGTTTTTCAGGCGCTATACGAAGTCAATAAGAGGATACCCATTATTGTCGAGGGCCGAAAGGATGTCTCGGCCCTGAGGAAAATAGGCCTGGTGGGTGAAATCATCACTCTCCATGCAGGCAGGGGCATATACGAATTCTGCGAGGATATAGCGGACCGTTATCACCGCGTTATCCTTCTTATGGACTGGGACAACAAGGGAGAGCATCTCTACAAATCAGTGTCGTCCCATCTGGGAGGCATATGGGAGGAATTCTCACCTTTCAGGGAAATAGTGAAAGTGCTTTGCCAGAAGGACATAAAAGACATAGAGGGCGTCCCCCTGCTCCTCGAACGGCTGGCCGGGACAAAAGTTACAGTTGGAGAACCTGAAGAGTCGGAAGGCTTCAAAGGCGACATCTGATGATTAAACGTGTCGGACGGAAGGGGGAAGATGCGGCTGCAGATTATCTGAGTGGAATAGGTCATAAGATCCTGCACCGCAATTACAGGACGCCTCTGGGCGAAGCCGATATAATCACCAGTGATAAAGATGTTCTGGTATTCGTAGAGGTCAAGGCAAGAACGGGCACTGCCTTCGGCGAACCTTTTGAAGCGGTAAACTCCCGGAAGCAGCACAAGCTGAAAAAAATAGCGCTCTATTATCTCAAGCTGTTAAAGGCCGAAAGGCCGGTCAGGTTTGATGTAGTGAGTATTATTTCCAGAAACGGAAAAAATGAGATAAAACATATAATAGAAGCGTTCTGAGAACTGTAATCAGCAATACTAAACTTTTTTCGGAGGCATAGTGTTTATCTATTTAAACAGCAAGCTTGTCCCTTCTGCCGAAGCGAAGGTTTCAGTATTCGACCACGGCTTCCTGTACGGTGATGGAATATATGAAACCATGCGCGTCTATGACGGCGTAGTTTTTTTGATCGATGAACACCTTAAACGCTTGCGCCGTTCTGCCTCGCTTATAGGGCTTGATATCCCTAAGAATGATGCCGATATAAAAGGCGCCGTTTATGATACGCTTATGGCTAACAGTTTCAATGATGCCTATGTCCGTTTGACTGTCTCAAGGGGATACGGCGATATAGGCCTTGACCCGGATCTCTGCAAAGAACCCACTTTCATAGTCATTGCCGAGAAGTTCAAACCCTATCCCCGCTCCTATTATGAAGCAGGGATACGATTGATTATCGCTGCAGTCAGGAGAAACCTTAAACAAGCCCTTGATCCCCAGATAAAGTCTCTTAACTTTCTGAATAATATACTCGCGAAAATTGAAGCGAAGCGGACCGATGCAAACGAAGCAGTTATGCTCAATGCAGCGGGACATCTCGCAGAAGGCACGGTCAGCAATGTTTTTTTTGTAAAAGACAGCGTCTTGTGCACGCCTTCAGTTGAATGCGGCATCCTTGACGGTATTACGCGGACTCTGGTGACCGGGTTAGCTGTAAAAAACGGCATTCATGTATGGGAGGGCGAATTCACGCCTGAATACCTGTACAGCGCTTCAGAAGTGTTTATAACCAATTCCACCATGGAGATCATGCCGGTAAACAGCGTTGATGCAGTGCATTTCAAAATAGGGGAGACCGCGAAGCTGCTCCTTACAAAATACAGACAGGAGGTGAACGCATATGTCAGGGAAAAAAAGGGAGAAGCCCCGTCGCTCTGGGAGTAAACGGCCTTCCACGGGGGAATTGGCCCGATATATTGAACATACACTCCTGAAACCGGAGTCTACGGAAGCCGACATCATAAAGCTCTGCAAGGGTGCAATCCGACATAATTTTTATTCTGTTTGCGTTCACCCCTATTACATTCCCCTTTGCAAGGCAATACTGAGCGGATATGATACAAAAGTGACGACAGTAGTAGGATTTCCCCTCGGGGCGACCATGAAGAACATTAAGGTCTATGAGGCGATGCAGGCGGTGCTGTACGGCGCCCAGGAACTCGATATCGTAATCAATATGGGGGCGGTCAAGTCAGGGAACTTCGATTTTGCAGGAGAAGAGCTTTCAGAGATAATTTCAGCGTCCAGGCAGGCTGTACATAAAGTCATTATCGAAACATGCTATCTGACCGAACAAGAGAAGCGTGCCGTTACTGAAATTGCGGTGAGCTGCGGTGCTCGTTTCATAAAGACGTCAACCGGGTTCGGGACAAGAGGCGCGACTGTAAAAGACATCAAATTGATTAAGAGCGTTATAAAAGACCGTGCTGAAATCAAAGCGGCAGGCGGAATCAGGACCCTGGCACAAGCGCTCCGTTTCATCCAGGCAGGGGCCTCGCGTATAGGGACTAGCTATGGAGAAGCAATAATGCAGGAAGCCCTGGCTTCCTGATGACGGTTTTTCTTCGCTTACTATCTCTTGAGTTGACCCGTGTCATACAATGCCTCAATGTCGAAACCAGGTACAGTGACGGAGATATAGACAAGTTTCTCCGGTCCTGCATTCTCAACTGCATGCTCCACGTTTGAGGGTATATAAAGGAGATCTCCCGCCTGAACATCGGCAATCTCAGAGCCGACCTTTATACGACCATTACCACTGATAATGATATAGGCCTGTTCCGGCGCATGATGATGAGGCTGCTGATTACAGCCTGGCTCGACCTCAACCCTTGCGACCGACATATTATCAGATGGTGTATCTCCGGACTGCAGCAATATGTGGGACACTAAGCCTGGGCGAATCCGCTTTGGCGACTCTGCAAGACTTCTTTTAAACATCCCCTCTCCATAGGCAACGATTTGACGCTTTGAATTTGAATCATGCATCATTATAGCAGAACACTATCTGCATTAAGAGAGGCTTGAAGGGGCGTAAAATTTGAAAACCTTTGTCGGTACGCTTGCCCTTTACTTTCTATTTGTGTCAATAGGATGGGCGGGGATGCCTGTAATTACCGGCAAACCGGTTATCGACGCGCCTCAACTCCTGGAATGGCAAACTGACCAGGGGACTGTGACACCTGCTTTATACGATCCAACATCCAACATATTGCTCGATCTGCACGGTGTTATCTCGTCCTGCGACCTTGTGCTTTCCACTGAGGGAAATTACTATCCAGCCCTTCATGACATATGGCCGATCTTTCTGTCAAAATTCAGCGACCCGCCGTTGCAAAACGCTTTCTATACCACAAGCCCGCCGATTACCTTTGACCAGATAAAAAACCAGATATTGCAGTTTGGGAATCTGTACATCACCTGCAGGCCTTCAGTTGCCGTTGCCACTAAAGCTGCAATAGATAAATTGGTTGACGCGGGATACACTGAAGGCCCTGTCTACCCGCTTTACCAGGATCGCGGTGCCGTGATACTGGTCAAAAAAGGCAATCCCAAGCATATTCATTCTGTCTGGGACCTGGGACGTAAAGACGTGAGGCTCGTGATGCCGAATCCGGTGATAGAGTCTGGTGCGTTCGGCAGTTACCTTGGCACCTTATACGGCATTGCGACTCACGATAAACAACCTCCGAAGCAAATGACCGCTGAATCATTGATCAACACTATTTTTAACAGCGCCGGAGACGATCCTTACAAATGGCTTGCCGGCGCACGGATCCATCATCGTGATCTCCCCTGGTCCGTGGCCTACGGCAAGGCAGATGCAGCAATTATTCTATACCATTTGGGTCTGTTCACCTGGCAGAGTTTTCCAGACACATTCGATATAGTACCCCTCGGCGGCACTGTCGCTGATCCTCAGCCGCTGATGGGGACGGTTATCCGAACCCGTTTTATTGTCCGCATCAAGGGAAATTGGTCGGCGCGGCAACTTGAGGCGCGGGAGAAACTTATTGAAACGCTGTTGTCACCTGACTTTACCACGATACTTGAAAAGCGCGGTCTTTTGCGGCCCGTGGGATTTGATTCAAAGGGGAAATAATGAAACTGATCTTCAGAATTCAACGAATGCCTGAGGTTTCATTATCCGAATGTCAAAAGGCAGGTCAGAGGCCTCAAAAAGGTCCTTATCTCCGGTAATCAATATCCTGGCCCTTGCTGTATTACAGCATTCGAGGATCATGTTATCTTCGGGGTCCCGGCAGAGCGAGAGCTTTTCCGTGGGACAGACGATCTTTGCATGTGACACAACGGCAGCGATACCCGCGATCAGCGCTTGCATCTGCTGGTGAGTGATCTTCCCCTGTTCTTCGAGCCTTACCGGAGTATCCCGATATTCCTGAAGAAGTTCCGGGGAGACATAAATATCTGATTCCTTGAATGCCTTTATTACGGCTTTTGCAGGAACACCGCCGAAAGCAAAGGCCGAGACAAGGACCCCGGTGTCGATAACGACCCTATCTCTTCTTTTCGTAAGCCTTTCTCCTTACTGACTTCACGGCATTCTCAATATCCTTCATAGTCAGCTTAGTCTTCTTGAATGCCTCCGCTGCTACTTTGAAGGCAGCATCAAGCCTGTCCTCAGGGGACAGGACAGAAAGAATATAATCATCAGGATTGATCTTTTTAGCTGCACTGACAGCCATAACAAATACCTCCTTTCCACGTTTATACTGTATTTTATATCAAAGGAGTTTTAAAGTCAGCAATGGGATAGAAAACGGCAAGTACTGGTGTATCTGGCTGCTCCCTATCAGTAGTTCTTAGTTTACCGCTTCCATTTTGTATTCGCAACGGCGAGTACGTAGGAGGGATGTGTTATAACGAGCTAAAAAGGAGGCGATTACATGACACATACATATACTGCAAAATATAGGCAAATCCCATCCGGTTATATGGCGCAGTTGATTGAATGGCCTGAAGTTATAACAGAGGGCAGGACAATTGAAAAATGCAGGGCAATGCTTCAGGATGCATTGGATGAAATGATCAAAGCGTACAAACAGCAAAAAAGAGAAATCCCCATAGGCAGGGTTCTATTTGAACAGATGCCGGCAGAGGTATAGAGTGTCTGTCAAACGCCGCGAACTCGTCAAATATTTTGAAGAAAGCGGCTTTTATCTACTGCGGGAAGGCAACAATCATTCAATATTCACAAACAATTACAAGACAATCCCGGTAAAAAGACATTCAACGATTGATAGAATAACAGCCAACGAGTTGTGTTAACTGGCCGGACTTAAGCCGAAATTTTAGGTTGGTGCTGGAGTCTGTGCCCATTTTGTATCCATCAGTACTAAAAACCATCCAGTTCCACCCAGCTCCATCCAACATGGCAAAAAGAGAAAAGCCTCTTATAATAAAGATAATATCCTTAAAATAGAAGAAAAGGAGACGTCATAAAAGTGATCAATATAGCAGAGTATTTGTCCCTCCATACCTATAACATTTATGCCGCATACAGGGTATAATAGCCGAAAGAAGGAAACTGAATGCAGATGAGTTGCAGATTGGACATTGGCACCCTTGAGAACTGGCTGTGGGAAGCGGCCTGTAAAATCAGGGGTGAAATTGATGCTCCCAAATACAAAGACTATATCCTCCCTCTGATTTTCCTTAAACGACTGTCCGATGTCTTTGTGGATGAAATGAAGGGGATGCAGGATGAGTACGGCAATATGAAGATTGCCGAGGATATAGCTCAGCAAGACCACTCGGTCATGAGATTCTATATTCCCGATGTTGCAAGATGGGAGAACATATCTAAGAGAACTACAAAGCTCGGAGAAACCCTTACCGATGCGGTCCGTTCCATTGCCAAGGAAAACCCTAAGCTCGAAGGAGTCATTAACATTGTTGATTTTAACGCCACGGCTTCAGGACAAAGGATTATCGGGGAAGACAGTCTGAAGGCGTTGATTGATGTTTTGGGGAAGTACAGGCTTGGATTAAAGGATGTCGAGCCCGATATCCTGGGTAGGGCATATGAATACCTATTGAGGAAATTCGCAGAGGGTTCGGGTCAAAGTGCGGGAGAGTTCTATACTCCGAGGGAAGTAGCAATCCTCATGTCTTTTATCTTGGACCCTGAGCCGGGGGAATCGGTTTATGATCCTACTTGCGGATCAGGTGGTCTTCTGATAAAGTCCTATCTGAGATTCAGGGACAAGTATCATGATAACCCTTCGATTGCTCCCCTGATGTTCTACGGACAGGAAATAAACCATGTCACCTATGCTATGTCAAGGATGAACGCTTTTCTTCATGACATGGAGGCAGATATAGCCCTTGGCGATACCATGAACAGACCTTCATTCCTGAATCCAGATGGTTCGTTGCAGAAATTCGACAAGGTTACTGCTAATCCAATGTGGAATCAGGACTTCGCCAAATTCACTTATGAGAATGACGCCTATAACAGATTTGCCTATGGCTATCCTCCTTCCTCAAGTGCTGACTGGGGATGGATTCAGCATATGGCTGCTTCTTTATCCGACAAAGGCAAAATGGCTGTTGTCCTCGATACAGGAGCAGTATCAAGGGGAAGTGGCAATCAGGGAGCAAACAGGGAAAGAGATATAAGGAAGGCATTTGTAGAAAAGGATTGGGTAGAAGCGGTCATACTGATGCCTGAGAACCTTTTCTATAACACTACAGCCCCCGGAATCATTTTTGTTATAAACAAGAACAAGAAACATAAGGGTGAGATTGTTCTTATTAATGCAGCAAAGCTGTTTGCCAAAGGAAGACCCAAGAACTACCTGACTGATGAAAGCATCAAGAAGGTTTTTGATGTTTATTCGGAATGGAAGGAAGAAGAAGGCATCAGCAAGGTTATTAAGAATGAAGATGCCATAAAGAATGACTATAACCTCAGTCCTTCACGGTATGTCTCCCAGAATGGAGGGGAGGAAGTTCTACCTATTGAAGAAGCCATTGTTTTGCTGAGAGAGTCAGAGGAAGAAAGGATAGATGCTGATAAAAAGCTGAAAGCGATTTTGGGGAAAATAGGTTTCGATATATGACGGTGGCTGAAGAAGTTATAGAAGGCTTTAAGATGACCGAAATAGGTCTGTTGCCTGAAGATTGGGACACTGTAAAAGTTGGAACTGTCTTTGAGTTCAGTAAGAAGCCGAGAAGTCTTGAAATCAAAAACACTGAAATCATTCCTTTCATCCCAATGGAATTTATTTCTGATGATAACAAGGCTATACGAGGCTGGCAAACTAAGAGGTTTTCGGAGATATCAAGTGGAACATTTGTCTTCAAGAATGACCTGATTATTGCGAAAATTACCCCTTCATTTGAAAACGGCAAGCAAGCAATTTTGAATAACCTACCAAAAGACTTCGGGTACGCAACGACAGAAGTATGGGTTATGCATCCAAAGGACGACAAGGTTCATTCGGACTTCTTTTTCAATTTGATCAGAATACCCTCCATAAGAAACGGACTTGCACAGTAGATGGAAGGTGCTACAGGAAGGCAAAGACTTCCACGTAATGTCTTGGAGTCTTTATCATTCCCTCTTCCCCCTCTCCCCGAACAACAAAAGATAGCCTCTGTCCTTTCTGTCGTTCAGGAAGCAAAAGAAAAAACCGAAAATGTCATATCTGCCCTAAAGGAACTCAGAAAATCCATGATGAAGAATCTGTTCACCTATGGACCCGTGCCTATTGAAGAAACAGAGAGAGTGCCTTTGAAAGAGACTGAGATAGGGATGATTCCTGAACACTGGGAGATTAAGAAAGTTGCCGACTTAGGGAAAATATTAACTGGCAATACACCAAGTACCAACCGTAAAGAATACTATGGAGATAAATACCAATTTATTTCACCAGCTGACTTAGGCATTACAAAATATGTTTATAAGTCAGGTAAGTATTTGAGTGATGCAGGACTTCAAGTTAGCAGACCATTACCAAAGGATTCAGTTTTAGTTACATGCATTGGTTCAACGATAGGCAAAACGGGCATGACAGTGGACGAAATAAGTACGACTAATCAACAAATAAATTCAATTAGTTGCACAGAGTCTTTTAATAGACATTTCATTTATTACTATTTAACTTTTATCGCAGATAGAATTAAAGCAATGGCTTCCACGGTTGCAGTTCCCATTCTAAATAAAAGCAATTTTGAAGAAATAAAAGTTATATCACCTTCTCTCCCTGAACAGCAACAAATTGCTGAATCCCTCTCTACCATAGATGATAAGTTGGAAGCCGAATCAAAGAAAATAAACTCCTTAGACAGCCTTTTCAAAACTCTTCTTTCCCTACTTATGACAGGCAAAATCAGAGTCAAAGACTTGGAGATTCCTTTATGAGTCCTATCGGTGGCGAAAAAGGATCAGTTCAAAACCCTTTAATCAAATACGCCACCGATATAGGCTGGACATACATAAGCCCTGAAAAAGCCCTTGCCCTGAGAGGTGGAGAAACAGGGGTCGTCTTTAAAGAAATATTTATCTCCCAGCTTCAAAAATTTAATGACTTCCTTACTCAGCTCCTTGCAGAAGAACTTATCAAAAAAATAGAGGCAATTCCCCCTACCATTGAAGGCAATCTGACGGCATGGGAGTACTTGAAAGGAATCAAGACAGTCTTTGTGCCAATCGAGAAAAGAGAAAGAAATGTCAGGTTCTTGGATGTCACTGAACCTATCACAAACAACACTTTCCATGTAACCGATGAATTCACCTTTACCAATGGCAGAAAGACCATAAGGGCAGATGCCGTCTTCCTCATTAATGGAATTCCCGTCTTCATTGCTGAAACAAAGGCAGCGCATAAGATTGACGGTATAGCTGAAGCCCTTGACCAGATCAGGAGATACCACAATGATGCACCTGAGATTATGGCTATTCTTCAGCTTTATACCTTGACTCACCTCATTCGATATTACTACGGGGCTACATGGAACACATCAAGGAAAGGGCTTTTCAACTGGAAGGAAGAAAAACAGGGAGACTATGAGACCCTTGTAAAGGCATTCTTCGATAGGAAAAGGATAATAAGAGTTCTTGATGATTTTATACTGTTTACAAGGCAGGACGATGAACTGAAAAAGGTTGTCCTGAGACCCCATCAGATGAGGGCTGTGCAAAGTATCGTCAAACGTGCTGAAGAAAAGCAAAAGAAACGGGGTCTGATTTGGCATACACAGGGATCGGGAAAGACCTACACTATGATTGTTGCCGCCAAAGAGATTATCGAAAACCCCCTCTTTGATAATCCTACCGTCATCATGCTTGTGGACAGGAATGAACTCGAAACCCAGTTGTTCGGAAACCTTTCCGCCGTGGGAGTTGCGAATGTGGAGGTAGCCGACAGCAAGAGGACCCTCCAAAATCTGCTTTCAGGCGACAAACGGGGACTGATAGTTTCGATGATACACAAATTTGACGGCATTCCTGCAAACATCAATATGAGAGACAATATTTTTGTCCTCGTTGATGAAGCCCACAGGACAACAGGGGGCATACTCGGTAATTACCTCATGGGAGCATTGCCAAATGCCACTTACATAGGATTTACGGGAACGCCCATAGACAGGACAACACACGGAAGCGGAACATTCATAGTCTTCGGGCAGGATGACCCTCCAAAGGGCTATCTCGATAAGTATGGCATCGCTGAATCAATCGAAGACAAGACCACGGTTGCACTTCATTATACCCTGGCGCCTAATGATCTTCAGGTTGACAAGGAAGTCCTCAATAAAGAGTTCCTTGAACTTGCCGATGCTGAAGGTATCAGTGATGTAGAGGAACTGAACAAAGTCCTTGAGAAGGCTGTGAATCTCAGAAACATGTTGAAGAACAGGGAACGCATGGAAAAGATATCCCTGTATATTTCAGACCACTTCAGGAACTATGTCGAGCCTATGGGATACAAGGCATTCGTTGTTGCGGTGGACAGGGAGGCGTGTGCTATTTATAAAGACCTTCTCGATAAACATCTTCCTCCTGAATATTCTCAGGTTGTAATAAGTGCGGGAGCCAATGACTCCCCTGAACTTTCAAGGCATCACCTGTCAGAGGAGGAAGAAAAGAGAATCAGGAAGGGATTCAGAAAGCCTGAAAGTCTCCCTAAAATCCTTATCATCACAGAAAAGCTTCTGACAGGGTTTGATGCTCCTATCCTTTACTGTATGTATTTGGATAAGCCCATGCGTGACCATGTGCTTCTACAGGCGATAGCAAGGGTCAACAGACCCTATGAGGATGAGGGTGGCAGACCCAAGCCTTCGGGCTTTGTCCTGGACTTTGTGGGGATATTCGACAACCTTGAAAAAGCACTTGCCTTCGACTCCTCAGACATAGAAGGAGTCGTCCACGATATAGCCGTACTGAAGGAAAGGTTCATTGACCTAATGGAACAGGCAAGGAGTGATTACCTTGTCCTCATCAAGGGTAAATCTCAGGACAAGGCAGTCGAGGCCGTCCTTGATCATTTCATGGACGAAGAAACAAGACATCAGTATTATGCGTTCTTCAAGGAGATTGCCACGATCTATGAAATCCTCTCTCCTGACGCATTCCTGAGACCGTGCCTTGATGACTTTGAGACCCTGACGAGGTTTTACAGGATACTGAGAGAGGCGTATGACCCCGGTATTCCTATAGACCGGGAATTCTCAAGAAAGACCGAAAAGCTGGTGCAGGAGCATACCAAAAGCGGGGCCATAAAACCGGCGTTAGAGGTCTATGAAATCAATGAGGACACCCTAAAGAAAATAGAGGAAAGTCAGGCGTCCGATACGGAGAAAATATTCAACCTCTTGAAAGGCATTATAAAGACCATTACCGAGGAGTCTGCAAAGTCTCCATATCTCATTTCCATCGGAGAGAAAGCAGAAGAGATTGCAAAACTGTTCAGGGAGAGACAACTGACAACTCAGAGAACTCTCGAAGAACTCAAAAAGATAATCGAGGAAATAAATCAGGCACGGAAAGAACAGACAGAGAAGAATATAAGTCCTGAGATTTTCACTATACAATGGCTTTTCAAAAAAGAAGGCGTTGCCAACCCTGAAGACAGCGCTGCTCAGATGAAAGAGGTCTTTGAGAAGTTCCCCTACTGGAAGGCGAGCGAGAAGCATGAAAGCGAGATCAGGAAACAACTATATAAGATTCTTGTTAAGCTCGGAGTGACGAATTACATTGAAGTGGTTAAAAAAATCATGCGGATATTGACGGGCAAGGCAAAATGATTACTCATGAAGAATTAAAGTGGCAAGTATTCCACTGGTCAAAGAAAATAGGGGTCAAACCCATTGAAATTCATGTCCGTGAGATGAAACGGAAGTGGGCAAGCTGTTCGAGCAAGGGAAGGCTGACTTTCAATAAAGCCATTATGAAGAAATCGGAAGATTTCTTGAAAGAGGTCATAGTCCATGAACTATTACATTTGAAATATCCGAATCATGGGAAGATGTTCAAGGTGTTGATGAGGAGTTATTTAAATGCTAAAAATTAGAGCATTATTTTTGGGTAACTGTATACAGGGATATCAGGCATAGGGTTACGACTTTCGTATCAACTCCACCAGTTTTTCAAGTTTCTTTTCCGAAATCTTCTGGCCCCGCAGGGTCCTGAACAGGATCGGCAGACTCGCCACAACCGCCTCGTCTTTCCGTAGTTCATCAGGGATACGGCCCGCCTCTATTCGAGCAAGGTCGACCTTCGGGTCCCTTCGATGTATTGACAATAGGCACACATTAATATACCATAATTTTATGATATTCAACTGGGATAACAAAAAGAACGAGCAGTTAAAAAAGGACAGGAATGTCTCATTTGAGCAAGTTCTTGTTGCTATTGATTCAGATAAATTAGTCGATATTCTGGATCATCCCAATACAGAAAAATATCCGAATCAAGTATTGATTTTGGTGACAATAAATGAGTATGTGTATGCTGTTCCGACGGTAATAAAAGAAGACGAGTTTTTCCTGAAAACAATTTATCCCGGCAGGAAGTATACCGAACGCTACCTGGGAGACAAAGGGAGGTAATTTTATGGCAAGAGATAAAGAGGAAAAGAAACTTGCTGAAGAAATAGAAAAAGATGAATGGAAACCCATGAAAAGCAGTGCGGCGCTTAAAAAGAAGCTGCGGGCTGCTGCTAAGACGACTATGCTGAAAGATCAGAGGATGAATATCCGTATTGCAAAAAGAGACCTTGAATCCCTAAAAGCAAAGGCGTTAGAGGAAGGAATGCCCTATCAGAGCCTGGTATCAAGCGTGTTACATAAATATATATCAGGGCGTTTGGTGGAGTCTCATAAATAAAAGGGCATATGTTGGTGCTCCCTCGTTAGGGATGAGTTGAGGTGAGGTGAGGACCTCCCTCCCGATCAGGAGAGGGAGTCCGTTGAATAAATCGTTTTTACTTCACCGCTCCACAGGCTACCCGGGCACCGCCGCCGCCAAGCGGGGCAGGAGCGTCGGAGTAATTATCGCCTCCGGCATGGATCATGAGGGACCTCCCCTTGATGTCGGCCAGCTTTAGCCGCGGGGCAAGGACTGGAATGGTCGCCTTTCCATCAGCAGTGACATAGAGGGGGGGCAGGTCACCGAGATGGCCTTCACCATAGGGCCCTTCGTGCTTGCCCGTCTTTGCAGGGTCGTAATGCCCGCCCGCTGCGAGTGCCGGCACTGCCTTCCCGTCCTTCATGACATGAGAGCAATCCGGCTTTTCGTGCACATGGAATCCGTGCGGACCGGGGGTCAGGCCGCTCAACTGAGGTGTCAGTATAAGTCCATACTTGCTATCGGACGCCGTGATAGTGCCGATTTCCTTCCCAATTCCCTGTTCGTTCACCAGGTTGACCTTGACAACCACATCCCCGGCAAAAACAAAACCTGTAAGCAACAGAAGGCATGCTAAGACAAGTAAGGCTTTCAACATAGCGTTCTCCTCCTCAATGAACATACTTGCGTTTATAATGCCGGGCATAGGTCCCCTGCATGAGTCAAATCTATCACTGCATGCTCCATTTGTCAATGAAATGAGTGGCCCCGTTCTTTTCGCCCGGATATTAAGAAGAGGTGATCAGATAACAGTAACCGTCTGGTTTACAATTAGCTCTGCTATATGTAAACTTAGGACAACGATGTCCATCAGCCTCGGCACACGTGACAAACTCCTGACGCTCGTTGCCGGACTCAGGTACGCGCGGCTTGCGGACAAGCCCGCGTTTCTGGTGACCTCGATCCGTCATATGGCGGCCTACGGGCTCGGCCTCGGCCCGAGCCCCAGAGAGATGACCGTGACCCTCAAGGGTCATGTCTTCCGTTTCAGGGAGTTCACGGGTGAGATCGGGATGTTCCCACAGGTCTTTCTTGATCTCGTGTACGAGCGCCTGCCGGGTTTCGGGCATCTGAATAACCCCCGGGGCACGGTGCTCGACGTGGGGGCCAATGTGGGAATGTACACAATACGGATCGGGTCGCTTAATCCCGAGGCCCGCGTTTATGCCCTCGAGCCCAACCCCGAAGTTTATCGTCGGCTTACAGAAAACATCCGCCTCAACCGCCTGACCAATGCCCGTGCGTTCAATTACGGGGTGTCCGACACTGAGACCTCCGGGTACATGGATGCCCCGGCCTCCACAGTGCTCGGCACGGTCCGCGCTGAGCGCGTCGAGGGCGCCGCGGAGGTGAGGCTCACAACACTCGATTCATTTATCGAGGCCGAGTGCATCGACCATATCGATATACTCAAGCTCGATGTGGAGGGCTACGAGCTTAAAGCCCTGAACGGGATCAAGCGCAATCTCTCCCGCATAGACCGGATCGTTATGGAGTGCGACGCGGAGCATTACGAGCCCGTGGGCCGACTGCTGAAAAAAGCGGGCTTTGGCAATCCCCTCAACCTCCCGAAGTTCAGCATCAGGTACTTCACCCGCCCATAGACTCAACTTCACGGGTCAATTGGCGCATTCGGACGCGTAGTTGCTGCTGTTCCTATTCCGGTATCTGACTGTAGAGATAAACTGAAATACCTGCAAACGCGAGCGGCATTACCCACGGGGCAACAGCCGGGTGGATTGCGCCGGTGTAGCCCAGGGATAAAAAGACGGAGTATCCCAGCCAGTAAATAAGGCTTATCAGAAGGCCCAATCCTGCCGCGATAGCGCCGCTGTGAGAAGAAGCGGCTTTTCGATGAAGGATTTTCTGCAACGCCTTGTGTTCACCGCCGACAGCGAGCGATATCCCCAGAAGCAGCATGAAAAAGTTGATAAGCGGATATGAAAGCCGCGAGCTTATATCAACGATCAGCTTGATATTCTTGAATCCGGCCTCTGCAAGCCTGTGCTGGTAATTAATCAGCTCGATAATGTTCATTTCTTCCGGTGCCCACAGGTCCTCTTTGAATATCTTCGGCGATTCGATGTTGGGGTAGGGCATTTCGGACCGGTTTATTACCTTGCCATTGGACATATCGTACACTGTAACGTTTTTCAGCTTCCATGCCGAGCCCGCCCACTCTGCGGTAGCAGCGTCAATGCGCTCTTTCAGCGCTCCCCCGTCAAAACTGAAAATACTGACATCTTTTGAGATATTCTGGTCCGGCAGAAAAAATGATATACGCACTATGGAGCCGTCTTTCCCCCTCATGTAGAGTGTGCCGTCCTTGTAAGTCACTTCTTTCTTTTTCTCCGTTATCTGGTTCCTTATCGATCTGATTCGTTTTGATGTCGCCGGAATCACTATTTCCTCGAGTCCAAAGCCGAGCAGCGTGAGAGCCAGTCCTATACCCAGAAAAGGCAGCAAGATGCGCTTCATTCTGCCTGAGGCGGCCTTTATGATGACGATTTCTTTCCTGTTTATAGCCATGGAAAATATGAGCAGGCTTGTAAGCAGGGTTGACATTGCCATGAGGTAATGAAAATATTTTGGAATCGTCAGTACAGTATACTCAAGGAGCAATCTCAGCGCGGGCTTGTGAGGCATGAACTCGTCAATCTTGTCGATGAGCCCGATGATGCTGAAAACCAGCGATATGCCGAGCCCCACCACAGCAAGCGCCTTCAGGAATTCCTTGATATACATTTTTTGTACAATTAGCATATCGAACCCGTGACGGCCTTTTTCATCTTCTGTTCACCTTTTCGAACACCAGCATCGAGAAAGCGGATAAAATTGTAAACGAGAGCCATGCGCCGGCGATAAGCGGCAATTTGCCTGAGCGGGCAAGGTTCTCGCCATAAATAAGCAAGGTGTAATAAAAAGCAAATACCGACAACCCCACTGTCAGCCCCCCCAGCTTACCGGACTTTCCTGCCATAAGAGACAGCGACGGGCCCAGGAGGATCAATATAAAGCATATGGCGGGCATGGAAATACGTCTGTAGAATTCAAGAAGACAGGAAACTCTTTTGCCCTTGTCCCTTCCGGCCTCCCTTAATAGTTCTTGCGGCGTCATTTCGCTGTTTTTGCGTTCCCCAGGCTCGATTGACGGCGTAAGCATGAAATGATATTTACCGAACTGGATTTCTGTAATGAGTCCTTTATGGGCCAGATAAATGTGGCCGCTGGAGAGAGAGAAGGCTAATGTGTCGTTTTCAGGTATTATTTCGCCGCTCTTAGCCACAATTATTTTTTGTTCATCCTTTTTCCGTTCATCAACAATAAAAACACCTGAGAGTTTTGTCGGGGCCGGTTTCTCTTTGATCAGTATCATGATATTTTTGAAAGCCGTGTTGAATATGCCCTCTTCAAGGGTCATTGGCGCCCGCTTTGTCAATATGTCCTGCAACCCCAGTCTAAGATATTTGCTGCCTTTCGGACTCAGATAAAAGCTCATGCAACTGCCCACAATAAAGCATGCCACACCCAAATAGACGACTGGAAGTGCTATGGATTTAAACGGCATCCCGCTGCTCTTCAGTATGGTGAGTTCGTTATCTGTGCCCATCCTTCCGTAAACCAGAAGGACGCACAGAAGCATGGCCATCGGGATTGTAAGTATAAGAATCTGAGGCTGGAGGTAAAAAACAATTTTTGCCATGTCGGAAGCCGATGCCCCGACACCGGCAAGGAGCCTGCTCAAACGCAGCAACTTTTCCATCATAAGTGTGAAATTCAGGAAAAGGATTGACAGGAAGAAAGATGAAAGAAGTTCTTTCAGTATAGATCGATGAATTAATAGCATGCCTTTTAAAATATCCTATATTCAAAAAGAGCGTCAAGCTGTGCTTGACGCTTGGCGCTTTTTTACATTATGCTTAAGGTAACAAATACTTGGAGGTACGGTGTGGTTACTATTACGGAAAAAGCTGCTGAGAAAGCAAAGGCCATATTGGCTGCAGAGGGCAAAGATAGCTGGGGAATTCGCATTTACAGTGCCGGCGGTGGATGCTGCGGCCCGTCTTATGGTCTTGATTTAGACGAAAGAGCGCTTGTTGACGATGAGGTAATCGAGAAAGACGGGTTGAGAGTCTTTGTGGATAAAAAGACGATTATTACCCTCTCAGGCATGCAGCTCGACTATCTTAATGACGGAGAGCATGAAGGGTTTACACTTACAGGAGGCACTGCCCCCTCATGCGGGTCCGGCGGCCAGTCCGGATGCAGCAGTTGCGGACACTAAAAAAAGGCAATAGGCAAAAGGCTATAGGCGAGAGGCCAAGGAAACAGAAGGAATCACTTCTTTTCCCATTGCCCATAGCCTATAACCTGCAGCCATTCTTTTAAATATGTTTCCTGTACATCGATTCAGACGGCTGCGGAAAAGCGAAACGATCAGGAGGATGGTGAGGGAAACCTCGCTTTCTCCTGATTGTTTTATTTATCCATTATTTGTCACTTACGGCAAGGGTGTCAAAAAAGAGATTCCATCGATGCCAGGCTGCTACCAGGAATCTGCTGATGTCCTGATCAGCCATGCAAAAGAGGTGCATTCTCTCGGCATTCCGGCGATATTGCTTTTCGGTATTCCTGAAACCAAAGACGAACTAGGCACGTCCGGTTATGACGAGAAAGGTGTGGTCCAGGACGCTGTTAAAGCTGTAAAGGATGCCGTGCCCGAATTGTATGTGATAACCGACGTATGCCTGTGCGAATACACGAACCACGGGCACTGCGGTGTCATAGAAAAAGGCGACGTCAATAACGATAAGACCCTTGGCCTGCTTGCCCTCGAAGCTGTGTCCCACGCAAAAGCCGGCGCCGATATGGTTGCGCCTTCCGACATGATGGATGGAAGGGTCGCCGTCATCAGGAACGCGCTCGACCGGGAAGGATACAATACCATTCCCATAATGTCGTATGCCGCTAAATATGCGTCCGCTTTTTATGGGCCATTCAGAGATGCGGCAGAATCGACACCCAGGTTCGGAGACAGGCGCACCTATCAGATGGACCCTGCAAACAAACGTGAAGCCATCAAAGAAGTCGCGCTCGATATAGAGGAAGGCGCCGACATCATTATTGTTAAACCTGCCCTGGCATATCTTGATATAATTGCATTAGTGAGGTCCACATTCGTCCTGCCTGTTGCCGCATATAACGTCAGCGGTGAATACTCAATGGTCAAAGCCGCGGGCCGCCTGGGCTGGCTGGACGAACAAAGGACGATGATGGAAATGCTCCTGTCTATAAAGCGGGCGGGCGCGGACCTGATAATCACTTATTTTGCAAAAGAAGCCGCAAAAATCCTTAACGGGTAACTTTACCCGAATATCTTCCCCGGATTCATAAGCCCCTTCGGGTCAAATACGCCTTTTATTCCTTTCATGAGTTCTAATTCACGTCTCTTTACTTCCATGCTAAAATAAGACGCTTTTGTAAGGCCGATGCCGTGCTCACCGGACAAAGAGCCTCCCAGCCTGAGGGTAACTTCGAATATTTTCGGTACAAGCTCAACGCCTTTTGCATATTCTTCTTTATTGTTCTTGTCAACCATGATATTAACGTGCAGATTGCCGTCTCCGGCATGGCCGAAGCTTACTATTTTTATTCCGCTGCTTTCGGACATTCTTCTTAACTCGCTTAACATAAGAGAAACTTTATCTATGGGCACCACGATGTCTTCGTTAATCTTTGCAGGCTTGATATGGTAGAGTGCAGCCGACATCGATCTCCTTGCATCCCAGAGTCTTTCCCCTGCCATTGAGTCTTCTGCAACGATGACTTCACCCCCAAGTGCGCGGCATATGTCGACAACGCGGCCGGCCTCTTTCTCTATGGTCGTCGGATAGCCGTCGAGTTCTATAAGAAGCAATGCATCGACATCCGTAGGCAGGCCGACAGGCTTATAGTTTTCGATCGCCTCGATAGCGGATTTATCAAGAAGTTCCATGGTCCGGGGAATGATTTTAGCGGCGATGATCTTTGAAACAGCCGTGCCTGAAGACTCAAGCTTGCCAAAGAGCACGAGAAGCGTCATTATGTCCTCGGGAAGCGGGAGCATCCTGAGACGTATTTTTGTCGCCAACGCAAGCGTGCCTTCAGAGCCTATCAGCAAATTCCTGAGATCATAGCCGACCACTCTTTTATGAGTTTTGCCTCCTGCGGCTATTAAGCTGCCGTCAGACATGACCGCTTCCATGCCCATAACATAATCTCGCGTAACACCGTATTTAAGCGCCCTCGGCCCGCCTGCATTGGTAGCCACATTGCCTCCGATAGTACAGTTATTGAGGCTGGCAGGGTCAGGCGGGTAAAAGTAGCCCAAATACTCGAGTTCCTTCTGCAGTTTTCCGTTTATGATGCCGGGCTCGACGGTTACCGTCATGTTTTTCGTATCGACATCCAGCATTTTTCGCATCTTTTCAAAGCTTATGACAATGCCGTTTGAGGCCGGAACTGATGCCCCTGCCATGCCGGTACCTGCGCCGCGGGCTATTATGGAATGGTTATTTGCATCGGCGAATTTTACTATGTTAATGACCTGATCAGTATTTCTGGGCCATGCCACAGCAAAAGGAAGCATTGCCGCAGCACCCGATGCATCATAGCTGTAGCATATAAGGTCTTCTTTTTCTGTGGAGATTTCCACACCGGCAACAAGAGAGGAATCTTTCATATAAGAAAATTATACTAATAAAATTACTATTCTGTAAATTTCATACAGACGGTTTCGTAAAAAGTTCATAGGCAAGGCGCGCAAATACTGAGGAATGAGGCGTACTCGTTTGTACTCCGCAGTGACGAGGGACGCAGCGCAACGCAGCATATGGACTTTTTACGAGACCGTCAAGTTTTTTCGATTTCGGTAAATTGCAGCGATATCGCTTTTGATACCCCCGGCTCCTCCATGGTTATGCCGTACAGGTAGTCAGCAACTTCCATAGTTGCACGATTATGGGTAATGACAATGAATTGCGTGTCCTTCGAAAGCCCCTTGATCATCTGAGCAAACCGCACGGTGTTCGACTCATCGAGAGGGGCATCCACCTCGTCAAGAATACAAAGCGGACTCGGTTTTATCAGGAAACCGGCAAAAAGAAGTGAAAGTGAGGTCAGGGCCTTTTCTCCTCCTGAAAGCAGGTTAAGGTTCTGGAGCTTCTTGCCGGGGGGCTGGGCAATGACCTCTAGGCCGGATTCCAGGATGTTTTCCTCGTCTGTGAGGACAATATCCGCCCTGCCCCCTCCGAAAAGTGTTTTGAACACTTCGATAAATTGTGCCCTGAGTGCATCATATGCCTCGCGAAGCTTTCTTCTTGTAGATGCATTGATCCTGCTTATGGCCTCCTCCAGTTCAGCGATTGACAGTGTCAAATCCTGCTGCTGCCGTGTCAGAAAGTCATAACGGTTTTTCAGCTCTTCATATTCCTCAATAGTACCCAGGTTTACAGGTCCGAGGTCACGTATCTTCTCATTGAGCTGATTCATCTGTTCCTCGTCCTCGGCGGCGTCGAACCCTTCTATGGGAATCTCCTCGTGCTTTATATCAATGGCGTATTTATTGGAAATAGTGCCTTCGATATTCTCAGCTCTAAGCCGGTGCTCAATAGCCGCTGCATTTGCTTCAGATAATTGCTGAGATAAGGCGTCGATTTCAATGCGAATATTTTTCAGGGAGTTGCTCTCTGCAACTAGTGTCTGGTTTTCGATGTCGATAGCTTCTCTCTGCAATGTCTTTTCACGGCTCATCGCGTCAGCCTCGATGACCAACCCTTTTATAACTTCTTCATATCGCTCAACCTCTGAAGATGATTCCAACAGTCTCTTTTCAGCTTCGCCGGCTTCCCGGAACGCTGCCTCTCTTGTCTTTTCAAGCTCTCTTAACGCCCCGGCTATACTGGTTTTCTCCCGCTGCAGGGACTCCATTTTCTCTCTGTGCGAAGTTATGTCAAGCTGCAGTTCGGTCACTTCGGACCTGGCCGTCTCATATTCGGTCCTCACCGATCCAATGGAATCCTGCAGTTCAGTTATACTTTCATTAATAATGTCTCTCTCTTTTTCCGACAAGCCTATTTCATCCGATTTCGATGCTATCAGGGCTGTTAACGATTCCTTCTCTCCCGTGATGGCGGCAATCTCCGAATTGAGAAAGGCCAGCTTCCGCTGCTGTCTCTCATTTTCGTCGTGAAGGCCCCTTAAGGAATGGTCTGCCACCGACAGTTCCTTTTCCATGTCAACGAGAGCGCCTTCTATCGTTGTCAGCGATTTCTCTTTATCGGACAATGCGCCGGCTGCAACAGACAGATCATTCTCGTAAACATTAATAAGCGATTGCTGCTCCAGGGTGGTTGCATGGAGTTCCTTTATTTCCCTCTTTCTCTTTAGAATGTCCTTCCCCTGGCCGGCAAGTATCACCCCATCCCTGTCGATGACTTCGCCTTCCAGCGTAACCAGGGCAAAATTGGACGTCTTCTGATTTCTGAGCGCGATGGCAGCCTGCAGGTCTTTTACTATAAGAGTATTCTCAAGTATCATTCCTGCCAAACCCTGCATCTCGTTCTTCTCAACTTTAACAAAATCAGACGCCTTGCCGATAATAGCATCACCCGTCACAATTTCAATATTCTGCGCTTGATGTCCGACTCCGTCTGATGCCTGAGGACTTTCGGAAAACCCGGTATAAAGGAGGGCTGTTCTGCCCAGATTCCTTTCCTTGATAACTGCTACGGCAGCCAGCACATCCTCAACGCTTTTCAGGAGGATCGAGTTTATCTTCTCGGAAAGTGCCGCCTCTATGGCTCTTTCGTACTCCTTTTCAGTGCTTATAAGGTCGGAAAGCACGAGACAATCGGAAGATAGTCCCGACGGTTCTTCTCCTGCATACGCAGAATGCCGGGCAGCAGGCACAGCTTCCAGCAAAACATCCATGAGAGACTTGTCAAAGGCCAGCTCTTTCAGCGAGCCGAGGCGAGCCATATTTGAAGCCAATGCCTCCCGCTCAGATGCCAAAAGACTTTTCCGGGTTTCAATTTCGCTCTTCAGCTTCTCTGTTTCAGCTTTCAGGATTTCTTTTTCGGAATGCATTGACGCAAGCCTGTCCTTAAGCACTGCAATATTTTCCCCGGTGGTCCTGATCGATTCTTCCGCAGCAGCTATTCCGATTCTGACTGTTTCGATGTCCTTTGATGAAGTTGATTCGCGGTACTGCAATGTTTCACTGGAGGCCTGAAGTTTGTGGAGATCATTCCTTTTCTGGCTCACAATCTCTGAAATCCTGAAGAGTTCCTTTCTTTTTTCTTCTATTAGCGATTCCTTGTCTCCGAGAGAAGACTCAATAGATAAAAGGAGCTCCCTTTTCTGGCCCAGTTCATCAGCCAGAACCGACATTTCAGCGGAAAGAGCACTTGCGCTTATGTCGAAACCGCTGGATTTATTTGCAAGGTCTTCTTTTTTATGGTCAAAATCTCTCTGCTGGGCAGAAAGGCGTTCTATATCGGCCCGCCTGTTCTCTATTGCCGACTTTAAGATGGCGACCTGCTTCTCTGATTCGGAAATCTCCTTCTCTTTACCGTAAAGCGAATTTTCCAGTTCGGCGAGTGCCCTTTCTTTGTCTGCCAGTTCGAGTCTCTTTGCCTCGATCTGATTCTCAAGGGTCGAGAGCGTACTCCTCTTAAAAGTATCTGCTTCCCTTAATTTTTCTATTTCAGCCGAAAGTTCCCGCAGGATGCCTCTCAAGCGCAGGTACTCTCTTTTTGCAAAGCGCAGTTCAATGCATTTGAGGTCGCCATTAAGACGTTTATAGCGTTCCGCTTTTTTTACCTGCCGGTCAAGGCTGTTTATCTGCCGCTTGACTTCGTGTACGATGTCATTGATGCGCTGCAAGTTTTGCTTTGAAGATTCCAGCTTCGACAGCGCCTCGGTCTTCCGCACTTTGTATTTCATCACCCCGGCGACCTCTTCTATAAGAAACCTTCTGTCCTGGGGCTTTGCATTGATTAATTCCGCTACCCTTCCCTGGTCCAGTATCGAGTAGCTTTTTACATCAAGTCCGGTATCCAGGAAAATATCCCTGACGTCCCTGAGCCTGCACTGGCTCTTATTGATCAGATACTCGCTTTCGCCGGAACGGTAAAGTCTGCGTGAAACAGAGGCACCATCCCGGTCGCCAGCGCTGTCGGCCGTGTGCCCGTTATTGTCAGGCCCCTGTTTTCCGGCCGGGGTCCCCGAAAAGTCGTCAGACTTTTGGGGGCGCTGGGAAAGAGAGATTTGGAGGGTCACTTCCGCCATGCCTTTCTGTTTTATAGTTGCCGAGCCCTGGAAGATGACTTCTTCCATCTTTTCACCGCGCAGGCTCTTGACGCTTTGCTCCCCCAGCACCCACTTGAACGCATCGACGACATTGCTCTTGCCGCATCCGTTTGGCCCGACAATACAAGTGACACCGTCGTGAAGCCTGAGCACTGTTTTATCTGAAAAGGATTTAAAGCCGACAAGCTCGACCTGTTTAACTCTCATAACCCTTAATTGTACGGCGGTTTTAACAAAAGGGTCAAGTCAAAAAAATCGCTAATATTTGAATTAATTTTTTTTATTTGACGATTGACTCTATGGTATATTAGCCTGTATTGTTAAAGATGCTGGCTTTATGAAACAATCGGAATGAATAAGATACTTAAATCCATGCGAGTTGCTTAAAACTCAATCAAGAGGAGGTTTCTATGCCAAAGAAGTACCAGACTCCACTGTTGGACGAGCTTGAAAAGGGTCCATTTCCAAGTTTCGTGACAGAAATCAAGAAGGCGGCTGCCAAGAACGACATGGCTGCTGATGAGCTTGGACTGCTCGAAAAGTCGTACAAGACAAAACGCGGTTACTGGAAGCATGGCGGAATCGTCGGCGTTAGGGGATACGGAGGCGGCGTTATCGGCAGATATTCGTCACTGGCCGAAGAATTTCCAAATGTTGCCAATTTCCATACGGTCAGAATCAATTCCACATCTGCATTCTTTTACACATCCAAGTTTTTGAATGAGATGTGCGACATCTGGGACAAATACGGAAGCGGCCTCACCAACCTGCACGGATCAACGGGCGACCTGGTGCTTCTGGGAACCAACACTGAAAATCTGGAGCCCATTTTCGCCGAATTCTCATCCCGCGGATGGGATTTGGGCGGTTCCGGTTCAGCAATGAGAACACCGAGCTGCTGCGTAGGGCCGGCACGGTGCGAGTGGTCCAATATCGATACCCTCGAAATCAACTATGCAGTTACACAGGAATTCCAGGACGAAATGCACAGACCTGCATTCCCTTATAAATTCAAGTTCAAAACAGCGGGATGTGCCGTCGACTGTATCGCTTCGATTGCCCGCGCCGACTGCTCCATCATCGGCACATGGAAAGGCAAAATCTCTGTCGACCAGAAAGAAGTCGCGGCTTATGCCAAGAACGGCATGAATATAACTGAAGAAATTGTCAATATGTGCCCCAGCCAATGCATGAGCTATGACGGCAAAGAGTTAAAGATCGATGATGCCAATTGTGTGCGATGCATGCACTGCATCGCAAAGATGACAAAGGCATTAAAAGGGACCGGCGAGAAAGGCGCAACAATACTGATCGGCAGCAAGGCCCCCTTTGTTATCGGCGCAACACTCTCCCATGTGATCGTACCTTTCATGAAGATGGAGGCCCCTTACGATGAATTGAAGGATCTCGTAAGGAAGATGTGGGAATGGTGGGATGAGCACGGAAAGAACAGGGAAAGGATCGGCGAACTGATCATCAGAAGAGGAATGAGGGAGTTCCTGGAGTTCATCGGAATAGATCCTATCCCGCAGCACGTGAAGGAGCCGAGAAGGGACCCGTTCTATTTCTGGACAGAAGCGGATTTACAGAAGAAATAACAGTATAATTACATAAATTAAAGTAAGGAGGATAATTATGGCGTTACCACAAAGAAGAACTGACATAGGACCACCTCACTATAAGGATTTTTTGCCTCCGGTGATCCAGAAGAACTACGGAGACTGGAAATACCATGAGATCTTAAATCCCGGAGTAATGGTCCACGTGTCCAATAAGGGAGAAAAGATATGGACGGTAAGGGTTGCCTCTCCAAGGCTTCTCAGTACCGATACCATCAGAGAGCATGCAGCCCTTGCTGAAAAATATTGCGGCGGTTATATTCGTTATACCACCAGGCACAACGTGGAATTTCTTGTTTCTGATGAGAAGAACATCGAGCCGCTTTTAAAAGATCTTAAAGACAAAAAGTATATGGTAGGCGGTATCGGCCCCAGGATAAGCAACATCGTCCACACACAGGGATGGGTACATTGCCATTCAGCGGCATGCGATGCATCCGGTTTAGTCAAGGCCCTGATGGACGAATTTGCCGATTATTTCACCACCAAATCCTTACCCAACAAGGTGAGACTGGCGGTTGCATGCTGCACAAATATGTGCGGCGCTGTTCACTGCTCCGATATCGCCCTTGTCGGTATCCACAGGAAAATTCCTATTGTGGAAACTGATAAAATCAAGAACATGTGCGAGGTGCCTTCCACAATAGCCGCATGCCCGACAGGCGCTATCAGCCCTGATCCTGCAAATAAGGCCGTTAAGATCAAAGAAGAGAAGTGCATGTACTGCGGAAACTGCTTCTCCGTATGTCCGGCGCTTCCTATTGCAGATCCGGTAAATGACGGAGTCGCTATTGTTGTAGGCGGAAAAGTCGGGAGCCTTAGGAGCGATCCGAAGTTTTCGAAGCTGGCTATTCCTTACGTTCCGAACAATCCCCCGAGATGGCCTGAAGTCACTTCAGCCGTAAAGACAATACTCGAAGCTTACATCGCAGGCGCCCGGAAGCACGAAAGGGTTGGCGAATGGGTCGAGAGGATAGGCTGGGAATCATTCTTCAAAGCTACCAAGCTGCCGTTTACTTTCCAGCATATTGACGACTTCACTATTGCCAGGGAGACATACAGGAATTCTGCCGCATTCAAGTGGTAAAATATGGTCAACTGGTCAGAGGGGTACACGAGAGTGTACCCCTCTCTCAATTTGATGGAAAAAGGGATTTATAAACCTCTAAGCAAGGAAAGGTGCTATTCATGGAAAAGGAAGAAGTAAAAAAGAAAATATATGCTCTGATCGAAAAGTCGGTTGGAAAAAAGAAGCTGAAATCAAGTGATATTCAGAAGACAATCTCGGCAGAAGCCGGCGTTACCAGGGATGAGGTGAAGGCTGCGCTGAAAGATCTCGTGGATGAAGGGGCTCTTATTTATACATATTTCGGCGGAAGCTTCGTAGAGATACCCCCAAAGCAGTAATATATTTCGCTTACAGGTCAGAAAAGGCAGACTGCCCCCAGTCTGCCTTTTTTTACGTCTTTAGATTCTTGGGTCTTTCACTCCGTATAAGTTATAATAACAAACTATGCATGCCTATCCACGTCTGGTCATTGCCGGAGTAAGAGGAGGGAGCGGAAAAACTGTCGTCTCTCTTGCGGTCATCGCCGGACTTGGGTCGATAAAGAGGCTGCAGGTTACGCCTTTTAAAAAGGGGCCGGATTACATTGATGCGGGCTGGCTGTCAACCGCAGCCGGAATGCCCTGCTACAATCTCGATCCTTTTTTCCTTTCCGGCGAAACGATTATGAATTCCTTTGCATCCCATGCCCGCACTGATATTGCGGTGATTGAAGGGAACAGAGGGCTGCACGACGGCATGGATGCAGGAGGGTCCTGCAGCACCGCTGAACTTGCAAAGTTGTTGCATGCGCCTGTGATACTTGTTATTGATTGCACGAAGATGACGCGGACCTCTGCTGCTGTAGTACTGGGATGCATGCATCTGGACACCGGGGTGGAGATAAAGGGAGTTGTGCTGAATCAGGTGGCAGGGCATAGGCATGAGTCGGTGGTAAGGGAATCCATAAATAAATATTGTTCGCTGCCGGTGCTCGGGGTAATACCCAGGCTGGCGGAAGGCGAATTGCCCGAACGCCATATGGGGCTCACTCCCTGTCAGGAGCATCCCGATACGGCAAAGGTAATCGCCCTTGCCGAAGAGATTGCTGCAAAGTATCTGGACATGGATGCGATAGCCGGTATCGCAATGGCTGCTGAGCCGCTGAGAACATCCCCCCTTCCGCCCTTTGCCAAAGGGGAAATTTCGGTGAGGATCGGTGTGATCCGTGACGCTGCTTTTCAGTTTTATTACCCTGAAAACCTTGAAGAACTTGAAAAGAACGGCGCTCAAATCATAGATATCAATGCGTTGGCCGATGCCGGGCTCCCCGATATAGACGCCCTTTATATCGGGGGAGGTTTCCCCGAGACTAACGCGCTGCAGTTGGCCGGAAATGCTGCTTTCCGGGATTCCGTCAGAACTATGATTGAAAGAGGGCTGCCTGTTTATGCAGAGTGCGGAGGCCTGATGTTCCTGGGTCAGAGCATTGTAACAGATGGCGGGCAATACCCGATGGCTGGAGTATTCCCCATTGTTTTCGATATGAAAAAGAAACCCCAGGCTCATGGGTATACCATCGTTGAGGTCGACAGTGAAAACCCCTTTTACCCGGTTGGAACTGTGCTGCACGGGCATGAATTCCATTATTCAGCGGTTGAGGAAAAAATAGTAGAAAAAATGGGGACAGCGACCGTTTTTAACAAAATAACAAATTCAAAAACGGTCGCTGTCCCCATTTTTTCTACCGCATTTGCCATGCGCAGGGGCAAAGGGATAAAAGACAAAAGGGACGGTATCTGTTATAAAAATGTACTTGCCACTTATACGCATGTACATGCTTTAGGCTCCCCTGAATGGGCAATCGGGCTTATCAGGTGCGCAGATAAATACAGAAAGAAAGGAACGGTGACTAATGGTTAGATATACACCCGAATGCCCTTTCTGCGGGCGCATTATAGATCGGCCGGATGAAGTAAAAACCGAATTCGGCAGTGTGCCGGGCGGTTCGTGCGAATGCGGTACTATATATGTATGCGACCTGACGGGCCATAATACCGGCGAAGCATACATGGAGGCCCTTGCCCTGGCACGCGGAAACTGGCAAATCAACGAGATGGGAGAGGATACCGATTACGAGACGTGCGATATTGACTACGACATGCATAGTCATCAGAGGGTGTTTTCTCAAGGCCTGGGCAGTCCGGCCGGGAGACTTGTTTTTGTAAAACTGAAGATGTCCCGGGAAGCAGGTTCCGAGCCGCCCCGGAATATGCCTGCTGCTGTCCCTGCACAGCCTGTGACCGGAGGGGCAGGCACTCGCGAAAGCAACCTTAACAGAAAGGACAGGCTGAAGGCTTTACTTGAATTGCGCGCTTACGATGAAGTGGCTGACATGGCCATGGAGGACAAGGGTGTTATAAGGCTGCTCATATCTTTATCGTATGACAGGCAGGATGTGACAAGCTGGAGGGCCATTGAGGCTATCGGCGCGATTTCGCGGACTTTTTCGAAAGATTCCATGGAAAGGTTGGGCATTGTGCGCGACACTGTAAGAAGGCTTTTATGGTCCATGGGCGAAGAGTCAGGCGGAATCGGCTGGAGTTCGCCTGAATTATTGGGGGAAATCGTTACAGGTGATCCGGATGCGTTTAATGACATTGTTCCTATCCTTTGGTCTTTCAGGGATGAAGATATGTTTCGGGCTGGAATTTTGTGGGCGATGGGACGGATTGCCGTGACAAGACCGGATCTGGTGGGATTTACCCTGCCGGACCTTCCGGGAATGCTGAAAGACAGGAACCCGGCTGTCAGGGGCTATGCTATATGGCTAATGGGTGTGCTGGACCCCCGTGGAAGCGTCAATGAACTAATCTCGAGATTTTTGGGTGACAGCGGTCCCGTGCCCTTTTATAGAGAAGGAGAGTTGGTTGGAAGAACCGTAGCGGAAATCGCTGGAGAGGTGCTGCATAAACAGGCCCAATGAAGTTATAATATATTTTTATTTGACCTAGCTATAGGTTCTATATTATCTTGTTTACTCGTACCGCCTTTTTGGAGTAATAGCGGAATAATCCATAAGTAGTTAATAAATTGCGTTAAGCAAGGAGGAGAGTAGTATGCCTAATATTGAAATTGCAGGGAAACAAGTTGAGGTGGACGAGGATGGCTATATGGTTGATCTGGATGCATGGAGCAAAGATATAGCATCCTCCATGGCAAAAGCCGATGGTGTTGATCTTACTGATTCCCATTGGGAGATCATAAACTTTCTGAGAGATTATTATCAGAAATATCAGATAGCTCCTATGATAAAGATCCTTGTTAAAGAGATCGGCAAGACAATGGGCGCCGACAAGGGCAATACAAAGTATCTTTATGAGCTGTTCCCCGATGGTCCCGCAAAGCAGGCTTGCAGATACGCAGGACTGCCTAAGCCGACAGGTTGCGTATAGAGTCCGGAGAAAATCAGGTAAAAGCGGGTAAAGGTACAGGTAAAGAAGCTGTGGACGATCTTCTCTTTACCTCTGCCTTTACCCTTACCTTCTCTCTGGTGGGGAGGAAATGAAGCTTACAGAACTCTTGTCTGAGAAGAGACCCGCCATCCTGAATAGATGGTTTGACGTTATCCTTGAGACGTACCATGCGGATACTTCCATTTTCCTTAAAAATCAAAAAGACCAATTCGCGAATCCCATAGGCTATACGCTTAAGCAGGGGACAGAAGCGATTCTCGATGCCTTGCTTTCCGGAGCTGATGCCGAAAAAGCGGCCCCCTTGCTTGACGGTATTATACGAATCAGGGCTGTCCAGGAGGGCCTCCCATCCAGCGCCATTGTCTTTATTCTCCTTTTAAAAGTCGTAATAAGAGAAATGCTGGGAGAATCCGCGCATGACCGCTCCGTAGCCGGGGAACTGGTTGAGTTCGAATCAAGGATCGATGCTGTTGCCCTTCGTGCCTTCGACAGCTTCATGAAATGCCGTGAAAAAATCTATGAAATAAAGACAAATGAAACCAAAAATATGACTTTCAGGCTTCTTCAAAAAGCCCAGATGATCTCGCAGCCAAAAGAGTCTGCGGAAACCCCTGCGCCTGAAAGTGCCGAAAAAAAAGAAATGACAAATCAAAAACAAAAGAGGTAGCGAAATGAAAACCCTATTCCCTTTGTTCGCAGTAATAACACTGATTGTGCTTGTTGTGGCAGGAGTGCAATATGCGAATATGCAATTCCTGTTTGGTGTTATTATCCCCTACCTGGCAGTGGCCACATTTGTCGCAGGGTTAATTTATCGCGTGATGAAATGGGCAAGTTCTCCAGTTCCGTTTCGGATACCGACGACCTGCGGGCAGGAGCTGTCATTGCCCTGGATCAAGCAAGACAAACTGGAGAGCCCGTCAGGCACGCTTGGCGTAATAGGCAGAATGGCTTTAGAAGTGTTGCTTTTCCGTTCTCTCTTCAGGAATATTAAACTCGATATGAGAGAGGGGCCGAGGATCGCTTACGGCTCCGACAAATGGCTTTGGCTGTCGGGTCTCGCATTCCATTGGTCATTCCTTATTATCCTCATCAGGCATTTCCGGCTTTTTGCTATCCAGTTGCCGTATCCCATTCATGTGATTGAAAGTCTGGACAGTTTTCTACAGATTGGGGTGCCGATGCTTTATATCACTGATGTGGTGATTTTAGCTGCAGTAACATATCTGTTCATAAGAAGGATTACCAATCCCCTGGTCCGCTACATATCCCTTCCAGCCGATTATTTTCCCCTCTTCCTCATTCTGGCAGTTGCCGGCAGCGGCGTGCTGATGCGGTATTTTACCAAGGTCGATGTGGTTGGCGTTAAGCAGTTGACAATGGGGCTGATCAGTTTCAGGCCGGTTGTCCCGCAAGGGATCGGTATAATATTTTATATCCACCTCTTTCTTATAAGTGTCCTGTTTGCATATTTCCCCTTCAGCAAACTTGTGCATATGGCAGGGGTTTTCCTCAGCCCGACAAGAAATATGGCAAACAACAACCGCATGGTCAGGCATGTGAACCCCTGGGATTACCCTGTTCATGTCCATACTTATGAGGAATATGAAAATGACTTCAGGGAGAAAATGAAATCGGTTGGAATACCGGTGGAGAAGGAGTAGAAATGGCAAAATTTACTGCAAAACCAAATGATCTCTTAAAAATAAATTATAACCCGCCGCAGACTGACTGGATGGATACACCCGTGGAAATAAGGGAGCATATGTATTGCCATCCGTCGAAGAAGAAGGACCTTGATACTGTCGGGTTCCCTAACGGAAGAGACTGGAGGGTCGCTGACGAAGACTGGAAGCTCCCTGCCAACTGGGAGCAGACCATCCTTGAAGGGATGCAGGCACTTCTTAAAAAGTACCGTTCCTTCAGCGTTTTCATGGACATCTGTGTACGGTGCGGCGCCTGTGCGGATAAATGCCACTTTTTTATCGGCACAGGGGACCCCAAGAATATGCCTGTGCTAAGGGCCGAACTGTTGAGATCAGTATATCGCGGCAATTTCACCCTGGCCGGAAAGATTCTGAAGAAGATTGCCGGTGCGCGCGACCTGACCGTGAATGTCCTTAAAGAGTGGTGGTACTATTTTTACCAGTGCACGGAATGCCGACGCTGCTCGGTCTTCTGTCCTTATGGCATTGACCAGGCTGAAATTACCATGATGGGCAGGGAACTCACCAACCTGCTCGGGCTTCAAATCGGCTGGTCAGGCGGCCCAATCGCTGCCTGCTATATGAAAGGCAACCACCTCGGTCTCGAACCGCACACCGTAAAATCGTGCATCGATCTCTTTTCAGAAGATATAGAAACGATTACCGGCATTAAAATCGAACCGAGTTTCAACCGGAAAGGGGCTGAAATATTGTTCGTTACGCCTTCCGGCGACCTCTTCGCAAATCCCGGCACATATACCGCGATGGGCTATCTTATGCTGTTTCATGAACTGGGCCTCGACTACACCTGGAGCACGTATGCCTCCGAGGGCGGCAACTTCGGATTCTTCAGCACCAATGAGATGGCAAAGAGGCTCAACGCCAAGATTTATGCTGAAGCAAAGAGGTTGGGAGTGAAATGGATCCTTGGCGGGGAGTGCGGCCATATGTGGAGGGTCCTGCACCAGTACATGGACACATGGAACGGTCCCGCTGATTTCCTCCAGGAGCCGGTCTCTCCCATAACAGGCACAAAATTTGAGAATGCAAAATCTACCAAAATGGTGCATATTTCCGAATTCACTGCCGACCTAATCAAGAACGGCAAGCTCAAACTCGATAAGAGCAGGAATGACCACCTGAAAGTTACTTACCATGATTCCTGCAACCCTGCGCGTGGAATGGGGATGCTTGAAGAACCCCGGTATGTCATCAAGAATGTCTGCAAGAATTTTTACGAGATGCCCGAGAACACGATCAGGGAGAAGACCTTCTGCTGCGGAAGCGGCTCGGGGATCAATGCCTCAGAGAATATGGAACTGCGCATGAGAGGCGGCTTGCCCAGGGCAAACGCGGTCAAATTCGTACACGATAAATATGGAGTAAATATGCTCGCCTGTGTCTGTGCGATCGACAGGGCCACCCTTTCGGCAGCAAATGAATACTGGGTGCCTGAAGTCGGTGTCACCGGGGTAACAGAGCTTGTAGCCAACGCCCTGGTGATGAAGGGAGAGAAGGAGAGGACACTTGATATACGTCTTGAACCCCTTCCCGGAAAAGAAGGCAGCGAGGAGGTAAGCTAGAATGTATGACAGCGGAAAAATAATAACGGGACTTCTTGTCTTTGTTGCTATAGTTTCGTTCCCCTTTGTCTATAGCAGGGGTACGAATATTGTGAAGCCTGAACCTAAAATCGATACGCCTGTTATTCAGCAAATGGCTGTCAAGCAGTGTGTTCAGCCCAGGGCATTCATGCGGGCGGAGCATATGCAATTGTTGAACGACTGGAGGGATTCCGTGGTCAGGGACGGCAACAGGGTATACGTAGGATTCGGGGGAAAACAGTACAACATGAGCCTCCAGAACACCTGCATGCATTGCCACTCCAACAAGAAAGAGTTTTGTGACAGCTGCCACAACTTTATGTCTGTGAAGCCTTACTGCTGGGATTGTCACATCGCACCGAAGGAGAACAAATCATGAGCATGGACAGAAGACAATTTCTAAAAATAACCGGAGTTTCGACCATACTTGGGATCGGCGCCGTTGCAGGAGTAAACGGCCTAAGCCGCAGTCCGGTGGAAGCCTCTCAGGTAGAGCCCAGCCCTGATGCATTGAAGGCAAAGCGTTGGGGCTTTGTTATTGATATGAGCAAATTCAGGACTGACGATGACTTTACCAGGGTCAGGCACGCCTGTCACAGCATCCACAACGTCCCTGATATAGACAACCCCAAGGTAGAGATTAAATGGATATGGAAAGACACGTATGAGCACACATTTCCTGGTCAGGAGAGCAAATACATGGCCGAGGAAATGAAAGATAAGCCTTTCATGGTGTTATGCAATCACTGCGACAACCCTCCCTGCGTCAGGGTATGCCCGACAAAGGCCACATTCAAAAGAAGCGACGGCATTGTAATGATGGATATGCACCGCTGCATCGGCTGCAGGTTCTGCATGGCGGCCTGTCCCTTCGGCGCGCGGAGTTTCAATTTCGGCGACCCCCGCCCTTTCATCAAAGAGCCGAATCCTGAATTCCCGACCCGCACCAAGGGCGTAGTGGAAAAATGTACGTTCTGCTACGAGCGCCTTGCCAAGGGACTCAACCCGGCTTGTGTCGATGCGTCCCAGGGCGGCATTGTCTTCGGCGATCTTGAAGATCCGAAGTCTGAAGTAAGAAGACTTATCAGCAAGCATTATACTATCAGGCGAAAATTGGAATTAGGGACGGAACCCAGTGTTTACTACATCATAGGAGGTAACGAAAATGCTTGAAAAAGCGCTTTCCGGCGGAAAAGGATACTGGGCATGGATATTTCTGTTACTGGCGATCATCGGTACCGGTTTCGCCTGCTATCTAATGCAGTTCAATTACGGTTTGGGTATAACCGGCATGAGCAGGGATGTCAGCTGGGGCTTCTATATTGCACAGTTCACTTTCCTGGTCGGTGTGGCAGCCTCGGCAGTCATGATGGTCATACCCTATTACCTTCATGACTACAAGACATTCGGACGGGTCGTTATACTCGGAGAGTTTCTGGCGATCGCTTCAGTCATAATGTGCATGTTGTTTATTTTTTGCGATATGGGGCAGCCGACGAGGGTCATGAATGTAATACTGCACCCCACGCCGAACTCGGTCATGTTCTGGGACATGCTGGTCCTGTCCGGCTATCTCGCCCTCAATCTGGTTATCGGCTGGACCACACTCGGCGCTGACAGGAAAGAGCTGCCGCCGCCGTCGTGGGTAAAGCCGTTTATCTATCTTTCGGTCCCATGGGCGGTCAGCATTCACACTGTAACAGCCTTTCTTTATGCCGGTCTCCCCGGAAGGCACCTCTGGCTCACTGCTATAATGGCGGCGCGCTTTCTCTCTTCGGCTTTTGCAGCCGGTCCTGCGCTCCTTATCCTGCTCGCTATGATCGTCAGGAAGGTCAGCAAGTTCGATCCGGGGAAAGAAGCGATCCAGTCGCTTGCAAAAATAGTAACTTATGCGATGTGCGTAAATGTGTTTTTCCTGCTGCTTGAAGTCTTTACAGCTTTCTACAGCAAGATACCGGGTGAAATGGCCCCTATCAAGTACCTGTTCGTAGGACTCGAAGGCCATACGAGACTTGTCCCATTCATGCGGACCGCCTCGGTGCTCGCGATTGGCGGCATTGCCTTGCTGGTTTACCCGAACACCCGGAAGAACGAGAGCATCTTGCCTTTTTCACTTATCGCTGTTTTTATTGCATGCTGGATCGATAAAGGAATGGGCCTGGTGGTTGGAGGATTTGTTCCCAATCCCTTTGAGAGGGTTGTCGAGTATTCTCCGACAGTCCCTGAACTGCTTATAACGCTTGGAGTATATGGGATAGGCGCTCTTGCCCTCACCATTCTCTACAAGGTTGCCGTGTCCGTCAGAGAAGAAACAGAGGCCGGAGATATCCAGGAGGGATGGCATGGCAGCGGACATTAAGAGAATTCTCTGGCCGACTGATCTTTCTAACAATGCTTTGTTTGCATTGCCTTATGTCAGATCTATGAGTGAAAAGTTTCAGGCCGAGGTCCATCTCCTTTACGTGGCCGAGGACGTAACCTGGTTCGACCATTTTTACGGCGATGCAGACCCGAAATTTCTGATGGAACTGCAGGATAAAATTATGAAGAGCGCCGAAGAGCAGCTGGAGAAACTCTGCATGAATGATCTGGCCGGCTGCCCGACCTTTCGCCGTGACATTATTGTAGGCAACCCCGTAGAGGAAATATTAAGGACCATCAGGGAGGCGCATATGGACCTGGTAATTATGGCAACGCATGGTCACGGACTGAAGGGAACAATGACCCATTTCCCCTTTGGCAGCGTTACTGAAAAGGTCACCAAAAGCTCGCCTGTACCTGTATTGATTGTTAACCCGCAAACTTCTTAAGAACACCGTTAAATACGGAAGAGACCGGGGCACCCGGTCTCTTCCGAAAATCAGCTAAACATCGAGTCCCAACCCTTTCCTTTTCTCCATAATATGATTTGTAATAAGTTGGGCCGCTTTAACAGGGTCGGGTTCCACTGCGAAGCATGCGCCGAACACATCGTTCAACCCTGAGGTGGCAAGTTCCGCGACTTTCTTGCTTCCCATGATAGGTGGCATCACCCCAAGCACTGTAAAGATTCCGCTGGCCATAGCATAAAACGCGATAGTCGCGGCCTTTTCAGAATACCATTCAGGGGCAGCTCCCGCAAGCGGCAATTTATCAATATCCACACCGATCGCATTTGCAAGTGCACAGGCAATGACGATTATACGGGAATTATCAACGCACGAGCCCAAATGCAGTGATGGCGGAATATTCAGAAGTCCGCACACCTCTTTCAGTCCCGGCCCGGCCATCTCTTTAGCCTCCGGCACCTGTAGTCCCGCCTTGCCTGCCGCTACATTAACGCATCCTGTTGTCAGTACCAGGATGTCATTGGCGATGAGACGTTTTATGAGTTCAACATGCCCTGAATCCTGCTTTATTTTTGGGTTGTTACAGCCGACCACGCCGACGGCACCCTTTATTTTGCCTGCCTTGATAGCATCGATCAAAGGCGTCAGGCTTCCGCCGAGCGCTCCCACTATTGCCTCCACCGAAAACCCCGTCATATTCCTGACCGGCGCAGTGGGAACATATACTTTGTCCTTGTTTCTGCGGCTAAAGTTCTCTACAGACTCCTTAACTATTCTGAATGCCTGTTCTCTGGCATTCACAGGAGTAAATTCAACATGCTCCATAAAAGGGAACTTTGCCTTGTCCGATGTCGTGTACATTTTCGTATGATAGCACTGTGCTACCTGTCCCAATGACGGCATGATGCACTGGTAGTCAACGATCATGGATTCCACGACCCCGGTAACCATGGTCAGTTCGGTCATAAGGTGGTTTCCCGCCATGGGGATCTTCTTTCGCATCATTATCTCGTTGCCGGTGCAACAGAGCCCTGCAAGGTTGATGCCCTTTGCCCCCCTGGATTTTGATAATTCAATCATCTCTTTGTCATCAACCGCGACTCCGATCATTTCGGAGACCACAGGACTATGACCATGCACCAGGATATTAACGTAATCCTCTTTCAGTACGCCCAGGTTAACTTCGGAAAAACCGGGTTTGGGCGTTCCAAAGATGATGTCCGACAGTTCCGTGCCGATCATGGACCCGCCGTAACCATCGGAAAGGCTGTTTCTTACCGCATGAAGCAGTATGGAGACATATTCATTGTCCACGCCCATGTGAGTGCGATGCATGGTTTCTGAGGTCTCCCTGTCGATACCCCGCGGTATCACTTTCAGCTTTTTCCACAATTCAATACGTTGTTTGGGGGCCCTGTTTATGAGAGTGATCTGTTCCTTCTTCATCCCGTAATCTTCCATCATGGCCTCTGCCAACAGTTTGGCGATCCCCTCATTGCCAAGTCCTGCGGTGTCGATGCCATATTCAGCAGCCACCCTCTTGAGCTTGTCCGCATCTCTGATAGTGTAACCCGGAGCCGCGCCTTCGCCTATTTTGTGCAATACTTCAACCAGATCCCGGCCGTGGTCCGAATGGGACGCAGCCCCTGCTGCAATCATGCGCGCCAGGTTTCTTGCCACTATAATATCAGCATCTGCGCCGCAGACTCCGTATTGGGGCCCTTCACCAAACGGATCGATGCGGCATGGGCCCATAACACATATGCGGCATGATACACCCAATTCACAATATCCGCACTGGGGCTCCTGCTTCTTGAACCTGTCCCAGACGGTTTCAACCCCGTCTTCACGAGCCTTTCTGAGTGTCAGCTGGGCGTCTTTGCATATGGAAAGCTTCTCGTATTCACTCATGCCTGCTTCCTCCTTAATTCTTCCAACCTGTGTTTATATGCCGTCAAGGACTGATATGGGCCTTTTTCCTGTTCCTTTGATCTTATGCCGAGATAGACCAGGGAGGATATTTCATCTGTGGCCCTGTCCATCACTTTATTGTAGTCATCGAAAAGAAGGGCTCCGACCTTGCAGACCTCGACACAGGCAGGCACCCTGCCTTCTTTCTGCCGGGCAATGCACTGGTCGCACTTGTGAGCAGCCGTCTTATTACTGCTGTAAACATGATACCTTACAACTCCGAAAGGACAGGCCATTGCACACATGCCGCAGTTTATGCACCGGTCAGGGTTGATCAGGACCATACCGCTAGAAGGTTCTCTGAATATGGCCTTTGGAAGACATGCCATCTCGCACGGTGCAGGGTCGCAATGCCTGCATTTGTTCGGGAAGGCATCCTTGTCCTTTGTCAGCCCGATATGTATCCTCGGCTTCGAAAGGACCGCTTCGTAGGGTGCGGCATAGGGTGAACCGCTGATCGAGTGCGCTACAGAGCATGCGAAACGGCATTGAAGGCATCCCACACAGCGCTCAGGCTTAACAACCACGACTTTCATATAGTTTCCTCCTCAGAACGGTCTGAGCATGTCCGCTATGCTCAATTCGCCGTTAACAATCTTCACAGGATCGGCATTAAGCGGCATACCCTTCTTGATAAGGTTAATATAGAGCCCTGCATCCTCCGGGCAGTTATAGAAAGCCATCCCTACCGGAACATTGTCTCTTACCGCCAATTTCCGGAATTGTTTAAGGTGAGGGAAGTGCTTTTCATATAGGACAACCCCCTCCTCTTCCTTCAGCACTCCCCCGGAGATAAGGTGAAAGGAATGGGTTTTGAGACTGTTCATTCCGATGCTTCCGGCATATGGGGTATTGGCGCCCAAAATATTTAGTGCGGCAAAATAGCCCTGCTCCACTGCTACAGGCCATATGGCATTAATCCACGGCACTTTCCGCGCCACATCCATGGTCTCGCAGCAATCTCCTGCAGCGTAAACACCTTCTGCGGAGGTTTCCAGGAATTCATTGACCATGATCCCGAGATCAATTTTTATCCCCGATTTTCTGGCAACGTCAACCCTTGGTTTCACACCCTTTCCAACGACAACTACATCACTGTATACCTCGATGCCTGATTTAAGGGAAACAGCAACACTTTCTTTTTTCATGTTTATCTCTGCGATGTCATCCTGTGTACGTATAACGATGCCGGCATCCCGCATATCTTTTTCCACAAACCGCGCGGTCTTTTCATCCAAAACCAGAGAAAGAGGGTAAGGAGAAGACACAATCATTTCAACCTTAACATTCCGTTCGAGTAGTCCGTAGGCCGCTTTTATTCCCACAAACCCGCCCCCCAGGACGACCGCACTGTCTTTAATATGTTGTTCAACTTTCCTGGCATCATCCATGTAGCGCAAAGTGAAAGTCCTCTTTTTTTCGTCATAATAATCCGGTTTGACAGCGTTTGCACCGGTGGCAATAAGCAGCTTGTCATAGCTTATTTTTTTTCCGCTCGACAACGTCAACGACTTTTTAAGCAAGTCAATTGTTTCTACCTTTTCTCCGAAAAGCAGATTGACGTTGGGAGGGCAGGCTGATATGTCCTTTATGATCATCTGTTCCTCCCGGACGATCCTGCCGAGATAGTGGGTAAGCATACACCTGCAGTACGGAGAGTATTTTTCTTCTGATATCGCAGTGACTTTAACCTGAGGAGAGAATTTCAAAAGAGCATCAAGGCATGACAGCCCGGCAGCACTCAAACCGATTATGACAGCATCCATTCTGCAAACCTCCTCATATTTTCCTTTCCTGTCTTTCAAATCAAATTCTATCTCATGAATGGGCAGGAGTCAATACATATGAATACTTGTAGATTTAACAACAACCGTGCCCGGGATATTTGATTTTTTATTGCGATAAATTTTAAAATATAAGGAAACAGCAGGAGGTATTGTCGTTATGTATAATGTTTCAGTTGATACAAACAAATGTGAGGGCTGCGAGGAGTGCGTGAACGTATGCCCGAACGAGGTTTTTAGAATGGTAGATAGCAAGTGCGATCCCTACCAGACAAGTGAATGCGTTTTTTGTGAGAGCTGCACCGGCGTTTGCCCGTCGTCTGCAATCACCATAAACGAGATATAAGCATTCTTTCCATTCTGAGGCTATGCAAAAAAGGAGCCGGGCACTCAACTCGAGTGTCCGGCTCCTTTTATTCCCCGAGTCTGCGGACTGTCTTATTTCTTCTCGATATATATCTCCCAGTAGCCTTTGTCTTCCAGCTTTACCACTTCGATAGGGTATCCCTGTTTTTCGGCATACCTGGGAATGGAATCCTCTGCTGAAGCCGGAGCATCACACAGGATTTTGAGAACCCCATTGCCCATCTTTTCGAGTTGTTTTTTAGTCAATACCAGCGGATATGGGCATACCCTACCCAAAACATCCAGTGTCTGTGTCGGTGTTTGCGACTTTAAATCTGCCATTTTACGAATCCTCCTGTCACGATTATTAGCAGAAGAGAAGATGGTCTACGGATTCCATCGCCTTCTGAATTTCACTGTAAGGAACAACCTTTGCATTAGTCTCGCCCCCAATGTCCTCTGCATCCATTATCAGGGCGTCTTCCTTAATCCCCAGCTTGTCGATATCTTCTTTGCATATCAACACATTAAGGTCGAGCAAAAGGGAATTCTTAATGTGCTGTTCCAGGCTGGTAATGGCATAATGCTTCATTGCCTGCTGGTTTTTGAGGCAATTGAGTACGCCATCGCCGATAAAGCATACCACGGGTTCGACCATATCTCCGTCTTCCAGGTATATTTCAACAGTCTGGCTCGAAATAGCGTGGGTCATTCCAAGCCTCGACCCTTCAATCTTGTAAGGCATCGTCCTTATAACAAATCCCAGTTTTTTTGTAGCCATATTAATCGCCTCCTATATGAAGAAGCCTGTCGGCGGTGAAGGAGCTTGCAAGATACCAGTCCATGCTGAACCTCTTAACACCTTCCATTGTGTCTTCTTTGTGATAGCCCCTTGCCTCGGCGCAGGCCTCGCAGGCGGTCACCTTAAGATTACCGGCAGCAACGAGTTCCTGTATTTTTTTTGCAAGAAATGAATAATCCTTAAATGCCTTCTGGCCCTTTTTGGAAACCATCGTAGCGTTTCCAGATACCCAAAGATCAACCGTGTGTCCTTTCTGTATGGCTGCCTCCGAAAGCTTCACCGAAAAGTCGAGGGACAGCGAGCCGACCAGCGATGAAAAGCAGCCTATCGTCAATTTACCCATGCTCGTCTCCTTTTAACAGTTATATCCAAATTGTTTTTTCGTAGTCATTAAAAATGAGGTCGACAACATCGCCATATGTTACCAACTTCACACGGCTGTCAACATTTGCGGCGGTGAATCCCCTGCTTTCAAGATCCTCGGCCAATACATAAAATGAAGCCTTTTTTTCAAGAACTGAGGATGCCTTGCCGTTTTCCTTAACAGCGGCGTTGTACACGCCGTTACCGACGAAAATTATGCCGAGCTTGTCGGCAGTCAGCCTGTCGAGGACATCGGCCCCTGTCCGGTATTCGCTTAAAAAAACGCCCAGTTTCACGCTCACACCTCCTCTAACGTTTTTCAGTCTGGCATACAGACTTTTATTGTATATTTAATAATAAATATGATAAAAAGATGCCTATAGATGCAACATAATTTATACCAGTAAGGCTATGAAATTGTCAACTGCAAATGAGATAGTATTTTGCGAGGGCAGTGCAGGCAAACCGCTTGCCGTCTTTATTCACGGCATGGGCATGGACGTGAGGGTTTGGAGCAGCCCTGCGGACGCACGTGTCCTGGGCGGCAAGTACAGCCTCAGCATACTGTTGCGTAAAGGCGAAGGCGATATGAGAAGCCTGTTCATGGAACTTGCCGAACGCGGCTTTCCGGTGCTTGCGTGGAGCCAACTCAGGCCCGTGGGACCGATAATGTCGGCCGTAGCTGAATTGCAATCGCTTCTTGCCTCATTTAAACGGCATACGGGCAACGGCGTTGTGCTGATAGGACACAGCAGGGGAGGGTTGATCGCCAGAAAATATCTGCAACAGGAAAGCTCTCCGGTCAGAGGTCTTTTCACTCTTGCCGCGCCCCATCAGGGAACAACATTGGCACGATGGGCTGCCGTCCTTGCCCCAGCCGCCTCGGTTGCCTCGCAAGCCCTCGAAAAATACAAAAAAAATTCTGCGAAATCCGCTTTTCATAGAATCCTCCTGTTTTTTACGAGTACGGGGTTGAAGGAATTGCTTCCCGAATCGCCATTTTATGCAGGGCTCAAAGACTTAAGACATAAAAGCATTCTCTATGTCTCCGCAGGAGGCACAGACCCTGACCTTTTCAGAGTGGGGGATTTCCCCCTTTCCGAGGTTGCCCGGCTCGTGCTCCCAGGGAAGTCCCTGCCCGAAGAACTGAAAAAAGGACACGGGGATGGAATGGTTTCAGCGGCCAGCTCGGTGCTCCCCTTCTCCGCTGAGCACCGCGATTTCCCCGTCAATCATGTGGAAATTCTTTTTGACAAAAGGGTGAGGGAACTGCTTATTAAATCCATGCTGACATGTTGACATATATATAATTCTATGTATAATAATATTAAAACATCGGGAGGGAAAGATGTTAGTTGAATCTAATAAAATGATTGCAGTAACTCGTTTACAAAAGGAGCTTACACAACGACTCCGGGAATTGTCGGAGACAGGCGAACCCCTCTATGTGCTTAGAAACAATGAAATGACTGCCGTTATACTTTCCGCGGAAGAGTATGATCTATTAAAACAATCTGAAGACATACTTGAACAGATTGAGATTGCCGATACAATCGAGAGAAGACTTAAATCTTACGACCATTCTAAAAATATCCCCTGGGATGTAATAAAGAAACGACATGGGCATTAAGATAGAATTTATACCGGCAGCTGAGGAAGATTACGAGACTCTGGACGGTGCCCTGAAAAAAGAAGCAGCGAAAAAAATTGACGCTCTTGCAAATAATCCCTTTCTGGGGAAACCCCTTGGTAATAAACTTGGGATAGATCTTACTGGTTTTTACAAGCTATATTTCGACAAAAAGCGTTATAGAATCGTCTATCGACCTGTCGGTGACACTGTAGAGATAATCGAAATATTCGCAATTGGGAAAAGGGATAAGGAAAAAATATATAAGCTTGTTGGACATCGGCTGAAAAAGCTACGCAAACCGTAACCAAATTGATTCAGCATTCAGGTTCAATTTCCAGCCTCTAACACTCACCGCATACATTCGTCATAAGTTACAGAATTCACCGACACCCATTTAGAGAACAACTCTGTAAAAATTAATTCCTTTAGGGCGAATGGAGTCCTACTTAAAGTCGACACTTTCGACCTCACGCAATTCTATGCGGTTTACTACCAGCATTACGCACCCCTCACTTGCGGAGTTCTTCTAAATAACACAATATTGGGGGCACAATTGAACCCCGAGAACTAATCAGGAGGATTGATTGATAAGTTGCACTGTCTGTCTGTGGCCTGGAATCTCGATGTTTTTCTCTTGGAAACTTTCCAACAGTGACTGATAGACCTCGGTCTGCGCCACAACAAAATCATCTACGCTCACCCAGGGTTGGATAGAGAGGGTGATGAATGAATCGCCCAGGGATGCAATCCCGAAACCGGGAACAGGCTCTTTGAGTATACGAGGGTTCCGTTGCAAGACATTGTCGATCAAGGAACGGGCAAGGGTAAGGTCTGTGCCGTAGGCTATGCCAACAGACATATCAAGCTGCCGGATCTTGCCGTAATTATGCAGTATCTCTCCTACGATTTTTCGGTTAGGCACGATTACACGAGAATTGTCTGCATGTAGCAAGGTGGTAGAAAACAGTGCAATATCAGTCACCTGTCCGTATACACCGAGCACCTCAATGTATTCGCCAACAGTGAATGGTTTTGTGAAAATAATGGTTAATCCAGCAACGAGATTGCCGAGCAGTCCCTGCATTGCAAGACTTGCTCCGACGCCTATTACACCAATCCCTGCTATAAGCGGTGTAATCTGTATTCCCATCTGACCAAGCGCCATGATTCCAATAAAGGCAATGATAAGGAGTTTAATCACCCTTACGATGAGGGTGCTGACCGGCTCGTCAAATGCCTTTTTTCTCAGCCAGCGCTCCACGATATTACCGATCCACCGGGCAATAAACACACCAATCCCCATAAGGACAATGGCGGTGAGGATTTGAATACCGTGCTCCACAAAATAGAGAATTATCTTCTCCGCTACGTCCGGTGATTTCAGGCCTGATGCTGATTGATTTGTCATGGTCCTCCGTCTCTCGAAAAAAGAATAGCATAGGAGGGTTGAATTTACAACACAACAATTTTTGACACACAACAATTTTTGGTTGTCAATTCTTGTTGTCAAAAAACTTTGGGGCAGTTACCTGCTGATCCGTTCTTGAGTTGACAAGCACAGAGCTATATGGTATCAATGAGTTAACATTCAGCCAATAAAGGAATTAATACAGTAATTATAAAAGGGTTACAACATGTTAAAAGAGTTCAAAGAATTTGCCCTGCGCGGAAATGTAGTTGATATGGCTGTTGGAATTATTATCGGTGCATCTTTTAGTACTATTGTCACTTCGCTGGTATCCGACATCCTTATGCCACCCATAGGTATTCTCGTGGGCAATGTTGATTTTTCGAGCTTCTTTATTGTTCTCAAAGAAGGTAAAACTCCCGGCCCTTATGTTTCACCTTCTACAGCGAAGGCAGCCGGGGCAGTTACGATTAACTATGGTATGTTCGTGAATACTATTATCAGCTTTTTAATCGTGACCTTTGCTGTCTTTCTTCTGGTTCGCAGTATCAACAAGCTCAAAAGACAGGAACAAGCTTCACCAGCAGTTATAAGAACTAAGGAATGCCCTTATTGCCTGTCTGTAATCCCTATTAAGGCCATTCGTTGTGCTCAATGTACCTCTGAGCTGAAGGAATCATAAAATTATTGAGATAATAAGAAGAGATAAATGAATCATTTTTTTAAAAAGGAGAAAAATATGAGAACGCTGGTCTATTTTATTATTTTGGCGGTTATTTTATGTACATCGACTTTAACGCATGCGGGGTTATTTGATGACGTAATGAAAGGTGTTGGTACTTCATCTAAGGGGACATCTGATGACAGCACGATAGCCTCGGGGCTTAAGGAAGCCTTATCTATAGGAACACAAAAAGCAGTAAATAACGTTTCACAGGTAAATGGATATTTTGGCAATCAGCTAATCAAAATTCTCATGCCTGACAAAATTCAGCAAGTCGCAGGGGTTCTAAGAAAGGCTGGTTACCAGAAAGAGGTTGATGATTTTGTGCTCAGCATGAATCGGGCAGCAGAAAAGGCAGCGCCCAAGGCGACTTCCTTCTTTGTTAATGCAATAAAAGAAATGACCTTTGATGATGCAAAAGGTATTCTTAACGGAGGGGACACTGCTGCAACAGATTTCTTCAAGAAAAAAACGAATGATAAGATTTATAACGCATTCAAACCCATTATTTCATCGAGCATGGATGAAGTCGGCGTAACACATTCATACAAAGTGATGATGGGAAAATATGAATCTATTCCTTTCATGAGCAAAGAATCGGTGGATCTTGACCACTATGTAACAACCAAAGCCATGGATGGTCTTTTTTCCATGGTTGGCCAGGAGGAAAAGAAGATCAGAACTGATCCGTCAGCGCGGGTGACGGACTTATTGAAAAGCGTGTTCGGGAAATAGCTGCAAGCCCTTCTTTAAAGAGACCGGACTTTCAGCAAGTCTTCATTCCAACTGGTAGCTCAGAAATGAGGATTTGCAGAATAGTTCATTGATTTACGGATAACGTATAATGCAAATAATTGCACATGGGGGTGCGTTATGCCACTAACTCACAACGTCCTGAAATTCGTGAAGACCCGGCATGCAAAGATTATCGGGATAGTCGCCCTAGTTTTTTTCATCATCTTTTCGATCACCGGATTTTTCATCCTCCCGCCATATGTTAAGTCAATTGCCCTCGACAAGCTGAGCAAACAGCTCGGACGGCAGGTCTCCATACGGTCGGTGAGTCTCAATCCATACACTCTTTCGGTTACTATCAATGGACTTGTCGTCAAAGAGCCTGACCTGAAGCAGACATTTTTTTCCATAGACAGGCTATATGTGAATGCGGCGATCATGTCGCTATTTAAAGGGGGCCCTGTCCTCAAAGAGATAAGAGTTGAAAAGCCGTACCTTCACGTTGTGCGCACAGCTGCAAACACCTACAACTTTTCCGATATCATTGAACGTTCCCCAAAAACTGCAAGTACTGCGGGTCCTTCAAAACCTGCCGTGTTTTCACTTAACAATATCCGCGTTGTTGACGGCAGCGTGGATTTCATAGACAAGCCGGTCGGGAAAGTGCACACGGTACGCGCTCTTTCCTTCGCCATCCCGTTCGTATCGGACATGCCCGGCGATGTGGACATATTTGTAAAACCCATGTTTAAAGCGAATGTCAACGGGTCCGAGTTCGCTTTTGGAGGCGATACAAAACCTTTTTCCAACTCTGTTGAGACATCGGTCAATGTAAACCTGAAAGACCTTGACATACCTTTTTACATGGCTTATCTGCCTGTCAAGCCTTCGGCGATTGTAAGCTCGGGCCGTCTCGACATCAAGATGGCAATCTCCTTTCACAGCCATCGTACAATATTCCTTGCGGTAACAAGTGTCAATATAGGGCCGCTGAGAAATAAACACTCCACCAAGAAAGCGATAGTGCAGCGAACTCT
>JADFXU010000011.1 GCA_015233365.1 Nitrospirota bacterium | reverse complement strand
GGGGGGCAAAAAATAAGCGGAAATTAAAGAAGTATAATCCATCATTCTATCCCTCTATCCCCTCGCTAAATAGAATAATTACAGCTCCTTGCAAAAATCGGATTTTTTCATTCCACATCTCGCAATGACACCTAAGGCGACGTTTATCATTCGCCACCCAAAAAGTCTACAACCTTTTTGAGGGATCCCCCTCATTGCAAGCGGAACGAAACAATCCTCCTTTTCAAGACTCTTGCAAGAGCCTTAATCGGCTATTTTCTCCTTCAACTTTTTGATAACGCTATCCACAAGTTCGGGGTCCTGACGGTATATTACTTCGTAGAGAAGAGCGCTGACGAATACACCCACGAAAACTCCGATCATTATTTTTGACATGCCTTTCCCTCCCTTCTGTAGTTATGCGTTTTGCGGCGTATCAGACGTTTTTGTCCCGGTAGAGCATGAACACTGCACGGGGCGCAACAGATTTTGTCTTTCCTCGACATACGCGCTAAGCTTCTTCTCGGTTTCATCCAGGCGCTTCAGCAGTTCACTGATTTTTTCGTCTTGTGCAAGAGAAGCGTTATCTTTGCTGATCTGGGCCACGCGCGTTCCAATGTCCCTGATCAGGTTTTCCTTTTTCTTTGTAAGCTGGTGAATATCATAAGTGAGGACCACACCCCTAGCCGATGATTTCGATGCGCAGGTAACCTTTGTGAGCATATCAACAAAACAGTCTCCCATATGTTCCACTTTGTACCTGAAATCCTTTTCCATGCCTGCCCCCTTTTAAAAACAATTTAATAATTTCAAAATTATGAATGTTGCCTGCTTAATAAAGCATTCCTGAATTTAGAATTCAGCATTCAAAATTCAATACAGTTAATCCTGCTTGCCGTTTCTCTTCGGCTTCTCCCGCATTTTTTTCACGAGAAACAATCCGGCAAACGCACACCCTGCACCAAACAGTATACTACCAATTATAATTACGCTTAAAGACATATGCAATGGGGAGCCCAGTATTATTTTCACGGGCACCGGCGTATTGTTCTCGTCCAGAAATACAATGAAAACAAAAAGCAATGAAATGGCCGGCAGAATAAACTTTTTTATATCCACTCCTAAGCCTTCCCTTCCCCTTTGCTCTTCACCTGTTGCCAGTACTCTTCCGGCATGTCCTTGCACAGAAACAGTGCCCCATTCGCCCCTGCAAATAAAGGCTCTTCCACCTTCGACACCTTGCCGTATCCGAGGGTAGCGTTCATGTAATCCTCTATCTCCTTCTTCAGGCCCACAATCTGGCTTCCGCCGCCCGCAAGCACCACATTCTCCTTGAGATAACTCTGGAACTCGGGATCAAAGGTGGCGATAAGCTGCCGTATGCCCTCCACTATATCGGGCACAATGGCTCTGCAGGCCGTTTTCAGTTCTTCCGTAACATCGTGCTTGACCGGCTTGCCCTTCACCGGCAATTCGATGAATATGCTGTCGCCGTGGTTCGATATGGTTGAGTTCTCCTCCTTGAACCGCCTGACCATGTTCACCGTGAACGTCGCATCCTTGTATTTCTTTGACAAAAGTTCATAGAAAATCTGGTCGACATAATCTCCCGCTTTTGTGGTGGTGATCTGGTCCTCATCGGTAGGCATTGTGCCTGTCATCCTGCAGAGGTCGACTGTTCCGGCACCGATATCTACAATCAGGGCGTTGGTGAGCAATTTCAGCCCGTAAGCCACTGCAAAGGGTTCCGAGACAATCATTACGTCGTCGAGCAGGTCTTTTGCTATGTCAAGAAGGGATTTCTTGTTTTTTCTGCTTGCAAGAGCCGGCGCTCCCAGCACGCCCCGAAAAACTATTTCCTTGCGTTCAATCTGTTCCTCATCCAGGACAAGTTCGATCAAACGGTTCAGCAATTCCTTTGCCGTTTCCATCGCCTTCGCATATTCTTTGGATTTTTCATCAACGCCCTGGGCGATCTTGAGCATGCCGTGCTCAAACGGTCTGTAGATATCGAGGGAAATCCGGTTCTTCAGGGCTTCCTCTCCGAAGACGATCGTCCTGCCGAACAGTTTTCTTGAAACAGCATCTTTCGGGTAACCAACCACGCTCGCCAAAAAGGTCCGCACTCCGTTATCGGCAGCCACAACGCTTCTGGATGTGCCAAGGTCGATCCCGATATTAATAACTTTTCTCATCTGCCCTGTCCTTCGCTCAGTGCAAGGCGATTGCGTGTTATTTTATATCGGGTTGGAAGAGTCATTATTCACCCTCCATAATGTCGATATTTTCCTTCACGATAGTTTTAAGCATCATAAGCCTATCATCAGTCAGCTTCTTGCCCTTCACCTGAAGACCGCCTTCCTTGCTGGCCATGATGCCGTACTTCTCAAGGTATGCCAGCCTCTTTTCGATTCTATCGAGCGCATCATTTGTGGCAAGCGATCCCTCGATGTCCGAGAGCCTTTTATCTATGGTGTCAAGTCTTTCCTGTATTTTCACCGCGTCCCACCCGCGGCCTATTACCTTTTTCAAGCCGTCGCGGAGCCTCCTGGCGGTCCTTCCGTAAATGGCCCCTGCCTTGCTCCATACAGGAGAAGCTATCCTCTCCACCGGATCGAGAACTATCACGCCGCCCCTTCTGATATAGCTGAACAGAACAAGACCGGCGTATTCCACTGACGCACAGGAATAACCCAACACCTCATCCAGATCAACCGCACCCCCTGTCACCTTTCCCCCAACAGTCTTTTCCATAGCGGCTCCTTCAGCGCTTTATTTCAAATTCAGCACATGTTATTAATAAAGCTAATAATATTTAATATCAGCGTTAGTATACATAAGGAATTAATCAAAATCAATGAGACTTTGGTCTTATGTCGTTTTGCTATGGGTTACAGTCACAACAGTCTGTAGCTGTGAAGGCAAAATGCGTTGACTTGGCATTGAATCCAACGGGATAATTAAACTCAAAAAATCACTATTCTGCGGGTTTCTTTATTCAGAGGCCCGATTATAATCCCGATCGGATGAAAATCTTTTCTCAGTGACACAAGGCATCGGACGCTTCTATTCGCATGCCGCTTTCTGTATGTCGGAACCCGCGCGACCCTCAGCCCGGAACCTGAGCTGCTCATCTGTGCGCTTACATTGTCCTTGTTGATAAAGTCGATGGAAGGAGATTTCATAAACTCCGGCGATAAAGTTCCCCTCACTGCTCTGATTTTGACCAGATAAAAGTCATGTTTATCAGTTTCCTCATGCCTCAGCGCCTCAGGCAGCCTCTTCACAGTGCCCGACTTCAGAGGGACCAATGAAACCCTGAAATTCCGGAGGTCCAGCGCAAAGGGCATAATAGTGGGCCACCCTGCATTTGCGAAGTCCTTTGCACTTGTCTGCGACGGGGAATCAGAGGAGGTTGTGTTCTGCTGTTTTCGTTCAGCAGTTTTCTCCACTTTACTCTTATCAACGGAAACAGAGTGCGCTGCCTTTTTTGGCTCACTTGCAGTACGCGTTTTGTAATGGCTGAAGAATACCGCTGCTGCAACAAGAACTGCTATGCATGCAATCCAGATCGCTTTCTTTGTTTTTTGCACGGATACCGATAAATCCTCCCGGACCATTTTGAGTTCAGCAAGATAGCCGATCTTTTCGGTTTCGGCATGTTCGATCTGGTCAAGCGTTCCAGATAGTTTCTGTTGGAGTTCTGATATGTTCTTTCTCAACAGCTCAATTTCCGAAGATTTTACCTTCAACAGGTCATTCGCTTCGCGAAGGGCATTGTCTTTCTCGGAAGACCTGGCCTGCATTTGCATCTCCAAATCATTTTGCTCTCTTTGCAGCGTTTCAGCATTTTTTTCGAGTGAGGCAATCCTGCCGAGGAGACGCTCCCTGTCGCTTTCCGCCGCCTGCAATTTCGCATAGAGAGCATCCCTCTCCTTTTCCAGCGAGGCGGCCCCTGCCGGCAGCACTTCCTGTCCGGCTGTGAGGGACTCCTTTTCATTTTGCAAACCTGCGGTGGTTTCTGCGCTCTCATTCTCCCCGGAAAGCGCCGCTAAATCGTTCCTGATAAAATCGTATAAATCCATCTGTTCACCCCCCGATGAGCATCCAGTATCCTGCTTGAGTCAGCGATCCATCCTGCAACTCGCCTATTATGGAAAAAACCAACTATTAAATCAATAGATAGAATTCGGAGTGTCAAGGCAAAGCAGGAGTTATATTACCTTGTGGCAGTCTGTGCATATTCCCCTTTTACCATGCGGAGGTCTCGCACCCCACTTTATCGGTGGCGACTGGGCAGACACTCCCGGGAACACTACCTCGTGGCAGTCTGTGCATATTCCCCTTTGGACATGAGGAGGCTTTGCACCCCACATGACCGGAGGAGCCTGGGCAGTAGCCGTTGGAAGCGCGACCGCGTAACCAGGCGGCTGAGGATCGGGAAAGGGCTCACCAGACTGAGAGGCGGCTGGATTGTTCGGAAGCGGATTCTGCCCGGCAATGTTAGTGTAGTGATGTGTGGCATCCGACAGGTTTTGCGCAGCATCCGCCAGTCGATGACAAAAATTGCAGTTGTAATCGCCGCCGGTGAACTGGGCAGCTCCGCGAGGACAGCTGCGATTCATGCCATATGGGGCACCTGCGCGCGGACCCACTCCAACCAGCTGAGGGTATTGAGCATTCCGGGCAACATTTCTTTCGAGGTCAGCTTCGTCCGTGCGGGCCGACCGTCCGTGAAGTGGAAAGAGCACCCCATAGACGGCCAAGACCGCCATAAGAGCGATGATAAGATATTTCCCAATCTTGTGCATATTATTCACTTCAGTCTCTCCGAGCATCGTCAGCACGAACTATGCTTATGATAGCACGTTTTTACACGGCAGATATTTTCAGGTCTTCTGCCACAACTTTTCCCTTTTTAACCTGTTCATCGTCATAGGCTTTCGCATTTTTTGTGAGTAATGACTGCCAGGCATATATAAACCTTTTTCATACGCACTGTTGGGCAAGCCTCATCACGGCCAGGGAGAACTCCGATCCCGGGTAGGCGAGCATCATCGGCTTATTCTTAAACAGCGCCTTTCTGACCAAGGTGTCGGTTGGAATGGTTGTCACCAAACTTGATGATATGCTCAGGTACTGCTCCAGTAAAGACTGAATCACATTCCCCGCTTTGATTTCCTCAGCCGACTGGACCATATTAATGACAATGTTGGGCCTGAACTTATCCAGCACTTTCCGTGCTGATTCCGCAGCAGCAGGGTTGATCTTTGCGGCCTCATCGAGTATATTCTCTACGGTTCTAAGATGAGGATTAGCTGCCGTGTCCTTTGCGTTTGCAAGGATATCCAGTACATCGTTCGCTTTTTCACTTTTAAAATGGAATGTGAGCAGTCTAAAAACGCATGATTTTATAAAACCATAGACCTTTATGAGAGATGTTGACTCCGGAGACGTTATCATGAGCTGCTGGTGTGCAATCAGAATAAAATCAATAACATTGAAAGAAGACCCCGCTGCCAGATCCAGGATTACCATCTCACTCTCCAGCTTGAGAAGATGGTTTATGAGCTTCATCTTCTGTTGAAAAGGCATATTGGCTATGTCCGGGATATCAGCACCTCCGCAAATGAGCTGGAGATTTTTTATGCCTGTTTCGATGAGAATCTCCTCAAGGGTATTCGCGTTCTTCAGAATGAAATCATCAAGGGAATGATTGAAATGCTTAATGCCGAGAAGAATATGCAGGTTCGCGCCGCCAAGATCCAGGTCGACTGCTGTAACCCTCTTTCCCATATTTGCAAGCGCAATAGCAAGATTGGACGAGATTGTACTCTTTCCTATCCCGCCTTTGGGTCCTACTACGGCAATAACTTTTTTTGACATTTCTTAGTAGCGAGGCCGGTTTTACTTCAACCCGAGAAAGCCCATCAGATCTTTAGCAAGCGTTTCATCTTCAGAAGAACCGCTCTCGTCTGTGGCCGGCAACAGTGCTTTCAAGTTGCTCTCGGGTTTGACCGTCAGCAGCTCTTTTGCCTTTGATGCTATAAACGGAAGATCAAGCGGATTTGACAAGCACCATTCGACAGGAACGCCTTTGAGTGAGATGGAAGCATCCTGCGCTGAATTTGCAACAACAAGCACAGAAGTTCCGGCCAAGGGTCCGCTCAATGAGCTGAAGTACTCCAGCTCGCCTGGAAAATAGCCTTCCTTATCGATTATGACAAGCGGTGGGGATTTCGCCTTCAGGATATCTCCGGCCGCATGGATATTCTTATAAAGAGAAACTTCAAAACCATTCTTTTCCAGGGTCTTACGCAGTAACGCTCCTCTTATATCGTCAGCGGAAAAGATAACTGCCGAAAGAGACATGCACCCCTCTATTTACTCTCCGAGATCGCCATTGCCAGGGCCCCTTTGGCGGTAGTGTACAGAGGGTCTTTGGAAACTCTCACTGAGGATATCTCGAAGGGTAATCTGACGGACCTGAGGGTGTTCTCAAACTTCTCCCGGAAGCCCTTAGGCGACGCCGCTCCCCCACCTATCACGATGGGAACAGGTTGCGATATTTTCGGTATTTTGTTCGATGAGGAAAAAACACTTTCCATGCTCCGGACCACGTGATTAATGAGATCGGTATAACAAATTTGGAGTGCGAGTTCGACATTGTTCTTCGGCAGCGCGGAAAGATCCAGGCCCCCTTCCTTTATGCCTTTAATCTTCGTCGCGGACAGTTCGACTTCGCCGCTCACGCTCTCATCGATATCATCGCCGCCTTTCTGGATGCTGTACATGATGACCGGAACGGACATATAGGAAAGGCAGATATTGCACATACCGCCACCGATGCTTATACCTATCCCGGTAAAGTTCTCATCGCCCAGTTCCGCCATGACCACCGCAAGACCTTCATTGATGGCGATGGGCGTGTAGCCCAGACTTTCAAGGTACATCCTGATTACCGACTCGTGACCGTCCAGGGAGGAGAACTTGTGGTCCTCGTGCAATGGTTCTCCGGGAACGGTGAAACAGATGATCTCGCCTAATTTTTTCGGCCTCTGGACAAGCGTCTTGATTATGGCCTGGATTATGGCAACCCCTGAATCCTCGCGTAAAGTCAGGAAACCCTTTTCCATGGGTCTCCTTGTGTTGGCGTTGAACATATTGGCAAAGTTTTCGGCTGAATCTCCGATTATGTAGTATTGTTTGTTATGTTCGAAGAATACGATGTCATTCTGCGAAAGAATCTGTCCCGTGAACTTTGATTGGGGAATGGCAAAAAAAGCGTTGAGTTGTGTCGCGATACCGATTTTAGCGCCTTTGTTCTGGGCCATGACGATATTGCTGGTGCCGACGTCCAGACCGATGGGGCCGCCAAAGACTTCCGGTTTCTCCTGCACCTCCACGGACTTTTGAGATATATTCAAGGAGGTTCCTGTCTGTTCAGCGAAGGGCGGTTTGTTTTCCTGACTGCTGTCGCTTTCCTCTTTCCCCTGAAATTCATTCGATCCGGTTACTTCTGCCATGGCGCCCCCTTGCTATTAGCATTTTTTTATGAGAATATTCGCGAATACTATATCTTCTTTTTGTTTACAATTGCTTACAACGTCGCTATTATATTGTTATCTTACAGCGTATGTCAATCTCCCGAATTGCATCCTGAATCCCGTCAAATACCCCTGTCACTGCAAGCGTCTTACAAATATTTCTCTCGCCATATTAGAATCAATCGCGAATTCGGAGAAACCTATACGGAATATATAGGACGGAAAGGTTTGCAAAAGAACCATGCGGTTTCCCGGCATAACCCCCATTGCCATGAGTTTCTGCATCTTCTTGTCGTCGTCCGTTTGTATAAAGACTATTTCGACCTCTTCCTTCGGCTTAAATTCAGTGAGCGGCAATACCCCCAGGTCCCCGCTTTTCCTGGCCTCATGGCAGCAATCCCCCGGTGGTATCAACTTACCGTGGGGGCAAGTGGAAGGATGGTTCAGCATGGTACATATCTTGGTATCGACTCCTTCTTTAAGCAGGTGTTCAAACTCGCACGCCTTTTCGTCTCCCTCTTCTCCTCTGATCATGAGGACATCCATAATCAGGCGCTCCGCCAAACGGTGGCGGCGTATCGTTTTACGCCCTTCTTCCCTGCCCTCATGGCGAAAATAAATATGTCCCTCTTTTATTTCTATGAGTGCCAGGCCCGTAAGCTCTTTGTAAGAGTGGTCTCCGATATCAATGCCGATTCTTTCCGGCTCAGCAAAATCCGCGCCCTCTTCCGCTATGGCAATCCACATCGCTTCCAGTATCTCTTCGGCCCTGTCCGAAAGTTTCATCTTTTCCTCCTTCAGTGCTCTTTCTTTTTAAAAAGCTTTTTAATCCCTTTCACCAGCAAAGGTTCAGGCGCGTTTTCATAGTTGCATCTCGGACATTTTACCATTTTGCAGCCGGAGGTCATCGGGCAGTTTTTGCACCCCTGAATCCCCTCTTCCTCTTTAAACTCGTATCCGCAAAAACCGCAACGCATTAAAGTATGCCGGTCACAAGAAGAAATTCATTGAGAAGATAACCGCTTGCGTATGCCATGACGCTCACAAAACCGGCTATCAGCAACGCAGTCTTCAGGCCGCGTTCCTTCTTCATGATCAGGAACTGGGCAACGCACGGAATAAAAATGGTCAATGTCACTGCTGCAACCGTAAGCTGACGCACGCCGAGTATGCCCTTTGACTGTAAATCGTAAAGCCCCGCTGCTCCGTAATCCCGTCTGAAAAATCCGAAAATAAACGCCACAGCGGTTTCTTTCGGAAGACCTATAGACGCCATCACAGGTTTCATCAAGTCCACCACCTTTTCAAAGAGGTGGGTGATCTTTCCAATCCATAAAAGGACGGAAATCAAAATAAAGAGCGGCAATATCTCCAGGAAGTACCACTGCATCCTGGTATATGTTTTAGTAAGGATATTGGACAACTGCGGAAGCCGCATCGGGGGCAGCTCCATATAGAACACCGGCGTTTCACCGGGCAACACCTTTGCCGCAAGAAATCCGACCACAATGAAAATCAGTACCATGCACACTGTCCAGACGAGCAGCGCACCCTTTGCTTTTGATAAAATCGCGAGGATAACGCCCAGTTGAGCGGAGCAGGGAATCGCAAGGGCCAGCAGAAGGGTTGCCAGTATCCGTTCCCTCGTTGTTTCAAGGGTCCTTGTGACCATAGTCGCCATAGTATCGCAGCCAAACCCAAGCACCATAGGTATCACGGCACGGCCGGTCAGACCGATATGTTTGAAAAGCCGGTCCACAAGAAGGGCCAGCCTGGGGAAATAGCCGCTATCCTCAAGTATTGAGAAGAAGAGGAAAAATGTGGCCACTATGGGCAGTATGATACCTATTGCATAGCGGATTCCCAGCGTGATAACGCCGTATTCTCCTACAAAGAGTTCCTGGATGACCTCCCATGGAACAAGGTTTTTAACTACGCCTGTAATCCATGGGTTGAAAAAACCCTCGAAAAGCTTCTGTTCCACCAAATCGACAAGAGTCCCGGCCCCAAAAACCCCGACAAATTTATAAAGGCCGAAATACAGGACAACAAGAAGGATGGGGACCCCCGTAATCGGCCTGACTGTCAGGCGGGACAGCTTTTCCTTCAAGGTAATTTTCATTTTATCGGGCGCGCTGAAAACCTCCTTTATCAACCCTTTGACTATTCTTCGCCTCTCCATGGAGAGGTCCTGATGAAAAGACGTCCTCCGCTCGAATATTGTTTCCTTGACTTTCTCTTCGAGTGCCGGATAGGTGCCCTCGGTATCTTTTACCAACCCGTTAATTTCGTCGTCCCTCTGAAGGAGAAGAAGGGCAAGCGACTTGCGCGAAATCCTGTAATCGCCTTTAAGTAAACCGGCGATCCCCTCTATGTCGTTTTCAAGCCTTTTGTTGTAGATGAAACGGACATTCCCTTCCCGATGAAAATTGGCAATATTTCTCCGTATCTCCTGGATGCCTTTCTTTTTGGCTGCTGCCGCGCCTATGACCGGGATGCCGAGTTTCCTGCTGAGGAGGGGGATGTCGATTTTAAGCCCCATACGTTCCGCTTCGTCCATGATATTGACCACCAGAATCACAGGCAGTTCGGCCTCTATCAACTGAAGAGTCATGGGAAGCATGCGTTCAAGGTTCCTGGCATCCAGGACATGAATTACAATATCAGGGGATTCCTTTAAAAGTATCTCCCTGGCCACACGCTCTTCCTCTGTTATTGTAAGGAGAGAATACATACCGGGAGTGTCGACGATCTCGAATTGCTGTCCGTCTATTGCAGTTACGCCCCTTGAAACCTCGACAGACGTTCCGGGATAGTTCGATACGGTTACGTAAGCACCGGTAAGGACATTGAAGAGGACGCTCTTTCCCACATTCGGGTTGCCGACCAGGGCCACGGTCTTTTTACACGAAGTTGAACCGGATTGCGAGGCATGGCACGTCTTTTTCCTGTTAAATAAGGCCATTTGTATTTCTCACCTCTTGTGCGGATTTTTAATCATCGGAATATCTTTCAGAGTAATGATATTCATTATCATCTGAAGAGCAAAAATTTTTATTTGCAGTCTTTACATATGCCGTATATCTCCAGTTTGTGCCTTACGGGAATAAAATCGTTCAGTTCGGCAAGCTTATCCTGCAGCTTTTCTATTTTATTGTCATTGACCTCGATGAACCGCCCGCATTTTAAACAGATCAGATGGTCATGATGCTTTTGTCCGAATTTAGGTTCATACCTGGTTTTCTGCCTGCCGATCTTCATTTCGTCGGCAAGGCCGCATTCACACAGCAAAGTCAGATTCCGGTGGACGGTTGCGTAGCCTATGCCGGGATTCTTTGCTTTTATCGAGGCAAACAGTTTTTCAACAGTAATATGTTTCTCCGCAGAAAAGAATGCGTCGAGAATTTCTTCTCTCTGCCTCGTATTGCGCAACCCTTTTTCTCTTATGTAATTTCTGAATATGTTCTTAACGTCATTCGGAAGCATATATTTATCTTGATATTGATATTTGTTATCAATAATAACAGGTGTCCATTAATTTGTCAACTCTCTTGTGGAAAAGGTGTCAGGGCAAGGGGTTACCGGGGGCCGCCCGCTTGACACTCTTAACCGTATTTGGTTAACATGTTTCACTTTATTGTAGGTCCTTACTATTGATGTAATAACAACGTAGGAGGTATGCCGTGTCCCAATTGAATGAAGTCGAGATTGCAAACCCCCAGCACCCGCATTGCGCTACCCTGCTCTTGCTGGACACTTCCGGTTCGATGGAGGGAGATAAAATCAGACAATTGAACGAAGGTCTGAACTTCTTCAAGGAAGACATATTGCAGGACGATCTGGCCCGGAAACGGGTCGATCTGGCCATTATCACTTTCGGAGAAGAAGTAAAAATTGTGCAGGACTTCTCGTCTGTGGAAAATATGACTGACATGCAGTTGACCGCAGAGGGCCTGACCCCTATGGGATATGCGCTGAGCACGGCAATGGATCTTATCGAGCAGCGGAAGAACGAGTATAAGATCAGGGGGGTGGACTACTACCGGCCCTGGATATTCATGATCACCGACGGAGAGCCGACCGATATGAAGCCCGGTGATCCCAAATGGAACTCGGTTGTAAGCAGGATTCACGAGGGAGAGAGCGGCAAGAAGTTCCTGTTTTTCGCCGCGGGAGTCGAACCTGCGAACATGCAGATACTCAGAGAACTGACACCGCAGAACAGGCCGCCCCTGAAACTCAAGAAAGACAAATTCAGGGAGATGTTCAGCTGGTTGTCCAAAAGCACCCGGAGGACTTCCGCCTCGAAGGTCGGGGATATCGTACCCCTGGATAATCCTACCGCCCCCGATGGCTGGGGAGAAGTAGAGACCGCCTAGCTGATCTGCTACGTTGGCAATCGTGCCCCCTTATATTTTTGGCGCTACGGTCATCGGTTCTCTCCATATTCAGGAAGGGCTTCCTTGTCAGGATGCATGTCTCTATCAGATTGTATCAGAGGATTGCGGTGTCATAGCCGTTGCCGACGGACTCGGAAGTGTTCCCTTGTCGGATCTCGGTTCCCGGCTATCGGTCGAAGCGGCGGTGGCCGTTGCGAAAAACATTCTATGGCATACTTCCGGGGATGAACTGGATCTTTCGGAAATCCCGATTAAAATGATGCAGGCAGCCAGAGAAAGTCTCGAAGAGACCGCGCTAAGGGAAGGATTCCGGCTGAGTGATATGGCGACAACCCTTATTACCTTATTGTTCTGCAAAGATCGCATTTACACTGCGCAGATCGGGGATGGTGCCGTGGTCGCCCGGATCGACGGTTCATTAGTGCTCCTGTCCGGGCCATTGGATTCCGAGTATGCCAATGAGGTAACACCCATTACCTGCAGCGACTGGCAGGCAAACATTTCCAGTGCTGAGGCATGCTCGGGCGCCGAATATTTGGCGGTCTTTACCGACGGATGCCAGAGATCGACGCTTCTAAAGACGGCAGACGGATACGAACCCTTTGAAAAATTCTTTAATCCTGTATTCTCTTATGCAGCGGAAATCGACGATCTTGAGAAAGGCAAACAAGAACTGAGCGAGTTCCTTTCCTCCGACAAGATCAGCGAGTACTCCGAGGACGACAAAACGCTGGTATTGGCTGTTTTAGACGGACAACGCGATGACCGAACTGAAAGTTTATAACAAAGAGGGCCTGGAACTGACCCTGAGCAAAACCCGTAAAAGCGGGGGAGAGGGCAGAATATACTCATTAAAGGGCAATCATTTCGTATGCGCAAAAATATATTACACCAAATCCATAACCGACGAACTTGCTGACAAGATCATTGCCATGATCAGGAACGCTCCCGAGGATCCCACCTGGGCGATCATAGGATACCGGTCCATTGCATGGCCCATCGAGGTGCTTTATTTTGACCGTGCGGGTACGCGCTTCGCAGGCTATACGATGCCCTTCATCGACACAAAAGTCTTCAAGGAAAGCCATACCTTTTACGATCCGGCCGACAGGATTAGGGAATTCGGGGGCACCTTCACCTGGAAATACCTGATGACAGCCGCGTACAACATAGCAAACGCGGTTACTGCCGTCCATCAAAAAGGCCACTGCATCGGGGACTTGAGAGAAAGCAACATTCTTGTTTCACCTAATACTCTTATCACTTTTGTAGACTGCGATTCGTTCCAGATCAGAGACAGCGCCACCGAAAAGGTCTTCTACACCCGTGTGGGGACCGGCGAGTTTCTCCCTCCGGAGCTTCATTCCGTAAATTTCAAAGACAGCGATCACGATAGAATTTATTCCGACCGTTTCGCCCTCGGCATACTCATCTTCAAGTTCCTCATGATGGGAGCGCATCCGTACCAGGCAAAAGGCCCGCTACTGGACAACACTCCCTCGACTGAGGGGAAAATAATCAAGGGATTCTTCCCTTACTGCGGCGACAATAATGTCCAGCCGCCGGACTACGCCCCCTCATACGAAATAATGCCGTTATCCCTCAAGACCCTTTTCTCCCGGTGTTTCGTAGATGGACACAAAGATCCTTCAAGGAGGCCGACAGCCAGGGAGTGGCTTGATGCCCTGCGTGATGCCATTGACACACTGAAGGAGTGCGGCACGAACAGGAATCATTTCTACGTTGACAATTTAAGCTATTGCCCCTGGTGCAGGATGGATATGGATTACTTTCCCCAGACATTCTTTCCAGGGCATCAGGTGCTTCTGCCTGTTCCCGGCTCCGAGACAGCGCTCCAAACGCTGCAAAGCGCAACCATCTGGTGTTCTCTGTGCGGGGTATCGGTGGAATTCGATTTTAACAATTGCCCCAACTGCGGAATGCCAGTGGTGGATATGGTGTAGGGCCGGCGATCCATGAATTGTCCAAACTGCGGTAATTTCATCAGGAACCCCTTAAACTACTGTCCTTATTGCAGGCAGCCTCTCAATGCCGTGGTGCCTCCTCTGCTCGGGGGCAGACCGAAACGTAAACCGGGAAGAAAGGTGATGCTCGCTCTGATCCTGCTGTTTATCGCCGTTGCCGTGTATTACTATAAGGGACAGGAAGTGCGCACTTTTGTGGAAGCAATGCTTTCCCGGGCAGGAAAAACAAAGGTCCCGGACAACCGCGGATCAGTGCCTGCGCCTGCCGCACAAAATGATATCCCTCTGCCGAAGTCTCCTGCGAAGTACACTGATCCGGCAACCGGCATGGAGTTCGTCTTTATTCCCGGCGGGTGCTATAGCATGGGAGACATATACGGGGATGGAGATGCCGATGAAAAGCCGGTACATGAGGTATGCGTCAACGATTTCTACATGAGCAAGTATGAGGTAACGCAGGGACAATGGGTAAGCCTTATGGGAAAAAATCCGTCATCCTTCAAAGAAGGAAAGAGTTATCCGGTGGAAAATATAAGTTGGCAGAACACGCAGAATTTTATCACTGCACTGGAAAAGAAAAACAGTGCCTACAGGTTTCGCCTTCCCACGGAGGCTGAGTGGGAATACGCCTGCAGAAGCGGAGGCAAAAAAGAGAAATGGGCTGGAACAGGAAACGAGACGGCGCTTGGGGAATATGCGTGGTTCGGCTCAAACTCCGGCGGCAGGCCCCATGCCGCAGGTAAGGCTAAACCAAACGGCCAGGGATTGTACGATATGAGCGGAAATGTATGGGAATGGGTTGAGGACGACTATGCGCCGGATTGCTATCAGAACCAGGAGAAAGACAATCCTATCTGCATAAGAGGAAGAGGGAGCAACCGGGTCATCCGGGGCGGCAGTTGGAACCTTTCAGCGCGTTTCGCCCGCTGTTCCGCACGCAGCAGCGCCAAACCCTCCGAGATTGCATACAGTGCAGGCTTCCGCCTTGTTCGTGAGAAATAGATTGCCGCTCCCTATTTTCAAATGCGGAGTTTAATTTTGTCGTGGAGGATTTATTTTCGATTGTCAGTGAGGTGAACAATATGCCTGTTTTACTAAAAACAACCATCCTCCTCCTGTGCTCTAATGTCTTCATGACCTTTGCGTGGTATGCGCATCTGAAGAACCTGGGCAACAGGACATGGTACATAGCTGCACTGGTGAGTTGGGGCATCGCTTCGGTGGAATATATGTTCCAGGTGCCTGCTAACCGTATTGGATATACAGCGATGACATTGCCGCAGTTGAAGATTTTACAGGAAGTTGTAACACTTTCTGTATTCGTGCCCTTTGCAGTTGTTTATATGAACCAGCCGGTGAAGCTCGACTATATCTGGGCAGGGGTCTGCCTCATGGGAGCGGTCTATTTTATTTTCAGGGCCTAGCTGCGCAGCAAACTCCAAAAAATTAAAACCTCGTGGGACACGCAGATACAGGATGTTAGAACAGTTCTATGATATTTTGATCATAATATCCTGAACTATATTAGCCATAGCTTCTGCATGTTTTCCCGGTATACCGGCTTCCCTCAGCCTTTGCTCGTACTTGATAATATCAATTTTACCGGCAATGGCCGCAGCAAAAGCTTCGACATGAACCTCAGCCTGCTGCTCAGGAAGCCCAGCCCCTATCAGTTTTTTATAGTACTTTAAAGTGTCAAGCATCTTCGTCCCTCCAGCGCCATTTACAGTGTTTAGAAAACTTTCTATTGTGAACCATTGGCTATATCCTCGCACGTCAAAAACCCTTGATCTAAAACTTTCAACGCTTTTGCGCCCAGGTTCCAGTGTTCCATATGGTAATGACCCTTGCCGATATTATAAACAAAAAGAGCAGGCGCATAGCGTTCACAAAATATCTGATTATTAGACACGAAATCGGCACAATCTATTAAGTTTCTGACGATGTCAAAGCATTATGCCCCCGATTACATTTTTATTGTCATTCGTACAGGAGGGGATTTGGGGCAGTCAAAAAGCGATGAGCAGACCTGCGGTCGCGCTCTGAATGGACACGCCGCTCGCCAGCGTCCCGTCGTACTGAACAGAGATCTTCGCATTTCGCAGCGGCAAACTGAAGCTGACGTTGACCTCTCCTGCATCGCGCGGCCAGCGCACGCTATTAACCGTGAAATTCGAGTCCGGCGTCCCTTCGAAATTCGCTGTGACGCCGGGGTTGACTGCGGCGTAATCATGCGCCCAGCCGGCGCGTACCGAAAAGGATAACGGGGCCGCGAGACCAAGCGGCAAGTCATACATGAGCTCCGTTCCGAGAGTGCTAAGCGCCAAAGCAGCAGTGAGACCGCTGACATTCAGGTTAATCGCGCCAGCGCCGCCCTCAGCGAATCCGTTCTGCCGGACCACAATCCCTTGGAACGAAGCGAATGGAGTTGCCGTTGTTCTATCATTTAATGGGAAATGATAGCCGGCCTCTGTGCTTGACAGGAATGCATTGGCTACCGGATTGGCAGACCCCACCCGAGTCACACCGGGAAATTCGATGACGCGGTTCACACCGGCACTGTTATAGGAATAGCCGAGCGCGGCATCGACGTAAAATGCCCCGACAGCATAGCCGGCATAAGATCCGACTGCATAACTATCGAGGCCGCCGCTGCCGGAAATGCCATTCGTATTGAACGCACTGTGCGCATAGCCTGCAGCGACTCCCGCTTGCAGAGCCGGGCCGAAACGATAATCCATACCGGCTGCCATCCCGCCACCCCCAAAACTTAGATTATGGGTATTGCCATCGCCATTTAATGATCCACTGCCGCCAAAGCCGCTCACCCAAGGCCGGAACCCGCGATCGCCGGGCATGGGTCCAACAAAGCTGCGAGCCAAATGGGTCTGGTCTCGCAAGACGTGGAGGAACATCTGCCCCATCGCGATCTCTACCGACGGCACATCGGCATAAATCTCACCATCGAGTTGCGCCAAAGCCAGGCGCAGAGACGTGGGATCACCATAGTTGAGGAGGTCAAGAGCATTGTAAATGCTATCCATATCGCTGAACAGCGGGGGCGGGATAGCGTGATCAAGTGCGCCTGCTACGGCGCCCGCATTACCGCCCCCGGCATTCGGCTTATACCAAAGGGCATTTGCTCCGATGATCTGCCTGTTGACGTAGTCGTCACCCGGCAAAAATTGTGGATTTTGGCAACCCGGATTTGGGCTCGTACCGATCAGATAAGCCTGCGCCACGCCTCCGTGCCCCCATGGCCCCGGTGCCGGTATATTCGGGGGGTTCGCGGTAAAATTGCCAAGGATCGGCGCCGCCGTCCCCACCAGAATGCAGGTTCCAGCGGGGACCCCGACGATAGTGATGGAGTCGGGCTGATAAGGCAGCGCCAGCAGATCACGGATCTGCGCCGCATTCAGTCCGCGCACCTCATTCGATCCGACAATGAAACCCCCAACCGGATTGGTGATTCCAGCAGTGTAGAAACGCAGGTATTGTGTGGGTGCGGTGGTATTCACGACCACCGCCTGAGCATTATTCAAGAAGGATTGGGTCGGCGGGACAGAAAAAAGATAAGCGTTTGCGTCAAAGCCTGTGGTGATTGACGGCACTGACGTGCCATTCCGCCGGAACACCGGCCCGACGCTGATCTGGCCCGGCGGCAACACCAGGTTCTCCGCCGGCGCCGGTTCGGTGAGTCCTGTTAACAGGATCACGATCCCGCATAGCAACAGACAAACGCGCCTAATGATACAATCCATTCGCATAGCGCCCCCGATCAGGAATCTGCTTAGCCAACATTTCTATAGTAATCATTGCTGTCCAAAATAGTGGGATTAGGGACACATCCCATTTTTCCCTGTTCAGACCCACTATCATAATTTAAGCCTCTGCCGAGGTTATATATTTCTACCAGTAATCCGCGGATATAATCAATAATAAAATGTGCGTGTAGAAGGTGGAGCTGCCCAAAAAACATATCGGCCATGCCGAGGGTTTCAGCTTTCAGGAAGACATCGAATTTGATGGGTGCGTCTCTAAGGCAGCCTTTTGGAGAAAACCATAGACAATAACTAAAGGCGCGCCGCACAACCAAAATCGCAATTACTGCAGATAATTTCAGAAAAAGATCGGAAACATAATTTGTCGCACCATGTAAAAGAACCATAATCTGTCGTTTGCGACAATTTATGGTTCCGCGACACAACAAATAGATTGACAAATAAAGCAAAATGCTGGCGGGGCGGACGGGGCTCGAACCATGCACCCACCATACTATTTAGCCTATTTTACAATTAGTTAATATTGGCAATTTTCGTCTACTGCACCATTTTCTCGGCACACCACCGCGCTTCAAGCATGCATATATACGATTATAGGATAGCCTCAATACCCTTGCGGCGAATCACGTCCAGCAATACGAGTGCTGCACCTGTTGGACGCTTTTCATCACGCTCTAATTGCGACACGTACCCAACTGTTACGTTGAGATAGTGTGCAAAAACTGCCTGGCTCATGTGAGCCCGTTCGCGCATCTTACGAATATCTTTGCCGCTTATCGGTTTTGCTTCGGCCTTCTTCTTGAGGCCAATATGACGCATAGTAATTTTCTCATAAGCTGCTTTATTAAGAAAGCCTGCCTGTCGCATATCCTTGGCTGTCTCAAGCATTGCCTTTGCCAGTCGATTAGGGGTTTTATTTTTGGTCATCACAGTTTACCTCCTGCAAATACTTCTCTTTTATTGCGCGGCCAAAGAGCTTTCCATCAGCCTCGAGCCATCCTGCCGCAATTTCCTTCAGTGTTGTCAACTCATCGTCTTTGATGTTCTCACTCTCGTTTTTTGCAAACCCATAAAGGAATACTGCCAGATCAGCAGTGCGGTATGCAATTAATACCCGGTATCCACCTGAACGCCCTTGTCCAGATCTCGGAATTCTTTGTTTGATTATACCGCTGCCTAAGTCGGCATCTACTATTCCACGTTCTGCACGTTTAATGGCTTCGCATAAGCTGTTATCCGCAATCCGTTCTCGGCGGCAATAACGTATAAACCACTTTGTTTTATAAATCCGCGCATCCATCTTTATACTATAAACTATAACACTATGAATTATATTTAGCAATACTTTTCTATGAAGTGTGACGAAAAGCGGCGTATTGTTTTTAGTTTACTTATTCTAACCTTATCGATACGCTTTTTATTGGATTCTCTTTGAGATAATTTATTATCTCTGAGAATGATTGAAAGACTCTGAATGAAGCGAAGGAAAGTGCAAGAGCTTCCATTTTCAAGTCATCCGGCAGTTTAATTAATTTTGAGGGAATAGATTTTCTCATGAGGGCTGCAGGGGCAAATCCATATACTTATGTCCTGCAAAATAGCGATTTTACTTTAAAGCTCGCTCTAAAAGTCACGCATAACGCATTCCCTGAAATATTTGTCGAATTCAGAAGTCAGTTTCTCCGGAGATTTTCTTGCAAGCATGCCTACGTATTTATAAAAGAATGGATCGTTGAGTGGGCGGAAATCAGCAGCGATATTGTAAGCCGGGCCGATCTTGCTGTCGATGTTTCAGGATTCCCAAATATAGAGATCGAAAACATCGTAAGCCGCACGAGAAAAAGAAAAGAGCATCTTGAAATTGAGCCGATCAAACAAGCTGAATATTATTCTTACGGTTCCAAACAGACGGGATATGTTTTCGGCGGCGGCTCTTTGATGCAAAGGATTTACAACAAATCAGCAGAGGTTTCCAATACTCCTAAAGAGTGGTTAAATGTGCAGTAAAAATGAGGCTGTCAATGAAGACAAATAGATTGATAAATAAAGCAAAATGCTGGCGGGGCGGACGGGGCTCGAACCCGCGACCTCCTGCGTGACAGGCAGGCGTTCTAACCAGCTGAACTACCGCCCCAATCGGGGTAATACCTACTGCGCCTTTTTTTCAACGCTCAACGCGTTTATTATGGTAGGCGGAACAGGGATCGAACCTGTGACATCAGCCTTGTAAGGGCTGCGCTCTCCCAGCTGAGCTATCCGCCCAAGAATGTATATTAAACTATACAAAAGCGTTTTTTGTCAATTATGACGGTCTGATAAAAAGTCGCAACAAGATCAAAAACAGACGGTTTCGTAAAAAGTTGCAATCGTAATGCGATGTCCTTTATCATGAAATATTATCATGTTTACCGGGATATCGCACTTACTAGTTGCACTGATTATCATAATACCTGCTTCAGCAGGCGCAGGAGAATATGTTTATGATAAAGATGCCACTATAATCGGCAAGCTCGCGACCTACATAATCTCTGACAACAATGAATCCCTCATAGAACTGGCCCGCAAATTCGATATCGGGTACAATGAAATTGTCGAGGCGAATCCCGGCCTTGACCCTTTTGTTCCCGGAGCCGGCAGTTTCGTGATTATGCCTACGTCATGGATATTGCCTGATATTAAAGTCCATGAAGGCATTGTTATCAATCTCTCTGAATTAAGGCTTTACTATTTCTTTGCTAAGGGAAAGCAGTCACACATCGTGTCCTTTCCGATCGGCATCGGCAGTCAGGGGAAGGAGACACCAGTAGGTTCATTCAGGATTGTGGAGAAGATCGCCAATCCGTCCTGGCATGTGCCTGCGTCAATAAGAAAGGAAGACCCTGAACTTCCGCCTTTTGTCCCTGCAGGACCCGACAACCCCATGGGGACCCATGCCTTGCGGCTTTCCCTGCAGACTGTTCTGATCCACGGAACAAACCGCCCGTTTGCCGTCGGCAGAAAAGCCAGTCACGGGTGTCTCAGGCTTTATCCCGAGGATATCCCGAAACTTTTTAAGATGGTAAAAACTGGAACGCAGGTCACAATTGTACGTCAGCCGATAAAGACATGCTTAAAGCAAGGCAAGGTTTATATGGAAGTGCACAAGGATGACACGATAAAGCCCGAGACCTACTACAAAACAGCAATTGACCTGCTGGCAAAAAAACACCTTCTCGACAAGATCGATTCCGGCAAGTTCTTCCGTGCGCTCAGAGACATGAGCGGTGTACCAGTCGATATTTCGCCGGACGCTTCTGAAGACAATCTTCCCGCAGGGGTCGCCCTTGAGGAGAACGCCCTGCGGGAGGATCGGTCGTAGCATAGAAAACTATTTCTTTTGCCGCAATTCAAAAGCCTTTTCCGCCTTGCCTGCTGCTTTTTCGCACTTATCTGCGGCTGCCTCTGCTCTCTGAGCTGCAGCCTCAGCCCTGTCAGCATTCTGCTTGGACATCCTCATTGCATCCTCTGCCATTGCCTTGGCATCGGCTGCATCCTTTTTTGCTGCGCTTATGTCGGCACCCATTTTTCCAAGAGCGTCCACTTTCTGTTCCAAAGCAGTCACTCGTTGCTCAAGCTTGCTGATCCTGTCGACAAGAGGATCAATCTGCTGTTTTACGTAATCCCTGGAAGCGCACCCAAAAGCGATAAGGACTGTCACCATTGCCAAAAGTATTGTCTTTTTCATTCTATCACCTCCTTTTCCATAAGCTACCGGCTAGTTCTACTACAAAACATAACATTAAAAAAAAACGATTGCAAGCGTTTTTTCAATCAGTTCGCAGGCATGCCCGGTTCCCCGCATGCTTGTTATTACGCTTGACGCTGAACGCCGGACATACAACGCGCCCCTTATCGGGCCATTCGCGCGCGGATGTTCTTGCAGGTAAACATGAATATGAAGAAAAGAAAATTTATTATCACGATAGATGCTCCTGTGGGGAGGTTTAAAAAAAAGGACAGCACGATTCCGGATAAAACGGACAACAGCGAGACAGCGGATGCAATGATTATGGCGTTCCTGAATCCCCTGGCGACCTGGAATGCGGTGACGGCCGGCAGTATGAGAAGAGCCGAAGTCAGCATAATGCCCACAATTTTCATGGTCAGGACTACAGTCAGAGCAGTCAGCATTACTATGAGAGCGCTTATCCGCTCCGCATTTATTCCCGATGCCTTTGCGAACTCTTCATCAAAGGTAAGAGAAAATATCTCGTGGTAATAGAAATAGATTGTCAGCAGAACAATCAGGGACACCGAAATTGCGGTAACCACGTCTCCGGTGCTGATCGACAAAATATTGCCGAAAAGATAACTGAAAAGATCTACATTGAATCCGCCGGCAACGCTGGCCAGCAGCACACCACCGGCAATGCCGAGTGACGATACAATGCCGATCGCTGCATCACCGTATATACGGGCTCTTTGGGTCAGTTTCAGGATCCCCAGCGAGCTTGCCACGACCACTGGAATCGACGCATAGAGAGGGTTTACCTTCAGGACCAGGCCGAGCGCGACGCTCCCGAACGTCACATGGGCCAGACCGTCTCCAATAAGTGAAAACCTTCTCAGGACGAGCAGCACTCCCAGAGTGGCGCAGAGCACTGAAATGAAAGACCCGGCAATCAATGCCCTCTGAATAAACGCATAGCTGAGCATCTCACCAATATCCACACTCCCCCCTTTTTCTATACCTTTGCCCGTGCCTTTACCTGTTTTAATGTTTATGGCAAATAATATGCTGTGATGAACTGCCGAAAAATTTCGACATGGTATCCGAGAAACAGAACTCGTCGAAGCTGCCGTAGAAAATGACCTTTTTGTCCAGGTACAGGAGTTTGGACGCATATGCCCCGATAGTCCCGACATCGTGAGTAACAAGAATAATAGTCGTATCCCGCTCGCGGTTAAGGTCCCGCATGAGAGAAAAAAAGTTCTCCCTCGTTTCCGGATCGAGAGCGGTAGTCGGCTCGTCAAGAATGATGAGCTCGGGTTCATTGATCAATGCCCTTGCTATAAACACCCTTTGAAGCTGCCCCCCCGAAAGCTCGCCTATTAGTTTGCCTGCAATGTCGGTTATATTGAGCAGTTCCAGCATTTGTGTGATCGCCGCTTCATCGGATTTGGCAATCCGCCTCGGGAATTTCTTCCTGGAGATGAGACCCATTGTGACTATTTCCCTTACAGTGGACGGGAAATGAGGATTGAAGGCATGCATCTTCTGAGGAAGGTAACCGACCCTGTTCCAGTGCCGGAATTCATCAATGGGATGTCCGAAAAGCGTAATCGTTCCTTTTAAAGGTCTTACAAGTCCAAGTATCGATTTTACCAGCGTTGACTTGCCCGATCCGTTCGGCCCCACGAGACCGACATAATCTCCCCGCTCGATATCAAAGAACAAACTGCTGAGCGCTTCTATCGAATTATAGGATATGCTCAGATCACGGACAGAGAGTATGTTTACCGGCATTCGAGGCCTTCTTTCAGATTTTCAAGATTGTGCTCCATAATTGATAAAAAAGTTATGTTCCTGTCAAGTTCGTCCCGGGAGATGTTGTGTGCCCCATGCAGCAACAGGAGTTTTGCACCTGTCTCTCCTGCGATGGTCCTGGCCACACCAGGGTTGACAAGCTCTTCATAAAATATATAATGCAGACCGTTCCTCGTCAGTTCCTTGCTCAGCTTAATGAGGTCTTTGGGATTGGGCTCGGCATCAGGCGAAAAGCCGTAATATGCCGGCAGATAGCGAAGATTATACCTTTTTGCAAGATAGCCGAAAGAATAATGACCGCCGCTCATGAATATCTTTTTCTTGCAGCCGGCAAGCGATTCACTGAATTTCTTATCGAGCGCAAGCAGTTTTGCCTTGTACGATTCTGCGTTCTGCCGGTAAAACTCCTTGTGTACCGGGTCTTTCTTTACAAACCCATCACATATAGCATCCACCATTTTCGCTGCGTTTGTGAGATCGAGCCAAACATGAGGGTCCCTGCCGCCGTGTTCTTGTGCCTCCTCTTCATCCTCTTCCTTGAGCAACTCAATATCTTTGCTTGAATTCACGATCACAAGGCCCGGATTATTAATACCTTTAAGAATGTCGTTAATCCAGGGTTCCATATAGTTGTTCGTGTAAATGAATATATCAGCCTTGCCAAGTTTGATAATATCCTCAGGCCTGGGTTCAAAGCTGTGGGGTTCGACACCCGGTGGCAGGAGCAGCGAGACATCCGCCCTGTCGCCGCCTACGTTTTTTGCAAAATCATAAAGAGGGAACAGGCTGGAAACAACCTGTAATTTCCCGGAATGCGGGGCGTTTTCCGCTCTTCGCCCACAGGAAACCTGGCAGACTGCAATAATGATTGAAAAAATCACGATTAAGTACTTCAGTTCACAAATACGGTGTCGCACCGAGAGAGTCGATGCGCCGCGCCGGCGAGGCGCACGACTGAGGCGTACCCGTTCTACCCCAAAGAGTTTACCAACTCTTCGGGGTCCCCGAAAGTCGAAGACTTTTGGGGCAGAGCGGCGCCCGAATGCAACCGTATTTATGAATTGAAGTACTGGGGCCGGCAATAATCTTCTCATATGGTCCCTTTTCCTGTTTTTATTTCGGTGCACCGATTGCACAATCCATTGATTTGAACAAGATGAGAAAGGACCTTTCCCCTTACTGTTTTCTCTATGCTTTTCTCCATGCCCTTTATCCCGCACATGTCGAGGTCCTCCACTTTGCGGCAGGAAACGCATATAAAATGGTGATGGTGACGCCTGTTGCGGCAGAAATAGTAATACAACTGCCTGTTCGGATGGATGACCTTTGTAATGACACCGCCCATTGAAAGTTCTTCAAGGTTGCGGTAAACCGTGGGGAGTCCTATTCTTGCAAACCTCTCTTTCATTTTCTCCCATATCTCCTCCGGGCTTACGTACACAGGTTCCTCGTCCAGGATATTGAGGATCGCAAGCCGTTTGGGTGTGACCTTCAGGCTCAACTCTTTTAATGTCAGCGCAAACGAATCGCCCATATCGCCTTTCAGTATGTGCATACACTCCTCAACAAATGAAAATGATTTTTATTTATTATACCTCCTAAGTGAATAGAGGTCAACAAGATGGAAGGGAGCGGCAGGGGCAGGCTGTTTCTCGGCCCGCTAAAACTGCTTACCTTACCAACAAAATGTTTCTTGAAATTGCTCTATTTGTGCACATTCCAGGTTGGGGCTCGGCTCACTCACCCCGTTCGCGTCCGCAAAAAATCAAAGATTTCTTGCGGACCGGTGCTCGCCCCCGCTCCAGTACACCCGTGCTATCGTGCCGATAAACACCCTGCCCCTGCCGCTCCGATTTATCATTAAATTAATAGCAGGAGAAGGGGAGTATCCTGTACGGCAGCGTTTCACCTGGATTATCCCCCCACCAAGCGGTCTTCCGGCACTAAAGTTTCGTATGAACAGAATTATACTGTTTAGAGCAGCAGATAAATTGAAACGCAGAGTACAGGGTGCTCCCCTTCTCCTGCCTTCCTTATATTCTCTGCCTTCAATAATAGTTGAATAAGTTATTATACTTATATAACATGCAGGTCAATCAGCGCTTTTCGGCATTATACGTACGGGATTTCAGGCTATTCTGGTTTGGACAGCTCATATCTCTCTCAGGCACATGGATGCAGTCAGTTGCCCAGAGCTGGCTCGTCTATTCCCTGACTAAATCTCCTCTTTATCTCGGCATTATAGCTTCTGTAGCGTCATTGCCCATTCTCCTTTTTACGCTCGTCGGAGGCATGGTCGCCGACCGTTATCCGAAAAGGAATATACTCATTCTTACGCAGGCCCTGTCCGCAATACCCGCGGTCGTGCTCGGCATACTGACAGAAACAAAAGCCGTCACCGTAGCGCATGTCGGAGTGTTGGCCGCCTTTCTGGGGACAGTCAATGCCTTCGACGTCCCGGCCCGCCAGGCCTTTCTGGCCGAGGTCGTAGATAAGAGTTCCATCACTAATGCCATAGCGCTCAATTCGGCAGCGTTCAACGGTGCGAGGATCATCGGCCCCGTGATTGCAGGACTCGTCATATCGATCCTCGGCATCCCGGCCTGTTTTTACCTGAATGCCGCAAGCTTTATCGCGGTCATCTTCGCCTTATCGCTGATAAAGGCACGCGGGACCATGAGCGTGCACAGAGGTAATTTCTTTGATGAAATAGCCGGAGGCTGGCAATTCATAGTCAGGGACAAAGCGGTTTTTTGTATCATTATGCTGATCTCCGTTTTCAGTTTGTTCGGCATTCCTTTCTATACGCTTCTGCCGGTGCTTGCAGGCGAGATATTTAATGTGGGGGCAAAGGGGCTGAGTTTTCTCGTTGCCTCGGCAGGGGCCGGATCGCTGCTCGGTGCTTTAATGATCGCCTTCAAAGGAAAAGTCGAAAGAGAGGATATCTTTATTCCCTTTTCAGCGCTTATTTTCTCAACTTCCGTCCTCGCCCTCTCCTTTTCCGGAAATTTTTACACGTCACTGCTATTTGTTTTTGCGGCGGGGTGGGGCATTGTCAGTTACCTTGCGACCTGTAACAGTTACATCCAAAACAGGGTCCCGGACACACTGCGGGGACGGGTCATGAGCCTTTACATACTGGTTTTTCTCGGGTTCGCGCCACTGGGCAATTCAATTATCGGTTTTACAGCCGAAAAAGCCGGCACTATCACCTCATTAAAATCTTTTGCGATAGTCTGCATAATTGGTAGTATAATATTTTTTAAACAGTTCAGAAAGGAATTCCGACACATATGAGACTGCTTGCCATTGAAACATCCACCATGCTCGGGGGCATCGCGGTAATGGAGGATGATACTCTCATTGCCGAGTCGCGAATGAATGTAAAATCGACCCATTCGGGAAGGATAATGGCCGGGATAGATGCCGCACTCGGGACCGCGGGCCTTACAATAGATGCCATAGATGTGTTCGGTATTGCCTCGGGGCCCGGATCATTCACCGGGCTCAGGGTGGGCCTGAGCACGGTGAAAGGCCTGAGTTATGCAACCGGAAAGAGGGTCGTTTCCGTTTCGACGCTCGAAGCATTCGCATGGAATGTCCCCTTTTCTCAGTACCTTGTATGTCCCTTGCTCGATGCACGAAAAAAAGAAGTGTATGCCGGAGTATTTCGATGGTCGGAGAATGGTTTCACAAAAGTCATCGAAGAGCAGACGATAAAAATTGACGCTCTTCTTTCCGCCATGGGGGAATCCGTCATTTTTCTGGGAGAAGGATCTCTCCTTTACAAAGACCGGATCCAGGCTTCACTTGGAGAAAAAGCCTTTTTCGCAGCGCCTCAGGACATGGTCCCCTCACCTGCAAACGTCGCTTATCTGTGCATGACGAAAGCCCGGAACAACTTCTTTGATGATCCGGTGAGGCTCGTACCGCGTTACATCAGAAAGTCAGAGGCGGAGATAAAAAACAGTCGTAAGTAGCAAGTAGCCAAGGGAAAAACCCAAACCATATAATCTTTTTCTCCCTTTACTACTTACTACTGGCTACTTACGACGGGGGTTTTATGAATGCTATTGTGGTCAGAGAGATGTCTCCGGACGATGTCCAGGCCATAACCGTTATAGAAAAGGCCTCATATACTATGCCGTGGTCGGAAACATCCTTTCTCAGCGAGGTCTACAGCCGCCACTCGATCACAAGGATTGCCGAACTTAAAGATAAGATTATTGCATATATTTGCATCAAGCAGGTCTCCGATGAGGCCCATTTGTTGAATTTGACGGTAGACTCCGCTTACCGCAGGCAGGGCATTGCAACTATGCTCTTCAATAACGTGAGGAACGACCTCCGGGAAAACGGCTGCCGCTTTCTTTATCTGGAGGTGCGGGCATCGAATATCGCTGCCAATAAAATGTATGAGAAACTCAACTTCAGGATTGTCGGCACAAGAAAAGACTATTATCTGAATCCCCGGGAAAACGCCCTTGTCATGATGCTGGACTTGTCCGAGAAGTCTTAACCTCGAACCCGAAGGGGTGGCCTTTTCGTTTATTTGTTATTCCCGGAAAGCCGTGGCCTCAGCCTCACAATTGCTGAGTTTTAAAAGAGTGCAGCTTGAAATAAACGCAGCGCCATCTGCTATAATTCTGTTGATTTCAAATGTGATTCTTACTATGTAACTTTTGTCGTTTATTAGGCAGTCAAAACGGTTAAATTGAGGCATTATGTTTAATTCAGACACTGAGGGGGCAAACAAATGAAAAAAACAGACTTATTGAAGTTCAGAAATTGGCCGGTGTTCTGGAAAACCTCTCTCATGCCTATAACAGCAATCGGGCTTATTATCATGGGAGTTATTTTCTTTATCCTGCCCGTTATAAAAGATCATGGAATGGAAGAGAAGGAGACGATGCTTTCAGGCGTTGTTAATATTGCATATAACATGGTAGTTGAATATGATAAGCGTGTTGCAAGCGGGGAATTTACCCTCGAAGAGGGGCAGCAGAGAGCTGCAAACAGGCTTAAAAATTTCCGCTTTGGGAAAGACGGGAAAGACTATATTTGGGTTAACGATATGGGTCCTAAAATGATCATGCACCCTATTAATCCTGAGCTGAACGGGAAAGATATCTCTGACATGAAAGACCCTAACGGCAGGGCGTTGTTTGTTGACATGGTAAATATAGTGAAGAATAGAGGAGAAGGAGTCATTTCATATTTGTGGCCAAAGCCGGGAGAAATGGAGCCGCAACGGAAAGTTTCTTATGTCAAAGGGTACAAGCCCTGGGGGTGGGTCATAGGAGGCGGCTCTTACACTGATGATATAGCGGCAGTAGTTCATAAGATGCTTATGATACTGGGCGGAATGATTGTTGTTGTTTCTGCTTTAGTCACACTGATGACTTTTATTGTGGGTCGCGGTTTTGTGACAAAGCCAATGAATGAATTTAAAAAAGCATTGAGGATGATAGCGGAGGGGGGTGGCGACCTGACAAAAAGACTTGAAGAAAAAAGCACTGACGAGATCGGTGGTCTTGTTCATGAGATAAATATGTTGCTGAATTCTTACGGCATGATGATCAATAATACTTTATCATCTGCAAGTAATGTTGTTAAAAATGTGGGCGCTCTGAGAGACGATGCGAAAGTAATGTCGGAGGGAGCAAAAACGCAATACACCCAGGCGCATCAGATAGCCACTGCGGCAGAAGAGATGAGTCAAACTGTCACCGATATATCAAAATCGGCATCGTTCGCTTTGGATGTATCTAATGACGCTATGAAAACGGCCGATAATGGGAAACAAATATCTGATGGTGCAGTTGACTCTGTTAATAAGGTTTTTACTTCAACAATTGACCTGTCTGCCATGATTGAAAAGTTAAATAAAAGTGTGGAGGAAATTGGCGGGATTGTCGTTGTAATTACAGACATTGCCGACCAGACGAATCTTTTGGCTTTAAATGCAGCGATAGAAGCGGCAAGAGCCGGGGAACAGGGCAGGGGGTTTGCGGTGGTTGCCGACGAAGTGAGGAAGCTGGCTGAGAAGACGAAAAAAGCGACTTCTGAAATCAATGAAAAAATAACCGCTGTCCAGCACGAATCTGAACTGACTACGAAATCAATGAATACCACAACTGAAGAAGTGACAAGAGCCAATGAATATATAAAAGAGGTCGGTGAAGCTCTCGCTAAAATCAATGACTCGGTTCGCAGGGCCGGGGATCAAATATCACAGATTGCGACGGCTGTTGAAGAGCAATCTGCCACAGCAAGGGAAGTTGCAGAAAATATTGAGACAACGTTAAGCATTTCAAAAGAAACAGATGATATATCGCGGCGTGTCCTTAAAGGCGCCAACAACATAATCGGTGAAGTTGATAATTTGCGCAAAGCAAGCTCGGGCTTTAAAACGAGCGGAAGTGGAATGGTTATGCTCGAAATTGCCAGATCGGATCATAAAGCCTTTCTCGACAATATTGATGATGTCATTAAGGGCAATAAACAGTGGACTTCTGCCAAACTTCATGATAGTCATAACTGCAGATTCGGCATGTGGTATGATACTGAGGGAACAGAACTCTTCGGACATCTTGCAACATTCAAGGCCCTGGCATTGCCGCATGAGAGAATCCATACGTCGGCAAAAGATATTGTTAACGCGGTTAATGCCGGGGATAAGAATACTGCTGAATCCTTATACAGTGAATTTAAAAAGTTTACCAGGCTGATGATAGAAGGCATAGACGCCATTGAAAATGAATATGGCAATTCCCCGGCATCGAACCTCCGCTAAACGGCCAGGGCAACCGGGATAGCGCGGCTTCACTGAATGACCTTTTCTCGGTGGGGCGTGTAAAAGTCCGGGAGCTCTTTGGAACAAGCCGAAGCAGAACTCAGTCTCCTGTCAGGGATATCCGGAATTCGATCACCGCATTAAGCTTGGACAATGTTTCCGAGAGGCGCAACATGTTTTCCCTGCTTCGGGTCTGAATCATCATGTCATATTCGAAGCACTTTCCTCCTTCTGCAAGAGAATAACTCAGCTTCGAGATTCTGACCCCGTGACTGGTAACAAGATCCCGCAAATCCTTTTCGGACATGGCCCCTTCCCGGCAGAAACGCAATGAATGATGAGCGTAGATAAGGGCTGGTATTTTTGATTCGATCAATCTGAAAATGGTCAGGGTCCCAAGGGTAAGAGTTGTTTGAATACTTACCGCGGCATAAAAACCGACGCCGGCCAGAATCCCTATTGCAGCGGTGATCCATATAGATGCCGCCGTTGTGAGGCCGCGTATGGAAAGTCCTTCCTTCATGATAACTCCGGCACCGAGAAAACCGATACCTGTCATTATGCCCTGGGCCATACGTGTCGGATCAACCCGTACGGTATCAGGCGCGGAGGCATAAAACCATTGTCCCTGATGAATCGTAACATGCATAAGCAGGGCAGATGCCATGCACACGAGAGTGTGGGTGCGAAACCCCGCGGCATGACCGTTATAGCTCCGTTCGAGCCCTATCAGCCCTCCTGCAATCATTGCTACCAGCAGGTGCACCAAAATATCAAAGAAATCGCCATTCATCACGAACCCAAGTAGAATAGGTTATTCACCATGAAAAATTCTAACATATCCATTAATATATTAGGCAAGTGCATACTTGAACCACTCTTTGTCGCTTCCCTGACTCCAAATTTCAGGATACTCGATAAAGGAATCCTGAGGGAATTTCTCCGTTGGGGCAATGACAAGCCAGGCGGCCCCTTCCTTATTGCTTCAATTCCGTGCACCGCACCACATCGAGCTTGTTAAATCTCATGCAGCCGTTGCAGGAAATACAGTCGGCTTTTTCCTTGCCGTCTCTCATTTTGACCGGCAGGTCAGGCTCTCTTATCAGCGGTCTCGACATGGAAATAAGATCGGCATCGCCTTTACGGAGTATGTCTTCCATTACCTCTCTGGAGCGCATTCCTCCTACCAGCATTACCGGCACCTTCAGGCGCTCTTTAAAGAGTCCGGCAAGGGGCCTGAAATAGGCCTCCTGCCCGGGACTGTCAATGTTGGGCCGGATGGTCTTGCCCCCTGACTCATACATGCCCCCGCTGATCTCGAAAGCGCATACGCCCGCATCTTCAAGCCGTTTCGCTATCCTGGAACTCTCCTCCGGGGACAGCCCTCCCTCTATAAAATCATCGGCATTCATCTTTATCAGGATCGGGTAATTCCTGTCCACTTCGCCGCGCATGGTCCTGTAAACTTCCTCGACAAAATGAAATCTTCGCTCTTCATCGCCTCCCCAGTAATCATCCCTTCTGTTGGTATGCGGTGAAAGAAATTCGCTGATGAGATACCCGTGGGCGCCATGCAACTGAACGCCGTCAAATCCGGCATACATGGACCTGCGCGCAGCGTCACCGAAAGCTTCGATTATTTCCCAAATCTCCCGGTCATCCATTGAGCGAGGCGTTATCTTCGTCGACGGATCATGGACAACCGAAGGCGCAAACGGCTGCTTTCCGCCGAGCAGCGCCGGGAAAGACTGGCGTCCCCCATGAACAAGCTGTATAACGATTTTGCCGCCGAGATCATGCACTGCATCGGCAAGGCGCCTAAGCTTATCTATGTAGAAATCATTGTGGATGCACATCTGCTGCGGCACAGACCTCCCCGAGGTGTGGACCAGGACATTTCCGCTTATGATCAGCCCCACGCCGCCTTTTGCAAGCCCTTCATAGAATTCTACTAACTCAGCTGTGACAAAACCGTCGTCGTCGGCCCTCTTTTCATAGGTGGCGGAACGGACCAGACGGTTCTTCAGGTGATACCCTGAAAACGGAAATGGTTCAAAAAGCACCCTGCCCTTACCTCCTCATTCTCACCGAAAGTCTTATGGCCTCTATCATGCTCGAAGGATTGGCCACACCTTTCCATGCAATATCATACGCAGTGCCGTGGTCGGGAGACGTCCTTATTATCGGCAATCCCACCGTAAAATTTACGCCTTTGTCAAACGCTATCATCTTAAGGGGAATAAGTCCCTGGTCATGATACATACAGACAATCAGATCAAATTCACCCTTGTAAGCCCTGTGAAAAATAACGTCCGGCGGGTAAGGCCCTGACACAGGAACGCCGCATTGCCGGGCGTCTTCAACAGCGGGCGCAATTGCATCTCTTTCTTCAGTGCCGAAAATGCCCGATTCCCCCGCATGCGGGTTCAACCCTGCGACAGCAATCCGGGGTCTTTCAATACCCAGGACAGCGCATGCCTTCTGCGCAAGTATGACAGTCTTGAAAACCCTGTCTCTTGTAATCATTGCGGGCACGTTCGCCAGCGCAGTGTGAATAGTGACAAGAATCAGCCTGAGCTTATCACTGTAAAACACCATTGCAAATTCTTTCGTACAGGTGAACTCCGCAAGCATCTCGGTATGTCCCGGCCAGTTGAATCCCGCAATCTTCAGGGATTCCTTGGATATCGGAGCTGTAACAACAGCATCGACACTTTTGTTCAGGGCAAGCTCCACCGCCCTTCTTATATAAGCTACGGACGCCCTGCCCCCGGCAGCTGTGGGCCGCCCTTTTTCAAACCCTTTGTCGGCAATTTCACCGATATTCACCAGTTCAATATGTCCGGGGCTGACAGGAAGCTCAAACCTTTTCACGACCTCTTCGACAACGACCCTGTCCCCGATAATCACAGGCCGGCATAATCCTGCAACATCATTCGACAGGATCGCCTTCAGAGCGACCTCCGGTCCTATACCGGCGGGGTCTCCGATAGTTACAGCTATTTTCTTTTCGCGCATCATCATCACCAGGAGCGGATCATTACAGACGAATTCCGGGTTTCATATATTTCAATATAACATAAATCGACAACCGCCTTGAATACGCATTAATTTCATTCTATAATTAAGCTGCAAGGAGGAAAAGCACATAATAAGATGCCTTACACTGAATATGTAGGCACTGGAAGTTTGTCCGTCAGGGGACCGCAGGATGTAATTCTTGTGGCCTTGCTCGCCTCCTGCGTAGGCGTAGCGGTGGTTGATCGCACTGCACGTGTCGGCGGATTGTTTCACGTTCCCCTTCCCGAACCTATCGGCTCCGGCAATCCCTGGCAGCCCGAGAGTTATGCATCAACGGGCCTGCCTTTATTCCTCGATACTCTCTGCAAGGCGGGTGCCCAAAAAAAGAGGATGGAGGCCTTTGTTGCCGGCGGGGCTTTGCTCGGCAAAGCCCTTGAACATAATCTAGACCTCGATCTCGGAGGGCAGACAGCCGATGTCGTTATGGATATTCTTAACCGTGAATCAATCCGGATAAGGCAATCCGAAACAGGAGGCCTTTACAACATGCGCCTCAGCCTGGACCTGAATACGTGGGAATGCACTATCAAGCCCTTCATCCTGTATCCTCCCATCCTCAAAGGACAGGTCGAGAAGCCGACTGCAGAAGAAATTAATCTGGCCATAGCGCGCGTGCAACCAATTCCGCAAGTCGCGATCAAAATAGTCAGGATGATAGGAAATAACCGCTATAGCCTGCAGGATGTGGCTGCGGAAGTGCGTCAGGACCAGATCATTGCAGCGAAAGTGCTGCGGTTGTGCAATTCGGCCTTCATCGGCTGTGACAGCCATATAGATTCTGTGGACCATGGCCTCGTGATTCTCGGTGAGAGAATGTTCCTTCTCCTGGTAATGTCGTCCTTCATGGAGGTATTATTTGCCGAATCGGGACGCGGTTATTCCCTGTGCAAGGGAAGTCTGTACCATCACACGGTCGGAACCGCTCTTGTTGCGGAAAAACTGGCACGGATCACCGGCCTGGCTACCCCGGCTGTTGCTTACACAGCCGGACTTATGCATGATATCGGGAAGGTTGTTCTCGATCGTTTTGTTACGGGGAACGTGCCTCTTTTTTACCGCCGGACCCAGGAAGAGATTATTGACCTGGAACAGGCGGAGATCGAGATCCTCGGCATTGGGCATACGGAAGCCGGCGTCAGGCTTGCACGTCTGTGGTCGATTCCCCAGAACCTGACTGAAGCGATTCAATACCACCATCAGCCGGAAAAAGCGATTATTGATCCCGAGTTGACAAACATTGTATACCTTGCAGACTTTATCCTGTCACATTTCTGGGTGAGCGGGGCGCTGGAACGCCAAAACACCGGCTCGCTTGCCGCGTGCCTGAAGAGACTGGGGATCAGCTTTAGTCAAATGTCGAATATAGTGGACAGCATTTCGTGGACTGCACTGAATAGTCTGAGGCCGCCGTGCTCTGATTTGCTCTGATTCCCAGGTTACAATGTAAGCCTTGCTTCTTTTTACCTACTCCGTTCTCCGGGGTTTAATTGTGCCGTCAGACAGAAAGTTCGAATACGCTGTCATAATCTGCAACAATACTTCAAAAGGGACCTGGCGATTACGCGCGGCTTCCAAGTTATCTTTTTCACTTTTAAAGTCTGAATCGATGGAACAACTCATGGAATTTGGTGCACCCTTCTTTCTTTCGACAGGAAGCATATCGTCTTCTTTTGTATGTCTCGCAGTCTTCGGCATTTGTTTCTGATTTGAATGGATAGTTCCATTGTCAGCAAACTGTTCACATATTGTTAGTTTACTGAAGAAGAATCATTAAAGGGAATCAGTGAATTTCTGAAAGTGTTGTAGGAACTTTCACGTATCATTGTAGAAAATTCTCCTACAACCTCTTTTTTTGCGACTTGTGCCCGCCGGGAAACAAGTAATAAAGCAGCAAGTAATAAAGTAACGAGAGCGGGCCGGGACCTTACTGCTGAATAACAGTGACGCCCTCAGGAGGCGTGAACTCAAAGATTTTTTCGCCGAGCCCGGTGTTGACTCTGACATTTTTAAGAGTAATATCAATTCTATTGGAGGCCGTGTCCAGAACGGTAAGCTGCTCAATGGGGAATACACCATCGGACAAAGTGATTTCTATCTCGGTAACAGAGCCCATCCTCTTTTTGGGCTTAAGTATCAACCTGCCCTTCTTCATGGAGGCATCAAATTCTTTATTTATATCACCGAATCCTCCCAGCAGCGCAATTGGGGCCTGGCCATAGGTGGCCCTGTCGAATTTTGTCCTGAAGACCTGCTTTTCCTTTTTTTGATAAATCAGCAAATCTTCTCCGTTTACATAAACCACCTGGGGCTTGTCGCCCCTGAATTCCCATTTTATTTTAGGCGGCTTTATGAAAAACTGGCCGCTGTAAGTGTCCGTTCTTTTTAAATCCCTGATATAACCTTTCTGGACAAAATCCCCCCTGACGTCTTTTATATTCTCGTAAGCCTTTTGAATCCTTGCAACCTCGCCGTCGGCAAAACAAACAGAAGGTAAAAGGTTAAAGGTAAAAGGTAAAAGTGTAAAAACCAGGTAAAAGGTTAAAGGTAAAAGGTAAAAGGCAAAACCCTTCGGCCTTGCATTTTCCGTCAGCTTTTCGTTTTTTGTCTTAAGTCCTTTACCTTTTACCTTTGACCTTTCACCTTTAACCTGTTTCACTTATCATCTCCTCCCCAAAAAGTCTCTCGGTTTCCCAGCGCCTTTCGGAGGCCCGACAAGGCCGTCATCTTCCAAAAGCTCCATCATGCTTGCGGCCCTGTTATAGCCTATTTTAAACCTCCGCTGTATAGATGATATGGAGACTTCGCCTGCAGCCTCGGCAAAATCAAGCACCTTCTGATACATCTCGTCCCTTTCGCCTTCTGCATCAGTTCCCTTTCCCTGCAAATCCGCAACAATAATATTTTCAAAAGACGTATAGTCGGGTGTTCCCTGGGACCTGACAAATTCCGTTATGGCTTTGATTTCGGTTTCGCTGACATAGGCGCCGTGAATCCTCACAATCTTGATGCCCGGCACCATAAAGAGCATGTCTCCCATGCCCAGCAACTGTTCGGCGCCCTGACTGTCAAGGATGGTCCTCGAATCTATTCTCGACGTTACCTGGAATGATATCCTCGCCGGGAAATTTGCCTTGATCAACCCTGTAATCACATCAACGGAGGGCCGCTGCGTTGCAAGGATCAGATGTATGCCCGACGCCCTTGCCATCTGGGCAAGCCGGGTTATGGAACTCTCGACATCGGACGGTGCCGTAAACATCAAATCGGCCAGTTCATCTATGAAAACCACAATGTAGGGAAGTCTTTCGTCCGCAACGGCCTGCCGGTTGTAGGCATCTATGCTCCGCGCACCCTTTTCGGCAAGCAGCTTGTACCGCCTTTCCATCTCGTAAACCATTTTTTTAAGGGCTTCAGAAGCCTCTTTCGGGCTGGTTATCACCGGAGATATCAGATGGGGGATACCGGAATAGGCTGAAAGCTCCAGCAGCTTTGGGTCTATCATCAGCATTTTGACTTCTTCGGGGGTCGCCTTGTACAGCAGGCTGACAATCATCGCATTTATGGATACGCTCTTGCCTGCTCCGGTTGCCCCGGCCACAAGTAGATGCGGCATTTTTGAAAGATCGCTTGCAACGGGATTGCCGAAAATGTCCTTGCCGAGAGCGAGCGTAAGCAAAGAATTGCTTTGCTGAAAGTTTTCGGCAGCTATAATCTCCTTCAGCGCAACAGTGGCCCTCTGCCTGTTCGGCACTTCGATACCTATCGTAGCTTTGCCCGCAATGGGATAAACACGGATGCTGGCTGCACGGAGGGCAAGAGCAAGATCCTCCGACAGGGAGACGATCCTGTTGATCTTGACTCCGGGAGCGGGCTCGAATTCATACATCGTAACCACAGGACCGGGATGGGCACCCTTTATCTTTCCAATTACTCCGAAGTCTGCAAGTTTCCGTTCAAGGCCCGACGCTGCGCTATTCAATTCATCCTTGCCCGGCCCGGGTACGCTTTCTCCCTCCCGGAGAAAGTCAATGGGCGGGAGAGAATAGCCGTTATCGCTCTTCACTTCGCGGACCGTCTTCACATTCGGCGGAGCTTTTACGGCATGCTTTCTTTCTATAAGTATTTCCTCATTCTCCAGCCGGGCCAACGGAGGTTCCTGGACAACAGCTGCCGGCTCCTGATTCGGCAACCCCGTTTCTTTCTCCCGGCCTCTCAGGTATGAAAAAATGGAGACCGGACTCAGAAGGATCAGCGCAATGATCATCAGGGCAATACCCAAAATATACGTGCCGGGGCGCGACAGCAACCCCTGAAAAAAGTTTGTCAAAATAAGCCCTGCAAGCCCGCCGGCGGGTTCGACCACAAGCGGGACCGACTCAGACAGAAGCTGCGCCAGCATCGATACGGAACAGAAAAAGATGGCTGCGCCCAATAAATGCAAGGCGTTTTTTTCTTTTCCGAGGATTCTTCTCAATCCGTAAATCAGCAGCAGAAGCGGAACAAAATATCCGGCAAGTCCCATGAATGAAACAACGATCTCGGAAATATTGGCCCCTGCAATACCGCCGTAGTTTCCGATTGGGGCATGCGAGTATGTGAAGAGCGACCTTTCCCATTTGTCATAACTGAACAGGGCCAGGGAAAGGTAAATGCCGCCTACAACGGCAGCAACCCCTTTGATCTCTTCTATCCTTCGGGCAATGCCGTCAGACGATGCCGCAGGGACTTTGAAATAAGGGGTTTCCATCACAGATTCAGCCGGTTCTTCTCAGCCAGGGCCTTGAGGTCAGCCGTTATCTCCCTGGAGTGCGGGTTTAGCGCCCACGCCTTTTTTATAGCTGCTATGGCATTTTTCTTATCGGACATTTCAAGGTAGGTCTTGCCTATACAATAAAATGTACTTGCACTTTCAGGGACTATTTTAAGACATTCTTTGTAGAGTTTCAGTGCCTCCTCAGGCTGTCCCACCCTTCGGTATGCCTCAGCCAGGCTCTCCATGATGGAGACAGCCGACGGATTCTGATCATACGCCCTTTTCAGCATCTCCAGCGCCTTCTCATTGTCATTTTTCGCAAGATATATCTCACCCATCAACTGCCCCGAGGCGGCAACATCTTCCCTCATATCGGAGACAGCGTCTTTAAGTATCTTCTCTGCCCTGTCCGTCTCCCCGGTCTTGCAAAAAAGTTTGCTGAGCGCTAGGAGCCGGTCGGTATTGGCAGGGCTTATTTCATGCGCTTTTTCGTAATATTTTATTGCCGTAGCCGGATCCCCTATATTTTCGTATATTTCTCCGAGTGAATTATAGGACCTCACAAACATAGGATTCTTGCTTATCGCCTCTTCAAAAAATTCTATCGCCCGTTTGTCATCCCCTTTCGCAAGATACAATAAACCGAAACTATGGACGACCTTTGCCGCATCAGGAGCCATTCTTGCCGCTTTGCCCAGGGCTTCTTCGGCCCGCTGAAAGTCTCTTTTCACCATGGCAATGTCAAACTCCTTAAAGCAGGACTCAATGGCACTGGGGTTGAACTTTTTTTCGAGCGCCCTGGCTATCTTGTCTTCCAGTGTCCCCAACACAAAGGGTTTGATAATATATCCTTCACCCCCATCTTCCGCTGCTCTTGCCACGATCTGCCTGGTCGCCTCAGCGGTGACAAAAATAAATATGATGTGATCGTAGTTCTTGTCGTCTCTCACTGTTTTAAAAAGCTCCGCCCCCGTCATCTCAGGCATATTGACATCGGCTATCACCAGATCGATAGGGGTCATTTTTATGATATCCAGGGCCTTTCTCCCGTTCTCAGCCGTTAAAATGCTGGTGAAACCCATCCTCGAAAGCATATTCGAGACAGTTTTACGCATGGAGGGCTCGTCATCGACAACAAGACATTTTATTTTCAGATACTTCATGGGAACTCCCATCAGCTAATCCCTCCTCTTCAGTTTTTCCGGAAGGGTAAAGATAAAACGCGTACCACACTTATCGTTGTCCTCAACCCATAACCTCCCGCCGTGCGCATCTATCGCAAGCTTGCAAAATGTGAGCCCCAGGCCGGTCGACGTCTTCCGGTACATCTTTCCGGTGCCGAGCTGGAAGTACTTGTCGAAAATCTTTTCCTTCAAGTCATCCGGGATCCTTATGCCCTCATCCGCAATACTGACAACTGTCTCTTTCATGACTGCATCGTGCCGTATACCGACCGTTATCTGCTGCCCCTCCGCGGAATGTTCAATGGCGTTTATCAGCAGATTTGAAATGGTCCTGCCGATAAGACTCTCGTCGATGTAAAGCATGCGCGGCTCGCCCTCAAGCACTATCGCGGTGCCGTTCATCACGAGAAGGTTCTTAAACGCGGCGATTTCGCGCCCGGCCAGTTCGCAAATATCGGTTTCCTGCCTGTATATTTTTATTTTCCCTTCTTCCATTTTCTGGACATCCAGAATATTCATGACCATACGCTGCATCTTATATACGTCATTCAAAGCAAGGTTTACGGATTCCATCTGCTGTTCATTAAGCACCTCATGACTCAGCATGTCAAGATTGGCCATGATAGTGCTGATCGGCCCCTTCAGGTCATGCACTATAAAACTGGTCAGGTTCGCCTTCATCTCGTTTGTACTCACAAGCTGCGACACCGCATCCTTATATTTGATTGTCCTGTTTACGAGAAAGTTCCTGGCCTGCGAAGCATAAAGATAAACGGCCAGATAATCGATTATCTCTGCCGCTTCTTTCACCTGTCTTTTGGTAAGCCCCCTGTGACTGCCTGTGTCAGTCAGATTCATCACGCCGATCTTTTTATTATCGTACCTGATCGGGATGCTCAATGAATTAGATGAAGAGTACCTGCTCCTGTCCGCAGGCGTGAAATAGGAGAGCCTTTTCTTGTCTGCCTGAAACGGCGCGTCCTCGATCAGCGCCCTGGTTGCGACGGTGACATCCGAGAGTCTTCTTTTCATGCCGATAATCGAGAGGTTGGTAGACGCCCTTACCTCCAGGGTCATATCATCCTTATTAATGATCATGACAGAACATTTTTCGACCTTGAAATAACCGGCGAGAATATGTACCACGCGCTGAAGCCTTTCATCCAGGGTCGCCGTGTCGCCCGACAGGCCTTCGACGACTTTATGGACGAGCGTCCTGAATACCGCTTCGGCAGCCATCATACCTCCATGATGACGGGCATTATCATCGGGCGCCTGTCCATGGTGTTTCTGAGATATTTTTTTAGCGTCGATCTGAGTTTTGCCTGTATCAGAGAAAGATCGGAAACAATATCATCCTGCAGACCCGAAAGCGTTGCAGCCATAAGGTCTCTCACTTCATTGATAATGTCCTGCGAGGCGTCCTCAAAAACAAATCCCCTGGATATAATTTCAGGACCCGATATTATTTTCTTTGTAGTCTTTTCAATGCCTATAAGGACAATTACAATACCGTCGTGGGCCAGCGTTCTCCGGTCTCTGAGCACTATGTCTTCAACTCCGCTTATGCCTTTGCCGTCGATAAAAACCCGTCCCGCGTTCACTTTCCCGGCCCTGGCTGCTCCGGTTTCCGTAATTTCAAACACCTCGCCATTACCGAGTATGACCGCAGGTATCCCGGATTTTTCAGCCAGCCTGGCATGATATTTAAGGTGACGGTATTCACCATGAATGGGGACAAAATACTTCGGACGCACCAGGTTCATCATCAGCTTGAGCTCTTCCTTTGACGCGTGTCCCGAGACATGTATTTCAGACACCTTCTCATATTTGACGTCCGCACCCCTCCTCATAAGATGGTTGATGATCCTGCCGATCGACCGTTCGTTGCCGGGGATTATTTTGGCCGAGAGGATAACGGTGTCACCCTCTTTAACTTTGATATGCTTGTGCTCATCCATGGCAATACGCGACAGCACGCTCATGGGCTCGCCCTGGCTGCCGGTAGTAATTATGACGACCTCCTCGTCCGCGAGGTCTTTCAGGTTTTCGAGCTTGACCCAGGTATCCCCGGGTATCTTCAGATATCCGAGATCGAGGGCTATCTGCGCGTTTGAAACAATACTTTTACCGCACATGATCACCCGTCTTCCGTTCTGCACCGCAACATTTATGGCCTGCTGTATCCTGTGTATATTCGATGCAAAAGTGGCGATAATGATTCTTCCCCTCACTTTTGAAAAAATGTCCTCAAAAGCCCTGCTGACTTCCCTCTCGGAAAAAGTGAAGCCCCCCCTTTCCGCATTAGTGCTGTCGGAAAGCAGCAGCAGCGTTCCTTTCTCGCCGTACTCCGAAAACCGGAGGAAATCCATCAGTTCCCCGTCTACGGGCGTTGGATCGAGCTTGAAGTCGCCGGTATGAATAACAATGCCGAGGGGGGTCTTTATCGCCAGGCCGCAACCATCCACAATACTGTGCGTCACCCGCATGAATTCCACTGAAAAACAGCCGAGCGTGATGGTGTCTCTCGGCTTCACCGAAATTAGCGTAACATCATCCAGCCCGTGTTCAGTCAGTTTCTCCTTCACGAGAGCCAGGGTCAGCGGCGTACCGTATACCGGGACATCCAATTCTTTCAGCAGGAAGGGCAGCGCGCCGGTGTGGTCTTCGTGTCCATGGGTGATGACTATCCCTTTTATTTTCTCCCTGTTATCCATAACGTATGAGAAATCGGGGATGACAAAATCCACACCCAGCATGTCCTCTTCAGGAAACATTAAACCGGCGTCCACTACTATAAGATCACCGGCGTACTGGAAAACAGTCATATTAAGGCCTATTTCTTCAAGGCCGCCCAGCGGGATGACAAGAAGGGAGTTTTCAGAAGCCGGAGTGCAGTCGAAGCGAGCCTCGGCAGAGACCCGTTGCGGGAACACAGGGGACGTGACCGGACTTATCTCCATCGTTCAATCAGCTGCTCAAAACTGATATCACCGTCCATAATCTGAAGAATCATAGGCTTGGCCGCAGGTAAATCGGTTTTTGCCTTTCTCACCCTCATTATATCACCCTCCACTGCAAAAAAAGCATCGACGATGTCGGGGTCGAACTGTTTCCCTCTCGTGTTCTTTATATATTCCAGCGCCCTTTCAACGGGCCATGCACTTTTGTAAACTCTTTCCGATGTAATTGCATCAAAAACATCCGCAATAGCAACTACCCTGCCCGATATGGGAATATCCTTGCCGCTGAGACTCATGGGATAGCCCGTGCCGTCCCACCGCTCGTGGTGGTTGATGGCTATTTCCTTGGCAAGCTCAAGCAGCGGTAGGTTTGTCCCGCTCAAGATCTTGCCTCCGATCAACGTATGAAGTTTTATTATCTTGAATTCATCGTCGGTGAGTTTCCCCGGCTTCATAAGTACCCCGTCCGGAATACCTATTTTACCGACGTCGTGCATGGGAGCGGCGTACTGCATCATCACACGCAGTTCGTGGTTCATGCCAAGCTGCTCTGTTATCAAAGTCACATAGGCAGAAATGCGCTCGATATGCTTTCCGGTCTCGTCGTCCCTGAATTCCGCCGCTTTGCCCAGTTTGATGATGACTTCCACCTGCGTGCTCTCGAGCATCTGAAGCTTTTCCAGCAGGTTTGATTCCATTACATCGAGGGACGTATTCAAATATTCATCCCTCTCCTTCAACTTCAGCATGTTGTTGACTCGCGCCTTGAGTTCCTCTACAAAAAACGGTTTTGTCACGTAGTCATCGGCCCCCATCGAAAGGGCCTTGACAATGCTTTGTTTATCGGACAGCGCAGACAGGACAATAACAGGAAAGTAACTTGACTCCCTCACCTTCTTCAACTTCCGGAGCACGTCGAACCCGTCCATAACAGGCATCATCAGATCGAGGATCAGGAGGTCCGGATTGCCGTGGCTATCAATGCACCCCATAAGTTCCTGTCCATTTTCGGCCTTTCGGATCATAAGATCCGGATCATTTCTGAAAACAGATTCCACGAGTTCTATATTGATAGAGACATCGTCGGCAACATATACTTTTCTTTGCATTAATCCTCCGGAAAATTCTAGGGGAGTTTCTTACCCCGCAACCGCAAAGAGTTGCTCACAACGGAAACAGAACTGAACGCCATTGCTGCCGACGCAAACATGGGATTAAGCAATGGTCCCCCAAAAGGGTAAAGCACCCCAGCCGCAACTGGAATCCCGATGGCATTGTAAAAGAAAGCCCAGAAAAGATTCTGTTTTATAGTCCTTATGGTAAGTTTGCTCAACCTTATGGCATCTGCCGCGCTTTTCAGGTTCCCCTTTATCAGCGTCAGTCCGGAGGCCTCAATTGCGATATCAGTGCCGGTGCCTATAGCGATACCTACATCGGCTTCAGCCAGGGCGGGTGCATCATTGATTCCGTCTCCCACCATAGCGGTTACTTTTCCGCCGAACTTTATTTTTTTTACGATTTCGACCTTTTCCTCCGGCAGCACATCGGCAAAAAATATATTAATTCCAACCTCTTTAGCTATGGCCTCTGCTGCACTTTTATGGTCGCCAGTAATCATTATAACTTCTATGCCCATAGACTGTAAATCCTTTATCGCCTCCAGCGACCCTTCCTTTATAGTATCGGCAATTGACAGCAATCCTATAGTCTCTTTATCCGACGCGATAAAAACAGGTGTTCTTCCCTGGGATGCAACACGCTTGGCAATGCCCGTAACAGAACTTATGTCAATTCCCTCTTTCCGGAACATTCTTTCATTGCCGATAAGCACTTCCTTTTCGCTGCCGTCATACACGACTCTCGCCTTGATACCGCCGCCGGGCAAAGCCTCAAACTCCAGGGGGTCCGCCACATACATGCCTTTTTCAGCCGCCTTCTTCATTATTGCCTTGCCGAGAGGATGTTCGGATAATTTTTCCGCTGTTGAGGCGATCATGAGGACATCGTCCGGCTCCATGTTCCCGGCAGATATGATATCAAGCACTTCCGGTTCCCCTTTTGTGATAGTACCTGTCTTGTCCAAAACAACAGCTTCGATTTTATGGGCCAATTCCAGTGCTTCTGCATCCCTGATCAGTATACCCCTTTCAGCACCCTTGCCTGTGCCGACCATGATTGCCGTAGGCGTGGCAAGCCCCAAAGAGCATGGACAGGCTATAATCAGCACAGCGATAAAGTTCATAAGGGCGAGCGTAAACGACGGCTTCGGTCCAGCCAAAAACCACGTTATAAAGGTAAGCACAGCGATGCCTATTACTACAGGAACAAAAACCGACGCGATTCTGTCTGCGAGCCTCTGGATCGGCGCTTTGCTGCCCTGAGCAGCTTCCACAAGCCTGATAATCTGGGCAAGCATCGTTTCCCTGCCGATCCTCTGCGCCCGCAGCCTGAAACTTCCCGTCATGTTTACGGTGCCGCTGAACACGCTGTCTCCCTCTATTTTTTCTACAGGCAGACTCTCCCCGGTAAGCATGGACTCATCGATTGTCGAATAGCCGCTGACAACCGTTCCATCCACCGGAATCCTTCCCCCCGGTTTCACTACCACTATGTCCCCCGCTACAACCTCTTCAATCAAAATTTCCATTTCCTCTGCGCCGCGGACAACAGCGGCGGTCCTGGCCTGCAGCCCCATCAGGTTCCTTATAGCCTCCGACGTTTTCCCTTTTGCACGTGCTTCCAGGAGCCTCCCGAGAAGGATCAGCGTTATTATGGCAGCGGAGGTGTCAAAATACACCTGCGGCGCCACACCGCCTGCAAGAAACAGCCCCGGTGCAAAGGTGGACACACTGCTATATATGTATGCCGCATTGGTGCCTACGCTGATAAGCGTATTCATATTGGTCGTGCCATGCCTGAGAGCTGATATGGCGGCCCGGTGAAAGCGCATACCGCTCCAGAACTGGACAGGCGTAGCGAGCGCAAACAGCAGATACCAATTTGAAAGCACCGGGACAGGCATCATATTGCCGATAAAGACAGGCAATGCAAGCACCGTGCTGACGATAAACTGCCTGCGCAGTATCCGGTATTCTTTTTCCCGGCGCTCGCGCTCGGTGTCCACAAATTCATGGGTCAGCTGTTCAGCAGCATATCCGGCCTCTTTGACCACACGCTTAAAATCCTCGAACCCGACGACAGTAGATATATATTCAACAGAAGCCTTTTCAGCCGCGAGGTTGACTGCAACGTTCAGCACGCCGTACAGTCCCTTTAATGATCTTTCAACCGCACCGACACAGGCGGCACACGTCATTCCCCTTACAGCAAAATCCATACGCACCGATGCAACACCATACCCTTCTCCCTTGACGGCTTCTATTATGACCGGCAAAGGGGTTGGGACAACGGGGTCGGCAAATTCAACAGTGGCTCTTTCGGCGGGTAAATTTACAGTGGCCTGCTTTATGCCGTCTATTTGAAGCAAGGCCTTTTCCACAGCCGCCACACATGCGGCACACGTCATTCCGGTGACCGGCAGATCCATTTTATATGTCATTGTAATATTGTAAGAAAATTTGACGGAAAATGCAAAATAATGCTCAGGATTTTTCCGTTTGACAATCGTAATATTTCTGTAACACATGCTTTGTATACTGTTAATATGATATTCATAGTATGGCAGAAGCATCTCAATAGTCTTCAACGTAAGAACTTCAACCCTGCAGTATTTATCCAATAAAGGAGTTTTCCTATGTCTCATGTGCGCATTAAATGGTCTTTTGAAAGCAGCGGCATTGCAGCCGGCGAAAACAAAGCCTCAACTCCGGAAAAACATGAAATCGAAGAACTCCTCTCGCGGGACTGTCTTACCGTTCACTACCAACCAATATTTTCATCGAAAGACGGCTCTGTATTCGGGTATGAAGCCCTCGCACGAATAAAGGACATGGAAGAGTCCGGTTCTGTCGAAATCAGGCAGTTGTTCAGCAAGGCAACGGAATACGGCCTGATCTCTCAACTGGATGTTCGCTGCCGGGAAAACGCCCTGAGAAAAGCTGCGCAGCTTTCCCTGATGGCAACTGAAGTGAAAAAAGCGGCCAAGATGCAGTGCGGCTCTTCCATTGTCAGGGACAAGCGGCTGAATGGATAGCCCCTCTAATTCCCATACCGAATGGCATAGCCGGAGATGCGGTGTCAACATTAATAACGCCGGTTATCGCAGGCAAAGCTACAGATTTTCGTCCTTATCCAGCCGGGTTCCTTCTTATACAAAGGCAGAGTTCAGTTATAATATAAGACGGAGCCAGGATGAAGATTAGGGTGAATATGAATAAGCACTTGAGACAGGTTTGTTTAACAGGAATTGCTGTTTTGCTCTTGCTCTTTGCAGGCTCCTGTGACACGGGCAAACTGAAAATATACAGGGAGACCCGCGCGTCCCTGTATACTGTCGTTACCATTACCATATATTCCGATTCAAAACACAAGGCAGAGGCAGCTATTAACAACACGTTTAAAGAACTGGACAGACTGGGAGCGCTTCTGAACTTCTATTCGGAAGACAGCGAAGTATCAATGATCAACAGATATTCAGGAATCAAACCTGTCAAGGTTTCAAAGGACACCCTCGATGTAATAGGCAGATCTCTTGATATATCGAAAAACACGGATGGAGCATTTGATGTGACAATCGGCGCGGTAGTCAAACTGTGGGATTTCGAAAAACACGTGGTGCCCGATGAAAAAACAATTAAGGATAAATTGAAACTTGTCAATTACAGAAATATTCTCATCGACAGGATCAAATCCACGGTATTCCTGAAAAAAAAGGGAATGCAGATAGATTTGGGCGGAATTGAAAAAGGGTATGCTGCCGACAGGGCTGTGGAACTCCTGCAGGGAAACGGTATCACAGCCGGCATTATTGCGGTTGGCGGGGAGGTCAAGCCGTTCGGAACAAAACCTGACGGGCAACCGTGGAGGGTCGGTATCAGGAATCCCCACTTCACAGGCAAAGAAGACGAGATTTACGCTATCGTAAATCTGAACGACAAGGCTATATCAACATCCGGAGGATATGAAAAATTTTTCGTGAAAGACGGTAAGTTATATCATCACATACTAAATCCTGCGACAGGTTATCCCGTGCACGAATGTCAGAGCGTCAGCATAATAGCAAAAAATGCACCCGATGGTTATCCAACAGGCATATTCGTCCTCGGCCCTCAAAAAGGCATGGAGGTATTAACAAAACTGGGTCTTGACGGCGTGATAATGGACAAACAGGGAGAAGTCTATATTACAAAAGGTATTAAAGATAAAGTAGATCTCGTCAAATGATGAAAGAAATAATAATAGTAAACGGATTTATCACGGAACAAAAAAACAAGGGCTATAGAATACCTTGCAAAGAAGGGCCGCAAATCCTCTATATGGAGATGATTTGCGGCCCAATCATGTTCAACTTCAAGAAACTCTTTATGCCTTATTTGGGAACGTCTTCCGCCTTTGATTTGCCGGTATATGCTATTCCCTTGTCCGCCGGCGCTTTCATTTTAACGACCTTGATAAAACCATAACCCATGCCGGAGTGGCAGTCGTTGCATTTATTGATCACTGCAGTATATTCCTTTTCGAATGCCTTGAAATCCTGCGCGAATATGGCCTTATTTACAGGCGCGAAGGTCTCCTCATAGAAAGTCTTCCACGCCGGGTACTCATCAGGTTTGGTAAGTTTTGCAGGGTTCAGGGCGCCATTCATATATTTGGACATGTAGTAGGCCAATCCCCAATTCCCCCCTTTTGCGGCGAAATACATATTCTGGAAACGGGCGCCGACTTCCCGCATCGGTATCGCGAATTTCGGCAATACGCCCTTGATCGCGTCTACCTGCTTCTGCATATCATCCGCCGCAAATGAGAAAGCTGTCATTCCAAGCAAAAAGATGCCGACCATCACCACAATTGCCGTAAGTTTTTGCATCATATCTGACCTCCATTTTGTGTCATTGTTCAAACTATTACAGCCCTGCCATAGCCCTTATTTCTTCTCCTCCTCCTTCTTTTCTTCATGAGGCCCAAAGGTAAATTGATATGCAACATAGGCGTTAAAGGTATTCATGTTGGTCCCATGGAAATCCCGGCCCGCCGAGAATAATATATGGTGATCGTCAGTCACATTGATGATTGCACCAATATTGAATCCGGTTTCACTCTCATTACCTTTTGCCTTGGCAGTGAAGTTGAAAACTTCGGCGCCGACCAAAATGACTTTGGAAAGCTCACGCATCACTACCCCACCCGTCTGCCAGTAATTTCTGTTGTCAGGACCCGGGTTGTGCCAGTAGCCTCCTCCCCCGTAAACAGTCCACGGTCCCCAGCTCTTCTGCACCCAAATCGGAATGAGAAATCTTACACGCCTTTCGCCAAGACCATTCGTACTATCACCCGAAGGCAATTCAACAACAGGAAAAGTTCCAACCTGGGGAATGATCTCAGTCTCGTGGATAAAGCGATATTTCACGCCCAACTCGGTGTCGCCGTAGCCCCATTGCATCGAATGGCCGCGTGGCTTGTTGTACGCGAAGGGCGTAATCAGGTGAAGATGAACATCCGGCAACGGGCCGTAGTTGAGTTCAAAGTGAGGCAGCGTCCCCGACGTTGCATCCCCATTATGGTTAGTCACCGATGCGACATAGAATTCACCGTGCTTGTATTCTACAGGCTCGGGATCATCCGTTACAAAAGGAGGCCCCGCCCATGCGGCAGATGCATAAAAACATACAAATAGTGACAGAAGAGCAGGCACGATGGATCTTCCAAAACATAAAATGCTCCCCGATAAACTATTTCTCACCTCCTTCTTTTCGTCGGCATCCCGGTGTTTAAATCCTGTTCTCCGCATAATTACCTCCTTTTAATTAGCTCGTCAGCCTGCCTGCTTGTGAACTTGCCGGCTTTCTCATTCATGACGACTCACTCCATGATTTCTCTAAACAGGATTTGCAGTTTGACCTTCGCCTCTTCTAATGACCGATGCCCCTTCGGAGTGATTTTGTAATACTTCCTGATTTTCCCTTGATGGTTTTCAGAGTATGATTTCAAAAGACACTCTTGTTCGAGCTTGTGAAGCATCGGATAGAGCGTACCGGGGCTAAGCTTGTATCCGTGGCCGGCCAATTCCTCGATCAGCCAGAGACCGTATACAGCCTCTTTCGAAGCGTGATGAAGAATATGAAGTTTTATAAAACCGGGAAAAAAATCTCTTCTCATTATCGATTCTCGATATCGTATTTAAATATTACCATCTTTTCCTTCCAATGTCAAATTTCCCCATGAACTAAGTAAGCTGAAAATGGTGAACACCAAAGTTGAGTTGAACAGCGAGTAGAAAACCTGGATAGAACGCGACTTTACAGTACAGTGTCCGTCAGGTCAAGTTGCGGCAACTTACCGTATTCAACTGATACGATAGCGTTTAAAATTTATTTTGATAGCGGGCGGTAATTTGTCTGCGACGTTTCTGTTCAAGTTCTGCAGATCAGGGACGAAAAACCTCTTGCCGGTGGTCTTGTTCCTGATAAGGTAGCCCCTTATTCCATGGAATGCGCGCCTTTCCAGCACTTCTATTTCTTCTTTCTGAGGTTTTTCATCCGGTTTTTCCATCTTGCCTGCCCAGAATTCCGGCAGTTGAATTACCCCGTCAATATAGTCGATGATAAGCTGCTGTCTTTCCTCTTCCGTCGGCTCAGTTTGCGGCATCTTTTCTGCGACGACTTTTCTTAATTCGTCAGCCTTAACAACTCCGAGCGTTTTGCGGCCGCTTCCTTCATCCTGCAACCTTTGTTCGATAAGATTCTTGGCTTGTTGGCTGTCCAGAAATTTCCTTTTGTATTCCCTCTCTATTTTCTTCTGGATTTCTTTCTTGCCGGCCTCAATTGCTTTCTTGCCGTCCAAATACTCAATTGCCCGGTGTTTGGTCGTTTGGATTTTATCGATTACATCCTGCTGCTGAAGGGCATCTTCTATCCCCTCCTGCACGGTGTCGTAAATTTTGACACCTTTGACTATCTTTTCTATCTTCCCTGCCACGATTTAATATACCATAATAAAAATTATTCATGCCATACTCAGTTCAAGCAGACGACACGATTATATCTTTCTGTTTCATGGGGTCATTATCCTAACATGAAGGATCTGTATTTCGGATATTCTTCCTCCACTTTTGTTTTTAAACTATCGATCTTCGACGCCTCTGTCAATCCTATGACTTCCAGGTCTTTCCCGATCGAATCAAAGTTGTCGTAGATGCCTATTCGCAATTCGGAACAGATATAATCGGGATATCCAACTTCGACACATCGGTGAGACTTGGAAGGTCCTGGTTTCTTATTGTATTCATCCGTATCTCCTCAAACCCATCTAAACTTTATTTAATGTATAACGTTTTAAATGATTTTTGCAAAGGTCTCAGGCACCAAAGCTTGACAAGCTTGACAAATTAAGTTGACATTCCAATCTGTGATAATGTAAATTAATTTCAGAGTACACAGTTGCATTTTGCAACAACATATATATTGAGGAGAGTACCTGTATGGACAGGATGAACACCACTGATCGCAAAACGGAATCATCACTCTCGGCGGAAGAGGCAAGAACGTTGCTTGCCGCGCTCGAAGCCCGTGAACGCGGAGAGATAGATGCCCCGGAACCGGTAAAGATAAAAGAGTAAACTATTTGCTCTGCTCTCTTATAGCACTAAACAAGCCCGGACTATGAACATACATAATAATTCTGTCCCGGAATAAATATGGTATACGGAGAAGCATATGCCCTTTAACGGTCTGAAAGCGGTCGTGGTGGATGACTCGGAATTGAGCCTTGCTATCATCGAGGACATGGCCCGTAACGTCGGTCTGGACACCTCCCTGTTTCTTGATCCCCTGGAAGCACTCGAACACATCAAGAATAACCCTGTCGATATGGTCTTCGTGGACTATGTAATGCCCGGAATGAACGGGGTCGAGTTGATACGTGAAATCCGCGCGGTACACTCCGATATTCCTATCATCATGATTACTGTCATAAGCGATGACCCTGCTCTGCGCATCGAAGCGCTGGAAAGCGGGGCTACCGACTTCCTGACAAAGCCTTTCGACATTCCTGAATTCAGGGCGCGCACGGTGAACCTTGCCACCTTGAGGCATTTCCAGATGCAGGAAAAGGAGAGAGGCGATGACCTGGAGAACGAGGTCCGGAAGGCGACCGGGGAGATTGTACAACGCGAGCATGAGACCCTGGATGTCCTCAGCAAAGCAGCGCAGTTCCGGGATTACGATATCGGCAATCATGCCATGCGTCTCAGCTGTTATTCACATATCCTGTCGCAGGGGATGGGGCTGGATCAGAAGACACAGGACCTTGTCCTGCATGCGGCTCCTCTTAATGATATAGGCAAAATCGGGATTTCCGACTCGATCCTCCTTAAGCCGGGGAAACTGACGAGCGTGGAGTTCGAGATGGTGAAGCACCACACGACCATGGGGTATGAGATACTCAAGGACAGGTCGAGCCACTACCTCGAAGCCGCATCTATAATCGCCGTCTCCCATCATGAGAAATATGACGGAACGGGGTATCCCTTCGGACTCGCCGGGGAGGACATCCCGGTCTTTGGACGCATTGTAGCAGTAGCTGACGTTTTCGAAGTCCTCACTTCGAGGCGACCGTACAAGGAGGCCTTCCCCTTCGATGACGCGGTCAGGATTCTGGAGGAGGGCAGCGGGAACCACTTCGATCCGAAGGTGATCAGCGTGTTCATGCGGAATATCGGGAAAATCAGGGAAGCATATATCCGTTTCACAGACGCTGCTCTGTGAACATACCTTTGTAAGTAGTATGGGGGCCGCCCTGTCCTGCGGGCATAGCGGAAAAAGACATAAGGAAAATACGGCTGAACGAATTGAGGTCAGGGATGGTGGTGGGCGAGGACCTCTTCGATGAGAAGATCGGCCCCGGCATACCCATAGTCTGCCGGGGCGTGGTCGTGACCAAGGACATTATCCAGAGCCTTATGGACCGTGAACTCGGGTGGGTCTGCGTGGAGGTGCCCGCGGACTATCACGGCGCGCCGGGCGAGACCCTCGAATTAATAAGAGTGAAGAAGAACATTTTCTTCAAGGGGAAAGTGTCCGTCCTGTGTGACATCCCCCAGAACATCACCATCGAAGCAGGAGAGAGCATCATGGTGCGGGGGAATGTGCAGGGCGGCAGTCGCCTGACTTCGCGTACGGGAGGGGTTAGGATAGCTGGGACTGTGCAGGGGACTGTCCAGAAGATGGTCCGGATCGACTCCCTCCAGCACATTACCATCGAGAAGGAGATCGAAGGAGCCGACATCAAAGCGTCGGGCAGTGTGAGGGTCGCAGGCGACATCATCGACAGCTCCATTGTAGCGAAAGGCGATATCGTGGGTGAGGGCTCGATCATCCGCTCCCAGCTTTATAGCCAATCTAAAATCAGGCTGGGGGAGTGCGGGCAGAGCCCGTGCCTCCTCGTGGTAAAGCCCCTCGAGTGCATCGAGCTTTCCCAGGAACTTCTCAAAATCGACGCTCGGGTCCAGGAACTCCGGCGGGAGATGGAGACTATCCAAAATAATGTGGACCTCGTCAGGCGGCTGGGGCAGGAAATCGAGCGGCTGGCTGAGGAAAAGAAGATAGAATTTGCCAGGGCTATCGCACGTTTCAAAAAGATAGAGGGGGAGATAGGCGCCGCCCTCTCAAGGAAAACTACGTTGAAGGAAGAGTTAGCCGGACATACGGCGACAAAGAGAATTTTCGTGGCAGGGGACATACATCCTCAAACAAAGGTCACTATCGAGAGTTGCATGTATACTATGACCAGGAAGGAGCAGGGGCTCGCTTTTTTTGTAAAGGATGGAAAAATGGCCGCCACGCCTTTTACAGCCGATTTCGGCAAATGAAAAAGGCTTCTACCTGTCCAATACATCCCTTATCTTTCTCATCAATGTGACAAAATCAATCGGCTTTGAGATGAAATCAAAGCCCTCTTCCAATATCCCCTTTTTTGCTATTATATCGTCAGTGTAGCCGCTCATGAATATCGTCCTGATGCCCGGCTCAATGGCCTTTATCTCTTCGTATGCCTCCCTGCCGTTCTTTACCGGCATTATCACGTCAAGGAGAACAAGGGACACTTCACCTCTGTTTTCCCTGAATTTCATTAGTGCGTCCTCTCCGTTTTCGGCCTCAATTATCTTATAACCGTTCTCCTGCAGGAGTAGACTGATACTCTTTCTGACCTGAGGTTCGTCCTCGGCGATAATTATCGTCTCACCTTTCCCTTCGGGCAAAATTTGAATCGGCTTCGACAGTGCTTCTTTTTTTATCTGTGCCAGGGGCAGGTATATCTTGAATGTCGTCCCCTTCCCCACCTCGCTGTACACATTGATGTTGCCGTTGTGCTGCCTGATTATTCCGTATACCATGGAAAGTCCCAGACCCGTGCCCTTGCCCACCTCCTTTGTGGTGAAGAAAGGCTCGAATATGCTTTCCTTCGTCCCCTGGTCCATGCCGACTCCGGTGTCCGATACCGTCAGGACCGTATGCATGCCCGTGTTCTCAAAAATATGTGCTTCAGCATAGCGGCTGTCTACATTTGCAACATCCGTCTGTATAACCAGATGCCCCCCGTCAGGCATGGCATCACGGGCATTGGCGACAAGATTCATCAGAACCTGCTCAATCTGCCCTACGTCAACCAGTACCGGAAGTTCTCCGGCGCTCAGAACTGTACTGAGTTCTATGTCCTCTCTCATGATCCTCCTGAGCATTTTTTCGATGTTCCTTACTATGTCATTGAGGTCCGCGAGCACAGGTTCTATGACCTGTTTCCTGCTGAATACGAGCAGCCTTTTCGTGAGGTCCCCGGCACGGTTTGCCGCGTCAAGCATCTCCTGTATATACTTCTGTGTTGCAGCAGCGTTATTAACATTCATTTGCGCCAGGCCTCCGTAGCCCATGATTGCCGTGAGGATGTTATTGAAGTCATGGGCCACCCCACCCGCAAGGGTCCCTATCGCCTCCATCTTCTGCGAATGGCGGAGTTGCGCTTCAAGCTTTTCCCGTTCTGCTTCGCTTTTCTTGCGTTCGGTGATATCCCTGAAGACGAGCACGACCCCGATAACCTTGCCCTCGCTGTCCCTTATGGGTGAGCCGCTATCTGCGATTACCCGCTCTCCCCCGTTCCTTGATACCAGCACGGTGTGGTT
>JADFXU010000010.1 GCA_015233365.1 Nitrospirota bacterium | reverse complement strand
GATTACATGGGTTACCCCCTCAATGTGCAGTCCCCGGCTAGCCACATCCGATGCCACAAGCACAGGGAGCTTGCCTTCCTTGAACCTGTAGAGGATATCAGTGCGCTTCGCCTGGGGGATGTCACCTGTTATTGAGGCTGCTTTTATCCCATTTGCCCTGAGCAGATTCTTCACCCGCTCGGCAGTAACTTTCATGTTTGTGAAAATAAGAATTCGGCTGTCCGCCTCGCGCTTAAGTATGCCCAGCAACAGGCCCGGTTTTTCCGACGTCCCCACATGGTAGAGCTCCTGCTCGACCTTTTTCACTGTAATTTGTTCAGGAGTTATGGAGACCTTTTCAGGGAGGTTCATGTATTCATAGCAAAGCTCCATGACCCTGTAGGACAGTGTAGCGGAAAAGAGCATGGACTGCCTCTGGTTATAGGATGACATCCGCCGCAGCAAGAAACGCAGGTCTTTGATAAAACCCATGTCGAACATACGGTCGGCTTCATCGATCACAAGAAATTCAGTCTTTTTAAGGCTGTAGACATTCTGTTTCAGGTAATCAATAAGACGGCCTGGAGTGCCGATTACCATGTCAGCTCCCTGCTTAAGAGCATCTCTCTGTTTGTTGTAGTCCAGCCCGCCAAATATAGGAATCATCCTGAGCCCGGTAAAATGTCCGAGAACAAGGGCTTCAGCATGTATTTGGCTCACAAGTTCGCGCGTCGGGGCTATAATGAGGGCGCGCGGAGAAGGACCTGGTTTGACAGGCCCCTGTGCAAGCATGCGGGAAAATAAAGCGATCAGAAAGGCAGCAGTCTTTCCCGTACCCGTTTGGGACTGAGCAGCTATATCTCTTCCCGCCAGTGCATCAGGCAGCGTTGCGGCCTGTACCTGAGTGCATTCCAAGAAGCCGGCGGCTTTAATGCCTTTAAGGACAGCCTCCGGGATATCCAGATCATCGAACAGCATATACTACTATAACTTATAAGGGGCTATTTAGGACATGGTCTCTCGCTGGAACAAAAAAGGACGGATTTTTCGGCCGTCCCTTTTCGCTATCGGTAAAATAGTAATGCGTCTTACTTTTCTTGCAGGTACTTGAACGACACCTTCACTTTTGCCCTGTATGCGATAACCTTTCCGCCATCAATCTGCATGTCCAGCTCCACGACTTCACCGATACGCAGATCCTTCAGCGACTTTGATGCAGTCTCAACGGCTTTGGCTGCGGCTTTCTCCCACGATTCAGTGCTTGTACCAACCAGTTCAATTACCTTGTAAACACTCTCCGGCATGTTCATCTCCTTTCGGCAATATCTCCCCCTGGGTCCAGGCGGGGATGAAAGCCGATTTCAGATTTAATAAGGACGGCGATGCCGTCATGCATGCATAGTGCTAAAACTATCAAATTGCCTGCCAGGTGAACTTGTTTTGACTATAGCAAATCAGAAGCCATAACGCAATAAGAATTCTGTCTGGAGGGACAGAAGTAAATTTTTGTGTTTACGCTTTTTTGGTTCTGACTTTGCTTCTGCTCTTTCGGGGATGAGACTTTTTCGACGAACTTCTCCCTGCTTTCTTACCCGAGTGTTTGCGGGACGATTTATTCTTGTAAGCGACCTTCTGAACAAATGATGCCTTGTCATCCGGGTCCGGGCAGTATTTTCCTTTCGGCGGAAGCGATATCGTATCTCCGGATTTCAATTGACCCAAATTGCTCAGGGAATTCATCGCAAGAATAGTTGAAACCGGCATACCGGTTTTTTTGGCAACCTTTTTTATGGTATCGCCTTTTTTCATAGTATATTGCTCAACTGTAAACCGTTCGTCTTTCGGTATTGAAGCGAGGTTCTTCAGAAAAATCTCCTTGCTCCCATCCGGAATTCTGATCGTGTAATTCTTGATATTTGGCGGGGTACTCCATCTCCTCAATTCCGGGTTCATTTCCCTGATTTCTTTTACCGTGCACTCGGCACACTTCGCGATAACGTCGATATCAAGCGGGAAACTGACAGTCACTTCATCATATTCCAACGGTTCCCTGTAATCAAGATTATGAAAGCCATATTCCTCCGGGCTATTGGCGATCATGGTGGCAGCTATATAACTCGGCACATACTCTTTCGTCTCATTCCTTATCTGCTTTGTACTGAGAAGAGACCAATAATTATCCGAGTCGCTTTTTCTCAGCGCCTTTGAAATTTTTCCCTCTCCGGCATTATATGCGGCCAGAGCAAGGTTCCATGAACCGAACATCTTATAAAGGTCCTTCAAATAATCTGCTGCCGCCACAGTCGACTTCACGGGGTCTTTCCGTTCATCACGCCACCAATCTATTACCAGCCCATAACGCTTTCCCGTTGAAGCTATAAACTGCCACGGGCCTACTGCTTTAGCCCTTGAGTATGCATTTGGATTGAAGCCGCTTTCAACTATAGGCAGGAACACGAGATCTTCAGGCAAGTGTTTCTCCTTCAGTATTTCCTGCATTATATCTACATACCGCGCCGATCTTTCAAGATACACTGAAAACCTGTCTTTTATCCTGTCTTTAAATATCTCGACACTCTTTTCAATAGCCTTCAGTGCCGTCTTGTTTGATGCGTAATCATCATTGAACTGGGGTTTGGGAGCCGCAGCTTGTTTTTCTTCAACCGGAGGCGGAGAAGTCACAGCAGCCTCTTTGTTTGCATGGTTGGGGTCAGCCGTGTTTGCAGGAGAAACCGGTACATTTTTGTCGGTTTGAATTTCAGTTGCAGCCACTGTCTTATTCGGGGCAGCAGCCTGAGCATCGACCGGGGGCTGGACAGTTACTACCGAAGGCTTTTCAACAAGATTTTTTGTATTATTCTCAAGATCCGGTGTCCGGACTTTTGTCACATCAGCGTCTGCCGATACAGCCGACAGAACAACCGTTATTAAAACCAATACGATTCCGGCTAGAAGGCCACATTTTCTCATATGGGTATATATGTAACCTAATCACAACATAAATGTCAATACCCATAATAAGTTATAGGCAATTGCCGTGCTTCACGAACTATACGGCTTTTGCTGTTGCTTTCTGCTTTTTGGCTGCTGCAGCGGCAAACACTTCCAGGGCATTGAATGTGCCGTCAATAGCTTGCACAGGGCATTTTGCAGTGCATATTCCGCAGCCTATGCATTTTTCCTGTGAAATTGCGTGCCGCTTCTTTGGCTCGCCGCTCGGTGCATCGACCGGACAAACCTTGGCGCATTTTTGGCATCCGATGCACTTTTCAGTAACAACCGCCTTAGGCCTGTGGGGAATAAAATCAAAAATCGCATGCGTGGGGCACACTCCAGCACAAAGACTGCACACCTTGCACTTGCCGATATCGATCCGGGAGAGATTATTACCGATCTTTGGCGCATCAAAAGGACAAATCTTGACACATTTTCCGCATGCTATACAGCCTACCTCGCAATTTTTCCGGACCACTCCGCCTTTGTCCCTTGAATGGCAGGATACGAGTACGGCCTTTGATGCAGGCAGCACTTCAATAACCTTTTTAGGGCACGCCGCCTCGCATTTCCGGCAGCCGGTGCATTTGCTCATATCAATAACCGGCAGGTTGTCATCATTCATGGATATGGCGCCAAAAGGACAAACGCGCGAACAAGTCCCGTAACCGAGGCACCCGTAATTGCACGCCTTGTCGCCACCGCCGGCAAGAACAGAGGCCCTGCAATCCTGGACACCCTCGTATTTAAATCTCTTGGCAGATCTGCTCCAGCCTCCCTGACACATGACCCTGGCGAAATGGGGCTCTCTTATTTCAGCCTTTTTCCCTGTTATCAATGCTATTGTTTCCGCCGCTTTTGCGCCGGCCGGAATACAAAGATTAGGTGGAACATCAGGGTTGTTGACAACAGCCTCGGCATACTGTTCACAGCCTGCATAAGTGCAAGCGCCGCAATGAGCGTGAGCAAGGTGGTCCTTCACTTGTTCCACTCTCGGGTCTGTCTTGACTGCAAATCGCTTTGCGGCAAAAGCGAGACCGAGGCCGAACAGGGCACTAACACCTGCCAGGAAGACCAGTGTGAATTTTACTAATGGAACAAGATCTACATGCTCGCGTCCTTCCACCCCGCCGCCGACTCCGACATGCGGGATAATAAAATGATATATATCCGCAAACTGAACAATCCCGAGGATATCAGCTATCACTCTTTGCAAATCATGCATGCTACGCTACCTCCGTTGCGCGTACTGCGTACAGCGTTGAATGTTTTTGGGTTATTAAAATTATCTTAACAATAATTTATTAATTATGAGTATCGCCTTGCTGCCGGCCGCATTTTTTCACTCTTTACCCTTCCTCTTCACGATGCACAGCGTACGTTTATATTGTTATCAATCCCGAGAACCCGGTAAAAGCCAGTGCTATCAGTCCGGTAACTATGAAGGCCATAGGCAATCCCCTGAAAGGCGCAGGCACATCAGCCAGTTCAAGCTTCTCGCGTATGCTCGCCATTATAACCAGGGCAAGACCGAAACCAATCCCCGAGCCCAGCCCGAATGCAAGACTCTCGACAAAACTGAAATGCTCTGCTGCGTTCTCCAGCGGAACCGCAAGGATGATACAGTTCGTAGAGATAAGGGCAAGATATATCCCGAGCTTATAATAAAGTGCGGGGGCTATCTTCCTCATGATGGTGTCCGATGCCTGAACAAGGCCGGCGATAACGCCGATAAAAACTATGATCTTCAGGAATGTAATGTCGAGTGGAACCATTATTTTATTAAAGACCAGCCAGTTTGCAGCAGCGCCTAACATCATGACAGCGGTGAAAGTGATGCTCATGCCCACTGCGGTCTCCATCTTTTTTGACACGCCGAAGAAGATACAGAGACCCAGGAATTTCGTAAAGACAAAGTTATTTATCAGTGATGCGGCTATTATAAGCTCGAACATTTTTGTGAATTCGCTATGCATGTTTCTTCTCCTTTAGTGTCCGGCTGTTTTGCCAGTTGAATAACGCGCATCAAGCCAGTTGAAAAGGGCCATAAGTATGCCGACTGAAAGAAAGCCGCCTGCAGGCAAGACCAGTATGAGCAGGGGCTTGGCATTGATTAAGGGGTGTCCCCAGAGCGCACCCTTGCCCACTAATTCCCGGAAAAAACTAATAACCGTGAGAGCGAAAAGAAAGCCGAGGCCCATTCCTATGCCATCGTACATAGAGGGTCTTATATTGTTTTTACTCGCAAACATTTCTGCCCTGGCAAGGATGGATGCAAAGGCCACGATAAGCTGTATATAAAGTCCCACTTCTTTATATACATCAGGGGCCATAGCGGCCATAACCATATTGACCACTGTAACCCAGCCCGAAATTACCAGCATGAAGATGGGCAGTCTTACTTTCGGATGGATCACTTTTCGCATCGCGGAAATGGTGATGTTCACCATTGTCTGGACAAAGAGCACGGCCGCGCCCATGTAAACCCCGTTCTTCAGACTGTTTGTCACAGCGATGGAGGGGCAGAGGCTGAGAGCCAGTTTGAAGATGGTGTTATCCTTGATAACGCCATTCTTTATCGCCTCCCAAAGAGTGATGTCAGTTGCCTGTGCCATGAGCAGCACCTCCTTCGGTTTTAGCAGCCTCACCGGCCTTGTTATCCCTGTACACACTGATAAGTTCCGACACCCCGTTCTTTACAGCATCCTCTGTTACTGCCCGGCTTGAGATGGTAGCGCCGGAGATGGCCTGCACATATTCGGTAGTATCTGTCTTCAGGACCTTCAGGTGGTCGAAATCCTTGCCTTTGAATTGGCCCTGAAAATAATCTGCCATAATCTCATCGCCGAGCCCGGGGGTCTCGCCATGGCTGAGAATGCTGATCTTCTGCACCTTGAAATCCTTATTTACAGCAACAAGCGTGTTGATATAGCTGGAATATCCTTTTCCGAACGATTGAACAATGTAGCCGATTGTATTATTCCCCTTTTTGGCGATATAGTATTCCGCATGTTTCTCATGAACAGTCCAGTCGCCCGCTTTTTTAATATCATCTGCATCAGGCATTAATGCCTTGAGCGCCTGTTTCTTTGCATTCTCGTCATTCCTGAATATTATAGGAGCTGTTTTGGCATAGACGGCTGCAAGGATAAGCCCCCCGATCAGATACACAATTACAAGATTCAGAGTTATCTTTATGATATCCTTGCCTGTCATTTCCTGACCTCCTTTTCTTTAGTCTCTTTCCTGGCCCCGAAAGTCCTGGTCCTGAAACTCCGGTCGATAAGAGGGGCGAAGCAATTCATTATGAGGATAGCGAACATAACCCCCTCGGGAAACCCTCCCTTAAGCCTGATAAGCATGGTCAGGAAGCCGCATCCTATACCAAAAAGTATCTGGCCTCTTTTCACGGAAGGGCAAGTAACATAGTCCGTTGCCATGAAGAAGGCGCCCAGGAGCATTCCGCCGCTCAGAAGATGAGCCAACGGGTCCCCGGCAAAGAGCGCCCCTTTGGTCCCGAAAACCCAGGCCATAAGTGCAGCGGTACCGAGGAAAGACGCAGGTATTTCCCACGATATATATCCCCGGTAAAGAAGAAACGCGGCCCCTACAAGCAAGGCGAATGCAGATGTTTCGCCTATCGAGCCGGCCCTGTGTCCGACAAAAAGTTGAGTGTAAAGATTAATTTTATCTCCAAAAATCTCCATGAGCTTCGCCACGCCCTCTTCTTTGAGAATACCGAGCGGGGTAGCTGTGGTCTTTGCATCGAGATGAATAAAGGCAGCCGTTGGTTCCTTCCAGATGGTCATAAGCTTTGGGAATGATATAAGCAGAAATGCCCTTCCGATCAACGCAGGATTAAAGACGTTGTAGCCGAGCCCACCGAAAAGCTGCTTGCAGATAACAACTGCAACAAAAGACCCGATCACAGGTAAATAAAACGGCACTGATCCGGGCAGGTTCATACCCAACAAAAGACCGGTGAGAAACGCGCTCCCGTCAGTAAGTGTGATTTTCCTCTTCAGAAATTTCTGAAAAGCATACTCGCCTGCCAGTGCCCCGATAATAGCCAGGGCGAGGTTAACAGCAGCGTAAGGGCCGAAAAAATAAATTCCCATCAGCGCAGCAGGCATTAAAGCCGCGGAAACGCTCCACATAATCCTGCTGGTGGTTTCCTCGCTCTTTACATGAGGACTTACCGAAATAGTGAGTTGATGCTCTTTCTTAAGCATTTCCATGACGACTCCTTTGTCTCAACCTTTGCCTATCTTTAAATTCTTTGTTTTGTTATGGTTTTACCTGAGATTTGGCAAGACGTACAAACTGAACAATCGGCCTTTTTGACGGACATACGTATGTGCATGAACCGCATTCGAAACAGTCAAAGAGGTCATACTCCTTGGCCTCCTCGTAAAATCCCTTCTCGGACAGAATGCTCAACATGGAAGGCATCAGTTTCATCGGGCATATGTCGATACATCTGCCGCACCGGATGCAAGGGCCGAAATCCTCCGCATGAACAACGCCTTCTTCAGGCAGGACAAGAATTCCTGAAGTCCCTTTGGTTACCGGCACATCGAGTGAATAGATAGAAAAACCCATCATGGGTCCTCCCGATATTACCTTTGCTGCGTCAGACTTGAATCCCCCGCATTCGTCAATCAGGTCTGAAACGAGGGTCCCGACTTTGACCATGAGGTTCTTGGGCTCATTGATCCCTTCCCCGGTCACAGTCACAACACGCTCGATGAGAGGCTTCCCATATCGCGCTGCCTCGTAGACAGCAATCGCGGTGCCTATATTCTGTACCACTACTCCGATGTCCATGGGCAGACCACGTGCCGGCACCTCCCGGTCGACTGCGGCCTTAATGAGCATTTTCTCCGCTCCCTGGGGATACTTCACCTCAAGAGCGCACACTTTTATACCAGGCTCTCCGGAGACTGCCAGCTCCATCGCCTTTATTGCATCAGGCTTGTTATTCTCTATTCCGATAATGCCTTTCCCCACACTCAATATTTTCATCAGGATTTTCAGCCCCTCTACAACATCTCCGGGCCGTTCAATCATAAGCCTGTAGTCAGCCGTAAGGTACGGTTCACATTCAGCCCCATTGAGAATCACAACATCAATCGGCTTTTCTTTAGGCGGGGACAGTTTCACGTGTGTAGGAAAAGAAGCCCCTCCCATACCCACTATGCCTGCCTCTTTAACTTTCTCCTTTAACTGCTCAGAAGTGAGTTTCAGATAGTCCGGATTGTCCTTAAGCAAGGTCCACTCTTCGCTGCCGTCATTTTCGATAACTACACATGTCGTCATTTTGCCGGTGGGCATGGGAAACTCACTGATAGCAACGACTTTCCCTGACACAGAAGAATGGACCGGGGCTGACACGAAACCCTCGGGAATGCCTACAATCTCTCCCTTTTTGACATTCTGACCAATGGTCACTCCCAGCTTACAGGGAGCGCCGATATGCTGTGAAAGAGGAATAACAACTTTTTTCAGCGGCTTTGCAGGAGAAATCGCCTTATCCTTGGAGAGTTCCTTTTTGTCAGGCGGGTGAATTCCTCCAATAAACGTAGCAAGCGACATAGACAACTCCTCCATTTTAATTAATTAATTTAAACTATAGTAAATAACACTTCTAGAAAGGATAAGTCAAGAAGCGGATCACGACTTCCATCCGTACTCGCCGACAAGCGGAACAAAAACACAGGGCACCTGGAATTCCTCGACTAATACGCCCCTTGCTTTGCGCCCTTTGACCACAATTTGGGAAAACCGTTCGCCTACGGGAGCAACAACAATCCCGCCCTCTTTGAGTTGTCCTATTATTATTTCGGGTACTTGTGGTGCAGCGGCGGTAATAATAATTCTGTCAAACGGCGCTTTTTCCTCATAGCCCCTGGAACCATCCCCTGTCAGCACAACAACGTTAGTGTAGCCGAGTCCGGCAAGACACTCCCGCGCATTATCTGCGAGGGACCCAATTCTTTCTACTGTGTATACTTCCCGTGCAAGCTCCGCCAGCACCGCTGCCTGGTACCCTGAGCCAGTGCCGATTTCCAGGACTCTTTCGTCTCCGGCAAGTTCAAGGAGTTCTGTCATTACCGCAACCATATACGGTTGGGAGATTGTCTGCCCTTCACCTATAGGCAGTGCATTGTCTTCATAAGCGACTCCCCAAAGGGGCAGGGGCATAAAAAGATGCCGGGGGACCTTTCTCATCGCTTCAAGAACACGATTGTCCTTTATACCCCGCGGAATAAGCTGTGAAGCTACCATAATCTCCCTGAGCCTGGAGAAGTCATCCATAGCGCCCCCTCACCCCCCCTGTTTCTGCCTTCTTATCACTTCCCGTGCCGCAATCACTCCCGAAACCGATGCCTGAATAAGCCCTCTGCTGACGCCTGCGCCATCGCCGATGGCAAAAAGGTCCTGCACCTCGGTTTCAAGACTGTTCGTGAGCTTGATTTGCATGGAATAAAACTTCACTTCCACTCCATAAAGCAGTGTATGCCGCGAATTGATACCTGGAGCGATCCTTTCCAGGACCTCCAGCATCTCCACAATGTTGGACAGATAGCGGTAAGGCAGCACAAAGCTCAAATCCCCGGGGGTTGCATCCTTCAATGTGGGCTCGACTATTCCCCTCGCTATCCGTTCAGGAGTGGAGCGCCTGCCTTTTACAAGATCGCCTAATCGCTGAATAATTATGCCCCCTCCGAGAAAATTGGCAAGCCGCGCTATATAGGTGCCATACGATATCGGCTCATTAAAAGGTTCTGTAAAAAAAGTGCTCGAAAGAATGGCGAAGTTGGTATTATTCGTCTTTTTGTCCGAATAACTGTGGCCGTTCACTGTCCATAGTCCTTTCAGATGCTCCTTCACTACTTCTCCGTAAGGATTCACGCAAAAAGTCCTGACCTTATCGTCAAATTTCTTTGAGTAATAAATCATCTTGGGTTCATATGTAATCCGTGTAAGAGGTTCAAGCACTACTGCCGGCACTTCAACCCTTACTCCGATATCGACAGGGTTTTTCAGCAGTGTAAGTTTAAGTCTTTTCGCTTCTGTCTCAAGCCATTTCGAAGATGCCCTTCCCGGCGCCAGAATTACATAACCGGCCCGTATTTCGCGGCCATCTCCGAGTCGTACGCCAACCGCTTTCTTTTTATCTACGACTATCCTCCTCACATCCTGCTGGAATAGTGTATCGACCTTTCCATTAACCGCCTTTCTCATTTCAGTCAATACGTCACGGCACTTGTCTGTACCTATATGCCGTATTTTGGAGGGAATAAAAATGAGGTCATTTCTGGATGCAAGGTCTTTAACACCCTGCATTGCATTGAAGTCATTGCCGTGCAGTTCGTCAGGCGCGCCATATTTCACATAGATGCCGTCGACATAATCTATCAGGGACTGAAGGGCATCCATTTCCATATACCGGGTGAGGAATCCCCCGATTTCCGGTGAAAGGGTGAGCTTTCCATCACTGTAGGCGCCGGCGCCGCCCCATCCGCTTATCAATGCGCATTCCGGGCATGATATACATGCTTTCCGTCCGCCATTTACCGGACAGGAGCGGCGGTCGATATCCTTACCCTGTTCAACTATAAGGACTTTAAGAGATTGCGCATATGCGATAAGTTCGAGCGCACAAAAAATTCCTGCCGGCCCCGCACCGACAATTATTACATCATAATAGTCCATAGCACCTCTCACGAAAATTTCAAAGCCTGAACCTAATATTGAAAACTATGGCTTCCATGTCTTTCTCAGATATTCCAAAGCAATATAGTTGGTAAGATCGAGGTGAACAGGCGTCACCGACACATAGCCGTCAAGTACTGCCTGTATGTCCATGTCCTCTCCCTGCTCCCAATAGGGTTTCCCGCCGCCTATCCAGTAATGCTTGTCGCCCCATGGAGAAAAGACTTCCTGAATGGCATTATCATACACCCGCTTGCCCTGTTTTGTTATCCTGATCCCCTTGATCGTGTCCCGCCTGGGAACATTGGGGATATTCACGTTCAGGAAGGTATCATAAGGCAGCGACTTGTCCAGTATGTGCCGACCGACTTCAATGGCATAAGGTACAGCACTCTCATAATAAAAAGGCCTGTCTCCGATCAGGGAAATAGCAAATGACGGCACACCTAAAATAGTCCCCTCCATGGCAGCGGAAACAGTACCGGAATAGGTAATGTCATCACCCAGGTTTGCTCCTCTGTTGATACCCGAAGCTATCAGGTCGGGTTTCCTGGGCAGTATTTTATGGACGGCAAGAGCAACACAATCAGTCGGGGTACCGTTCACGCTGAAAACATTTTCGCGCAGTTCTTCTACTTTCAAAGGCCGGTGCAAGGTCAGTGCATGGCCTACCGCGCTCCTCTCCCTGTCAGGCGCAATAATACAGGCTTCGCCTAATTCCTTCATTGCCTTAAACAAGGCAATGATCCCTGGTGAGTGCACGCCGTCATCATTAGTAACAAGAATAAGTGGCTGCATGTGCTGTACTATAAATACTACTACAAATCAATATTTGATTGTAGCAGGTTTCGTAAAAAGTTCATAGGCAAGGCGCGCAAATCCTGAGGACTGCGGCGTACTTTCTGTACGCCGCACGGGGTCCCCAAAAGCCAAAGTCTTTTGGGGTGCGAGTGACGAAGGGTGCAGCGCAACGCCCGGGGTCCCCGGCAAGTCGCAGACTTACTGGGGTGGAACGCAGCATATGAGCTTTTTACGAGACCTGCTTGAATTCGCGCATCGCTTCGCTGTATATTTCGTCCATGCAGTGAGTGTATTTCGGTGAGAAGTGTATGAGTTCGAGATTGCCGACCCCCGCCTCTCGCGCTATCCGGCCTGCCAGTGCAGCGGTCAGGTGATGGCGCTCATAGGCCCTGTCCTTGTCCTTTTCAAGAAAGTATGCCTCGCAAAAAAACTGGTCTGACCCGCTGACGAATTTCTCTACCTTCCCGACATTTTCCGCATCCGGTGATATGTCCGTAACGTACGAAACTTTCTGCCCCCTGGTTATGTGGGCAATCGGCATGAGTTCAGCCATGCCATAAGATTTCCCCGATATCTCCAGGACAGCGGAATCGAGACCCCCTTCCCTGATCGATTTCTTGAAGACAGACAGCCACGGGCCTACCGGCAGTCCCCGCTCGTTCAGGGCCGCCTTATTGATGTTGATGTGAAACGCCTCCTCAAGAGCATAGGCCATAACCGGAATGTCATGGCGAAGCTCTACTCCTTTTATGGTAAAAAGCGGGTCCTCCAGCAGAATGCCGTTAAATTCCCTGCCGGGATGATCGATTCGCTGAAATGAATGCCCGGCATGGAAACTCGCATGAGATATCAGGGGGCCCTGTATTTCAAACACCTCTATCTTCAGCGGATAGTCTTTTATCAGATTCCATGTATATCCGCTGAGCTTTCCTTCAACGCAACTGATAATATTTGAAGGGCCGAATATTTTCAGGGGAACGTCCCTCCTAAGCACAGCCCTCAACAGCATATCGAAACCTATGAAATGATCTATGTGCGTATGGGAGATAAATACATCTGTGATCTTCAGGAGACTTCCCTGACTGAGTTTGCCGATGTCACCGGCATCGAAAAGCAATGCCCTGTTCTCTCTGATTATCCTGATATAAATACATGGATCTTCGAACGGGCCGTTAACGGCTCCGGCAAGAAAACTTGGTTTCATAGTGGTATAATTATACCATTCAAAATTTACTATTAGTTAAGGAGGGCATATGCCTGAATTAAGGAAAGATCCCATTTCGGGCAGATGGGTTATTATTTCGATAGAACGCGGGAAAAGACCTTCTGACTTTATTTCTCCCTCCCAAAAAAGGAGGGCGGGGGGATTTTGTCCCTTCTGTCCCGGAAACGAACATACGACCACACCGGAGATTACGGCATTCAGGCCGGCAAGCAGCTCCCCCAATTCACCCGGATGGACGCTCAGGGTCGTGCCAAACAAGTTTCCTGCCTTACAAATACAAGGGGAACTCTCCAAGAGGGGGGAAGGAGTTTTTGACCGCATGAACGGTGTGGGAGCACATGAAGTTATAATCGAAACGCCTGACCACCAACTTTCCCTGGCGACAATGTCGCTCAGGGCAGTTGAGGATGTCCTCTGGGCGTACTTCTTCAGGCTCAGCGACCTGAATAAAGACATGCGGCTCAAGTATGTCCTGATCTTCAAAAACGAGGGTGAAATAGCGGGCTCCTCACTCGAACATACCCACAGCCAGCTCATAGCTCTCCCTATCACTCCCAAAAGCGTCAAAGAGGAAATGGACTCGTCAAAAAAATATTACGAGACAAAAGAACGTTGCATATTTTGTGATATCATTAACCAGGAATTGAGCGCCGACAAACGGGTCATTTACGAGAACGACAAGTATGTGTCTCTCTCGCCTTTTGCCCCGAGGGAGCCTTTTGAGACGTGGATATTGCCTAAAAGACACGAGTCGAATTTTTCTCCGCCTGACAAAAGCTTTGCGAGCCTGGCCGAAATACTTCAGAGGACCCTGAAGCAACTCGATAAAGTTCTTGATATTCCGCCTTATAATTATATCATCCACACGTCTCCTTACAAAGAAGAGATCAACGATTATTACCACTGGCATATCGAGATCGTCCCAAAGCTGACAAAGACGGCCGGTTTTGAATGGGGATCAGGCTTTTATATAAACCCCACACCTCCTGAAGAAGCGACCAGATACATGAAAGAAGCAAAAATATGAGAATTGCTCTTGTGTCTTCAGAAGCAGTCCCTTTTTCCAAAACCGGGGGACTCGCCGATGTGGTTGGAACGCTTTTCAAAGGGTTTCTTGCCATGCGGCACGATGCAATGCTGTTCATTCCCTTTTATAAAAGGACAGCCGAACAGTTCGGCGCTGCGGTCAGGGACAGCGGTATTGAAATAGATATCCCGATTGGCAATGCAGTGAGAACATGCAGAGTATTTACAGGCAGTCTGGGCGGTCCGACCCAAAATATTTATTTCATCGGCAACGAAGATTACTTCTTCAGGGATGAGCTGTACGGAACATCCGCCGGCGATTACCCCGACAATGACCAGCGTTTTGCCTTTTTCTCGAAAAGCGTGCTCGAGATCTGTAAAAAGCTGGACATGGCCATAGATGTTATGCATTGTCACGACTGGCAAACTGCGCTCATTCCCCTGTATATGAAAACGTTATACAGTGATGTTCCCGCACTAAAAAAAACTGTTTCTATCATTACTATTCACAACATCGGCTACCAGGGGCTTTTTCCGCCGCAGACACTCGAAATCACCGGGTTAGGGGCCTCTGTCTTTAATCCTGAGGGCATTGAATTTTATGGCAAAGTAAACTTCCTCAAGGCCGGAATTGTTGGGGCGGATTTGATAACAACAGTAAGCAAAACCTATTCCGAGGAAATACGGACTCCCGAATTCGGTTTTGGTTTGGACGGGATACTCAGAAAAAGGGGCGCATCCATCATAGGAGTAGTAAACGGAATCGACTACGAAGAATGGGACCCTTCCACTGATGCATTTCTTACCCATCACTATAATAAATCCAATCTGCGGGGCAAGCAGGCCTGCAGAAAAGAATTACTTGAAAAAACCTCATTGAACAGTTCGTTGCGAGGGCCTCTCGTATGCTTTATTGGAAGGCTCTCATACCAGAAAGGGCTTGATCTGCTGGCTGAATGCATTCCGGACCTGCTTACCGCGGGCGCAAACATCGTGGTTATCGGCAGAGGAGATGACAGCTATCAGACAATGCTGCACGACGTGAAAAAACGCTCGCCCGGAGGTCTTTTCTTCCATACAAAATTTGATGAGCCTTTCGCCCATCTCGCCTATGCCGGCTCGGATATTTTTTTGATGCCGTCGAGATATGAGCCGTGCGGACTCGGACAGATGATAGCGATGCGTTACGGGACCATCCCCGTGGCGCACAGAACAGGAGGGATCTCGGACACTATTGAGGACAACAAAACCGGCTTTCTTTTTGAAGAATACAGCGCACCCTCGCTTATGGAAGCGGTGGGGCGGGCAATGAAAACTTTCAGTGATAAAAAGGCCTGGCTGAAAATGATACAAAATGCCATAGGCAAGGATTTCTCATGGAAGAAAAACGCGCAGGAATATATTGCAATCTATAACTATACAATTCATCAAAATAGGTTAAACTAGAATTAAACATATGGAAGACACAGGACATACGAACGAACAATCCCTGCTGAAAGACTTCGGATCTGAAGCGCTCCAAACCGCCAAAGAACAGCTTAACAGGCTGTCTGTTATTTACGAACTCACCAAAGGGATCATATCAGCTCATGATTTTAATGAACTGCTGGAAAAAGTTTCAGAAGAGACGGCAAAGCTCTTTAATGCAAAAGGGTGCATAATACGCCTGATAGAAGACGGCGCACTTAAAGTCAAGGCCGATTACGGCTTCCCGCCTGAATTGAGGGATGCATTGACTCTTAACCTGGGAGAAGGGATTGCATGGAAATCGATAGAAGAGGGAAAAACCATTTTCGCACAAACCCCGGAGGAGCTCAGTCGTGTTTCTCAATATGTGGATATGCAAACGGCCATATCCACCCCGCTGAAACTCGGCGATCAAACAATAGGGACCTTCGGGCTGTTTAACAAGAAAACACTTGATAAAGACGGAAATGAATCCATCGTTCCTTTTACCTCGGAAGACCGGATAACGCTGGAAGGCTTTGCCTCAATTGCAGCAATAGTCATTGATAAATCCATCTTATATGAAAACGCCCTGAAGCAGGAGAAAGAAGCCATTGAAGCCAAGCATAAAGTTGAGGAACTGTGGGATTATCTGCAGGGTTTCATACGGAATTCCGCCGACGCCATTGTGACCACCAACCTGGAAGGGATGGTCACCTCATGGAATATCGGTGCCGAGAAGATCTACGGCTTTACCACCGATGAGGTCATCGGAAGGTACATGCCTTTTATCCCCGATTTTCTCAGAGAAGTGGAAAATGGATATGTCCAGCGCGTAGTGGGGGGAGAAACCATTAAAGATATAGAGACTGTCAGGAGGACCAAGGATGGGCGGCTTCTGGACGTTAATCTCACACTCTCGCCAATCAAGGACCCCTCGGGTATTATTGTCGGAATAAGCGGCATTGCCCGTGATATAACAGAAAAAAAACGGATTGAAAAAGATCTGGTCAGCAAGAATGCGGTGCTCTCGAAACTGCTGCTCATCAGCTCCGCGATGCGGGGCACTCTTGAACTCGACAAACTGTTGAGGATGGTCCTTACAGCTGTCACAATGGGAGACGGCCTGGGGTTTAACCGGGCAATGCTGTTTCTCCTTGATGAAGAGAAAAACGTCTTGAGAGGCGCGATGGGTGTGGGTCCCTCGAGCCATGAGGAGGCCTGGGAGATCTGGTCGCGGCTGACCACCGAACAGAAGAACCTCAATTCCATTATGGAGGAAATTGAAGAAGGTCCTCTGAGAAAAGATTCCTTTATGGACAAACTCTGCTGCGGGGTAGAGGTATCTCTGGAAACCGACACAATCCTCACGAAAGCGCTAAAAGAAAAACGGGCTTTTAATGTGACCAATGTTTATGCCGAACCTTTTTCCGATACGGTCCTTATACAGCAATTGGGCACACTTGCATACGCAGTGCTTCCCCTTATATCGCGGGACAAAGTCATCGGGGTTTTATGGGTTGACAATATTTACACCAGCAGGCCCATAAACGAAATGGACATGGAGTTTCTCAAAGGGTTTTCCGATCATATGGCTTCCGCCATAGAGAATGCGCGCCTTTTCGAACATGTAGCTGAGGCGGAGCAGGAATTGGAAAATATTTTCGAATCGATATCCGATCTGGTTTATTTCAACAGCAGTGATTACACCATCAGAAAGGTCAATAAAGCGGTGCTGAAGAGGCTCGGCAGGCCTGCGGAAGCTATTATAGGCAAAAAATGCTATGAAGTATTTCACGGGACAATCGAACCCTGGAAAAAATGTCCGCATTTCAAAACCGTACTCACTAACAAGCCATATATCGAGGAGCTTGAAGACCCGCAACTCGGCGGCACGTTCCTGGCATCCAGCTCTCCAATCTTCGACAAGACGGGAGAACTTATCGGCACGGTGCATATCGTCAGGGACATATCTGAAATCAAGAAGCTGCGCGAAAAGGTAGGCTCGGCCGAGAGAATGGCGGCACTCGGGGAGATGGCCGCTAAAGTGGCACATGAAATACGAAACCCTCTTCTGTCCATAGGAGGCTTTGCCCGAAGGCTGGAAAAAAGGCTGGATACTGATATGAAAGAATACGCCCGCATTATTGTAGATGAGGTGGGCCGGCTCGAAAGTATCCTTAACGATACGCTGAGCTTCGTTAAGAGCACCCCTGTCAGAAAGGCCGGGGTTGACCTGGCTGAAATTATAGACAGCATTGTGAATCTCCTCGAACCGGCGGCACACGAAAGAGGCAATTCCCTTACCAAAGATATAAACCAACCGCTTAAGCTGTTTGCTGATTCTGACCGGCTCAAGGAAGTGCTCCTTAATCTGCTCACCAACGCCAATGAGGCAACGGACAGCGGAAGCATTGTCATAAGGGCATACCTTCAAACGAGACCGTTCGAACCTAACTTATTAGGCCATGCGGTTGAAATCAGAGAGGTTGTTGTGGAAATCGAAGACAACGGATGTGGAATAAAAAATGAAAACCTTACTCGTGTTTTTGACCCCTTCTTTACAACCCGTCCAAGCGGAACGGGCCTCGGACTCTCAATAACCAAAAGGATCATCGAGGAACATGGCGGGAGAATTGAAGTGGAAAGCATCTGGGGAGAGGGGGCAAGATTCAAAATTTATATGCCGTCACAGGAGGATTGATATGAAAATACTCGTTGTCGATGATGAAAAAAACATACTGAAGCTCTACCAGGTTGAACTTGAGGACGAGGGTTACACAGTGGTTACCGCCAATTCGGGCAGAGAAGGACTGGAGGTGTTCGAAAAAGAGACCCCCGATATCGTTACTCTCGATATCCTTATGCCTGATATGGACGGCATTCAGGTATTGAGGCTGATGAAGGAGAAGAGACCCAATGTGCCTATCATCATGCTGACTGCTTATGATTACAGAGACGATTTTTCGGTCTGGGTGTCCGATGCCTACGTGGTAAAATCATCGGATTTGACCAATCTGAAGGCTACTATAAAGCAGTTGATGAAAAAAACAACTGCATAACAAAATAAAAGCAGCAAGTAGCAGGTAGCAGGCAGCCGGGAACCTGGCAACGGAGGCTGATACTTGCTACTTGCTGCTTTTATTTTGTGGTAGAATAAGTCGCAATAAGAGATTCATTCACGCATGACTAAGGAGGTGATTGACTGCTCGGTCTCTGGGAACCTTTGTAGTGTTATTTCCGCACGAACGCGCAAAACAGGGGGTAGACTGCATGGACGAAAAACGTATTGACGAAGACAAAGCGGCTGAAGGAAAGTGTGATACGCCTAAAACATGCGTAGCAGAGAAAAAGGGCATAAGCGAGGATTGGATGGCATTATGGATCGGCCTGTTCCTCTTCATCCTCTCTCTGGGAATATTTGCAGGAACGGATATCCTGGGCTGGGGAGTAACTACGAGCGTATGGACCGATGCATCAAAGGCACTTGCTCCCATAGCAAAGGACTTTCAGGGAATAAAGGGAGACATTACAAAGATAGATGGTCAAAAACTTACCTTAAAAAAGGCTGACGGTAAAGAGGAGACAGTTACCGTCAAAGAAGATACTTCTCAACTCAAGGTCGGAGAAAAGTACGAAAAGAAGGGCCTGACGGGTTTTATGTCCCTTTTGTACACCTATCTTTTCCTGCTGGTTGTCATGACAATCGCCGCCACCGCACTAAAAGCTAACATAGGAAAGTTTATTTTCGGATTTACAGTAGTATTCTGGGTAAGCTATATTTGCTGGATTATTGGCAGTTGGGCCAATATAGCGGTGACCACCCCTCCTGATATGAAGAAGTTCGGGATCTCGTGGTCATTGAAATTGACTGCGGAAGCCGGGTTTATAGTGGCGCTGATTGCCGGACTGATAGTAGGTAATTTCTTTCAGGGTATCGGCAAAGCCATAAAAGAGGCTGTAAGGCCTGAATTGTACATCAAGACCGCCATTGTTATTCTCGGGGGATTTCTGGGAGTCGTTGCGGCTGAAAAGTTGGGACTGGCTACTGCAGTGATGTTCAGGGGACTCTGTGCCATTGTCGAGGCTTATCTCATTTATTGGGCGCTAGTGTACCTCGTAGCAAGAAAATACTTCAAATTCAGCAAAGAATGGGCCGCGCCCCTTGCATCCGGCATATCCATCTGCGGGGTCTCCGCAGCTATAGCGACAGGCGGCGCTATAAGGGCAAGGCCCATTGTCCCGATCATGGTCTCATCCCTGGTAGTCATATTTGCTGTTGTGGAACTCCTGGTCCTTCCATTTCTGGCTGAAAACTTCCTGTGGAAGGAGCCGATGGTGGCCGGCGCATGGATGGGACTTGCGGTAAAGACTGACGGAGCTGCAGTCGCAAGCGGCGCGGTCACTGAGTCCCTTGTAAGGGCCAAGGCGTTGGCAATGGAAGGGGTGAACTATAAGGAAGGCTGGATAGTGGGAGCTGCTGCAACAGTAAAAGTGTTCATCGATGTTTTCATAGGAGTATGGGCGTTTGTGCTCGCAATAATATGGTGTTCGGTCATAGAGTGTAAACCCGGTGAACGGGTCCGGGTTGTCGAGATATGGCACCGGTTCCCCAAATTTGTCATCGGCTATGTAATAACGTTCTTCGTCATATTGTACATCGGCATCAAATTCCCGGGTCTCATGGGCAAGACCAAGGCCGCAATGGGCGAAGGGAATGTCTTCAGGGGAATATTCTTTACCATGACCTTTTTCACTATTGGGGTTGTGTCCAACTTCAAGAAGTTGTGGGAGGAAGGGATAGGAAAATTGGCAGCAGTTTATCTCTTATGCCTCTTCGGGTTTATTATCTGGATAGGGCTCTTTATTTCCTGGCTTTTCTTCCATGGAGTAAAGCCGCCCGTGATAACAGGATAGGAACTATAAAGGAGGACTTATGGCTGAACGAGCAAAAGCGGAGAGCGCAACAACTGAACAGCCGAAGCTGGCAGAGGAATTAAAAAAGATGGAATATGAGCCGCTCCTTCCTGTTGAGAAAAAACTCATAGGCTGGAGTATCGGCTTGGGGACCGGATTGATCTTTATACTATACTGGGTAAGTGTAACCTTTTTCCCCGGCGGGCATTAAAAAAAGCTGAGAGCTGAGAGCCAATAGACAAGAAACAAGCAGTCTTTGGCTCTCAGCTCTGGAATTATCAGCTCTTAGCTTTTTTGTGCTGCATCGCCCCAGCAATCACTTCAATAATGGCATCCGGAGTAAAAGGCTTCTCTATGTAATCAAAGGCCCCCAGGTTTCTGATGGCCTCGGCTGCACTGGTTATGGCTGTTGTGATCGCATGATAGCCGGTAATCATTATTACTTCGATATCAGGCCACTGAACTTTGATCCTTTTCAGCACTTCAATCCCGTCAATATCCGGCATTTTAAGATCGACCAGCACAAGATCCACAGGCTCTTTTTCAAGAATGCCAAACCCTTCGGATGCACTCTCGGTGCTCTTTACATCGTAACCTTCGGGAGCCAGGATACGATGGCAACTTACACGAACAATCTCTTCATCATCTATTACCAGCACTTTGCCTTTATTCATGTCCTGCTGAGACCCTTCCCACCTCGCTTTATTCGATAGCACAACTACCGGTTTTTAGTATACCATATCAGCAAGGCCGCAAGCCGTAATCAAAAGGGTTGCCGTATCACTGATCGATGCCCGGAAAAAGTTGACTGGTTACAGGTGTTTAGGTATTATTAATAATAATGCGTTCCCTGCTTAAAATACGAGTGCATTCTATTGCCGGGAAACTTATATTGGGAATCGGAAGTCTCATGGTTTTTGTGGGCTTTCTTTTCGCCCTGACCTTCAACAAAGAGTTCCCCGATGTCCCCCTGGAAAAAACTTTTTATTACGGCGGACCCTTCGTGGTTATTATATCGGTCATACTGTTCCTGATCCTTTATTTCCTTGTTACAAAGCCCCTTTCTTATCTGGTCGAAGGGATGAAGCGCCTTTCAGCCGGAGATATGGACTACAGAATCAATATTGACAGTGATGACGAGATCGGACTCCTGGCCCATTCATTTAATGCCATGTCCGATGAGCTGAAAGAATACAAGGAAAAGATGGAAAACTGGACCAAAGAACTGGAAGAGGAAGTACAAAAGAAAGCCACTGAAATATACAAAGCGCAGGAACAGTTGATCAATACGGAGAAACTTGCCTCGCTGGGACGCATGGCTGCAGGTGTCGCTCATGAAATAAACAATCCCCTTACCGGCATTGTCACCTTTTCCCATTTAATGCTGAGGCGGACCCCTCCTGAAAATGTTCAGGATATCGAAGATATTAATACTATTATTGACCAGGCGGAACGTTGCTCAAAAATCATAAAGGGGCTCCTCGGTTTCTCCAGAAAAACCGCTTCAGAGAAAGGCCCGGTCAATCTCAATACATTGATTTCAAACACTCTGGCAATGGTCGGGCGTCAATCGAGGTTCCATAATATCCGCTTTGATATGCGCCTGGACCCCTCAATCCCTGAAGTTGTCGCTGACCCTAACCAGATCCAGCAGGTCTTCCTCAATCTCCTGATCAATGCTGCAGATGCCATGGAAAAAAAGGGGACGGTAACGATTGCAACCCGGGTAGTTAAAAATAACGGACGCGAATCAGCAGAGTTGGAAATAACCGACACCGGCCCGGGGATTCCTGAAGAAATCATCGGGAAGATATTCGAGCCGTTCTTTACCACAAAGCCTGCGGGCAAAGGAACGGGGCTGGGACTTGCGGTGAGCTATGGCATTATAAAGAAACACGAAGGCGTTATATTCGTAAAAAGCCAACTTGGAAAGGGAGCGAGTTTTTATATTCATTTGCCGGTGCTTCCAAGGACAGCCTGAAGAGACGCAATGCAACTGTCAAAAATAATAGACCTGGTAAACGGGACCATCGTGGTCGACGGCGGTGTGGCTGCGATCGACATTACATCTGTCTGCAGCGCCGACCTCTTAAGCAACGTGTTGAGGCATGGCAAAAAGGGTGCCCTGCTGGTCACTTGTCTGAATCAGCCGCATGTGATAAGGAGCGCCGAACTGGCTGATATCCCCGCTGTACTCCTGGCTTTAGGCGCAATACCCGTGAAAGATATGGTGGCGCTTGCCGAAGAGAAAAAAATTGTGCTCCTGACTACAAGTCTGCCGATGTACACAACCTGCGGGATATTATATGGAGCCGGGTTGAGAAGTTGCGTGGAGGACTGATGGCGGCTAATGACACGCTTGAGGGATGCTTCGAGCTCATGGGGGGCGATTTCTCTAATGCCGGCGCAGCATCGAGTGAATTAAAGTCGATTCTGACCAAGCTGGGGATATCGGCTGATATAGTGAGAAGGGCCGCTGTAACGGCCTTTGAAGCGGAGATGAATGTTATCATACACGCGGTGGCAGGAACGATGCACTATATGATTATTGACAACACTCTTACCATTACACTTAACGACATGGGGCCGGGCATAGAAAGTATTGAGCTGGCCATGCAGGAAGGTTACTCTACCGCTCCTGACTGGGTGAGAGAGATGGGATGGGGGGCAGGAATGGGGCTTCCTAATATTAAGAAATATGCTGATATCTTTAAGATCGACACAGTTGTAGGCGAGGGGACAACCCTCGAAATATACTTCCGCCTGAAAGGAGAAAAATGCTGACAGTCAGTGCTATTGCCGAAAGACTTGGCTTGAATGTAGTTGTTAAAGGAGACGTATCAAGAACGGTCAGCGGTTGCTATGTCAGCGACCTCCTTTCCGACGTGATGGCCCACAGTAAGGACGATAACCTATGGATAACTCTCCAGACGCACCCTAACATTGTGGCGGTAGCAGTCATTAAGGGGATCGCCGCCGTGATCCTGACGAATGGAAGGAGCCCCGAAGCTGAGACTGTCAGAAAAGCCGAGGCTGAAAAAGTGACGATCATGATAAGTGCCGATGGCACATTCGAGCTTGCCGGACGCCTTTATGCTATGACCAAAGACCTTCAGCCTTAGTGCCGCCGTGAAAAGTTATATAGCGGATCTTCATATCCATTCATGTCTTTCACCATGCGCTGAACTTGATATGACTCCGAGGCGGATAATAAATTCAGCACTGGGCAAAGGTTTGCACATAATCGCCATAGCAGACCATAATTCTGCCGAAAATACCGAGGTTGCCGTAAGGACGGCACAGGAACTGGGAATTACCGTCCTGCCGGCTATGGAACTGACTTCTCAGGAAGAGGTCCATGTGCTCGCCATATTCGATTCCACAGAAAATACCGCCTCAGTGCAGGAAATCGTATACAATAAATTACAGGACGGTTACAACGACGAACGTAATATAGGATATCAACTGGTAGTAAATGAAGTGGATGAAATACTCGCGTTTAACAATAAGCTGCTCATCGGAGCAACCAGCCTCCCCCTGGGAGAACTGGTACAAAGCATACATGACTTCGGCGGGCTGGCGATTGCCAGCCATATCGACAGGGGGAATTTCAGCGTAATATCGCAGCTGGGCTTTATTCCCCCTGACGCCGCATTCGACGCCCTCGAAATTTCATATAATATGGAATGGCGGGACGCAGCCGTGCAGTTCAGCAATTATGCCGCAATTCCATGGATTACGTCGTCCGATGCGCATAACCTGACCGATATAGGCCGGAGAACGACGAAATTTCTTATCAATGAACCCTCATTTGATGAAATAGCCAGGGCATTTAAGGGCGAACGGGAGATACATTGGTAAGAGTGCGGAATTGGGGATATTGAGTTATGGAAGACTTATCACTTCACATGCTGGATATTGCTGAAAACTCTGTCGATGCAGGCGCGGACAAAATCGACATTGCAATAACTGATAGTTCAGGCGAAGATCTCTTTGTACTCAGCATTAGCGATAACGGCAGGGGAATGGATGCGGAGACCGTTGAGAAAATAGCCGACCCTTTCTTCACTACAAAATCGGTCAGGAGTTTCGGACTCGGCATTCCGCTGCTCAAGCAGGCCGCCGAAGAGTGCAATGGTTCATTTTCGATAGCATCCTCACCCGGCAAAGGCACCTGCACCAAGGCGACATTTCAGCGCAGTCATATAGACAGAAAGCCTCTGGGCAATTTAGGGGTTTCAATGATGGTCCTTATAAGCGGACACCCTGAAATAGATTTTTCGCTGACTTATGTGCGGGATGCCTTCTGTTACCGCTTTGATAGTGCGGCATTGAAAGACACTCTTGACGGGGTTCCTATTAACCTTCCGGAAGTTTTAAAATTAATACGGGATGATATAAATGAAGGAATCCAGGGAACATATTGATTGTTTTTCATGCAAATTTTTTTATATTACATGGGATAAATCCTTCCCCTATGGGTGCAGGGCACTGGGTTTCAAATGCAAACGCATGCCTTCTGCGGAAGTGTTCAAGGCCTCTGACCTCGAATGCCTGAAGTACCATAAAAAAGCAGCCAGTAGTAAGTAGCCAGTAGTAAGGGGAACGAATTACTACTGGCTACTTTTTATTGCTTTATTTCTTGTCCACTTCCTGAATCAGGGCATCTGCGGGCATAGATCCTGAAAGGACCCTGCCGTCCGGGAAAATAATCGCGGGAGTGCCCTGAATACCGAGTTTGCCCCCCAATTTAATATTATCGTCAACAGCAGAGGTGGCACATTTGGCCGCCGGTATATCTTTCTTTTCAAAAGCATCATCAAGAAGCTTGAGCGACTTCCCGCATACAATGGCCTTTGCCTTGTCATAAGCCCCCTTGTGCATGGCAAGAGGAAACATCTTTATAAAAAAAACAATGTCTTTTCTCTTTTCGACAACCTGCTTTATCTCCTGATGAAGTTGCGCGCAGTACGGACAATCCGGATCATCAAAAACAATCAGCATGTGAGGGGCGCTTTTATCTCCAATGACGATTGCATCATCCAGGGGAATGGACGCAACATCAACCTTATTGATCTCCGCCATCCGCTCCCGCGTCAGGTTACTTCTTGCCTTCGTGTCTATCAGGTCGCCCAATATAATGTAACGTTTCGAGCAATCAATATAGAACAATCCCTTTTGTCCACCTGAAGTAATTGTAACCTCCCAAATACCCTGTACCGGGCTTGATTCAACATCGAGAACCCTCAAATTGGGGTTCAAAAGCTTCACAAGCGCGGCTGCTTCGTCCTTAGTCAGGGTCTCGCATTTAGTGTCGGCCGCGCGAGCATATGCCACAGGAAGCAACATAACGCAAACCAGCAGGGAAAACAGAACTTTATTCAACCGAACCACCTCCGAAAAGTTTATATAATAACCATACCACAAAAAGGAGCCAAGTGTTAATTTTTTGCGATATTTATTCGTACTTCAGACTACCAGAGGGCACATTGAGCATCACGTTCTTTCCGTGAAAAGAACGCGGAATTGTGAGTGTCCCATGTTTAACAGTGATAACCAGCCTGCTTTCGGGCAATCCCTTCCCCAAGCCGGCATCAGTGCTGTCATGGACAGCCACGTCTCCTTCATCAACGGTTATGTTGAGGTGAGCGAGGCGTTTTTTCCTTAATTTCACCTGTATGGTGTTGACCAGTTCGGAAAAAAAGCCTTTGTGCCTGAGGTCGAAAAACACAGTGGGAACACCCTGCCTGACGGTTTCGGTCAAGGTATGAGAAATTTTATTTGTCGGGAATCCGAAGCCCTGGGCTGTACCGGAAACAGCCACTGCAGGACCACCGCCATTTTCGAGGTAAAGATCAAGATCACACCTGGAACAATGCATGTCAACAGAGAATTGGCCGCCATTCAGATATCCTTCATTCGTCTGGTCGTGTATCTCTTCATAGACCGGGGTGGCAAGAAAGAGGGCCCCAAGGACCAGTATAATCAGTATCCCGCCCAGACCGACCACAATTAATTTCTTTCTCCAGCTCACCGCCGGGGCGGCCTCGTTCAGGCATCTCTCTTTCCGGGGTATATTCAAAACAAAATAATACAGGACGAGCGGTACCAGAAAAGGGATGAAAGCCGCCCACAGCACATCCGACGGGAAATGGCCTCCCAAGGCCATCCTGGAAAACCCTATCATGCTGCCGTAGATCATGCCGAACAAGAGAAATAAAAAGGCGAGCCTTCTTCGCTTATTTTTAAAAATAAAATAGAAGGCGAAAAAGAAATAACCCATGGAGCAATGGCCGCAGGGAAATGATTTCCCCCGTCCGCTCTCTCCTTTTTGGAATAACTTCTGATATTCCCATCTCCCTCCGAATTCCCGGACCTCCCTTGGACGCGGCTTGCCCCAGTGAACTTTGAGCACCGAGTTGATAATGAACCCCGGGCCTATGAGCAGTGCAAGGATAAGAAAGATGCTGTAGACACGGTACCTTACAAGTGCGCTTTTGAAGTAACTGAGGACCAGGAGCACCAGGGCGCCAATGACCGTAATTGCAGCGGGCCATGAACCATAATTGTAAAAAAAACGCAGGGCGCCATTTTTCTCAAGCAGCCATTTCGAGTCAGGGCACTGTTCACAGTAAAAACGGCCTTCAAGCGCAATATCGGCGTTTGTGTGACGAAATATTATTGTGCTAACTATTATTAGAATCGATACAATCACAAGCTCAACAAGCCACTGATTACGTCCGGTCTTATCCATACGGTATCTCTGCGTTTTTGTTTTTCCTGCTGCCCACGTATAATTCATACTCAAGGAGCCTGCATTCTATCCTGCTGTTAAAAAATTGAATCCTTCGCTTTGCCCTCAGGCCCACCTTTTTTGCCAGGTCAAGGTTTCCGGTAAAGAGATATCCGTTATATCCCCTGCACTTCTGCTTAAAGAAATCGCCTATTCCCTTGTAAACACTCTCAAGCTCTTTGATCTTCCCCATTCTTTCTCCATATTCCGGGTTGAGTATAACTATACCCCCCGAATCGGGAACAGGTGTTTCCGAATAATCACATACGGCAAATTCAATGAGATGCCCCACCCCGGCAGTAGCAGCATTTTTCTTTGCCGCCTCGACCGCCTCTGTCCTTATATCGGTAGCAATAATCCTGCAATCCAGCGCTTTCTTTGCCGTTTTTTTTGCTTGTGCGCGCAGTTCATCCCAGACAGCTTCATTAAATCCCCTGATATGCATGAACCCAAAATTGTCCCGTAGCAGTCCTGGAGCTCTGTTCAGTCCTATCAGGGCAGCCTCTATGGCAAGGGTGCCGCTGCCGCACATGGGATTGATGAAATGGCCGCTCCCGTTTTGGCCGGGTGCCCAGCCTGTTGCCAGTATAACGGCAGCCGCAAGGGTTTCCTGCATGGGTGCCGTCAAGGGGATCTTTCTATACCCGCGCCGGGAGAGGGGTTCCCCCGAAGTGTCAATATACAGGGAGCACCGGGAGTTCTTCCAGTAAAGATTTACAACCGCTCTGTCCTGATCGGGACCCGAGTCAGGACGTCGCCCGCACTTGTCCTTGATCCTGTCGACAATGGCATCCTTGCACCTTACATTCGCAAAACGTGAATCCCTGATAGTCGGGTTATCAACGCTGGAGGTAACACAAACATATCCATCCGGGGCTATATATTCCTCCCATGGAATTTCCGACGCTGCGCGATAAAGGGCATCAGCATCCGGCGCTGCGAATTCTCTGATAAGAAAGAGGACACGATGGGCAGTGCGAAGCAGGAGATTGAGCCGGAGCGTGTCGTCGATAGTACCCTCGGTAGCTATGCCGGCAATGGTTTCGTCGAGCACTGGGAATCCCAGCGCTAGGACTTCTTCTCTCAAATAAGGCGGTATCCCCTTTGCGCATGTAATAAGGATCCTGCTTTTCCCCGCGACATTATTTTTTCTTATATGAGGCATCTTTCCGGGCCGTGACAGTAATGACAAAATTCTCGGGCTGCAGTTCAGGGTTCTTCTCAAGCTCCTCAACAAAGATCTCGATCGCCTTTCGCATGAAGGCGGAGAATTTTACCTTCCCCGGTAATGCATGTATCCTCTGTCGCGTGTCTTCGTCAATTGGTGCGGTGTACTTTGCCATAGTCTGTTATAATGGCATAGATTAGTGCTTTTTAGGGAGAGCTAAGTATGGATGGAACCAGGCGTTACGATATAAAGCCGGGATTACATGTTTCAATAGTCCTGAAAAAAGACCAGCGGACAGGAAAACTGACTGACGGGGTGGTAAAAGATATTTTAACTAATTCACCCACGCATCCCCATGGCATTAAAGTCCGTCTGGAAAGTGGAGAAGTGGGACGGGTAAAAAAGATATCTGACGGTTAAAGTCAAGCGCATCTTTCAAGCAATTCATCAGAAAAACAAACTTCACCAGGAAATGCGCGGCGTGCGACGATCTTCGACTGGTTGTTTTACTTTCAACCCCGCAAAAAATAAGAGGGCCCAACTGCCGTCGCTTGTTCACAGGAGTCGACGCAAACGATCATCCTGAGAATTCTGCGGGGCACAATCCGTAATTGTTTGAAAAAACGGGCGCAAACTGTTCAGTCAGGTTCCAAAAGTCAATAATCAACAGGCTGACCCCAGGTCCGCACAGTTATAAAATTTAATCGTTACCATAAATTTTTTCGTCTCCAAAAACCTCTTTTTTGCCGGATACTGTTCCATTACCGGAAACTATTGCATTACCAGAAACCTTTGCTTCATCACAAACTATCGCATTTTCAAGAACCTTTGTATAATCAAAAACTTGTGCATTGCCATAAACCCTTGCTTTACCACAAACACGTGCAATACCAAAAACTCGTGCTTCATTAAAAACTCTTGCAAAATCAAAAACGGTTGGCCCACCAAAAACTTTTGCATTGTCATAAATCTGTGCTTTACCATAAATCCTTACATATTCAAAAATCTTTGCATTGCCATAAACTCTTGCTTCATCAAAAACCCTTGCATTGCCATAAACTATTGCTTCATCAAAAACCCTTGCATCGCCATAAACCATTGCTTCATCAAAAACCTTTGCATTGCCATAAACTATTGCGTCATCAAAAACCTTTGCATTGCTATAAACTATTGCGTCATCAGCAACCCAACAGTTGCCTTCGTGTGACAAGTTATATTCTTCTTGTATCCAGCCTCCAAAATCACCTTTTGTTACATTCCCAAAATGCTTTAATGCTCGGATTCTGTGTAATGGTATTTCTTTTCCAGTTCCATTTTCACTTCTCATTGTTTCGTCTGTTATTTCGTATTTCTTTATCATTTTAGTTTTCCTTTTTTATGCGTTTGCAATTCTATTAGCAATTTTGTATGTCATTGTACCGTTTCAGTCAAAACTAATTTTTCGCCTTATTCCATCGCAATGTCTATCCCCATTTTCAATCCCGACTGTTCATAACATCCCCGGGTACCCTCGTTTCGTCTGATACAGAGAATATTTCGTCAGTAACGGTTCCAAGTGCCTGTAGACATTCTGGGCATAAGTCACTAAAATTCGCTTCATTGAAACCTTTGCACTTACCACCACACTGCCCGACTTTACTGCTATTAAGGATTTCGGTTATGGCATCTTTGTTTTGGGCAACTTCACCAGCCAATTTCTGACTAAAAGCATGTTCTCTTTGTTCTCTGTCCATGGCCATAGTTTAAGAAATACTACCGTATATTTTCCATAAATTAATACTGTTTTCTGCCTATTTTTTCATCAGAACAGGACAGACATTTACCGGTCAGTGCGCAATTCGGGACATAACTGATTTTTCCCCTTACTGAGCCTTCTTCCGTTGATTTTCAAAAGAAACAGACACCGCCGATGATCGCCGAAGCCACAAGGCCGTCTAATAGCACGCTTTGTCCTCTCTTCTCACGGGACGCATGTTTCGGGACAAAATTCTCGTCAGTTGCAGAATTGTGAAACTGTTGGCTTCCAGATGAACCATTCATTTCTCAGCGTTGCTTATCGATGCGCGTTAGAGGAAGAAACTTGTGAGATGAGCTATGTCCCCAGAATACTGATATAGCAGTAGCAATGCGTAAGGATTATAGATAATACAATGTATTGATGCGGCGCTGAAAAATGGATTTGCTAAGTGGTTACCGCAACCTGGTCCCGCACTTATTGCATATGCGCCTGTTGATATCGGGGCCCAGATATTTGTTGCATGAGGGGCATCTCCAGTTAAAAACAGAAAACCCGATAAATGCGGAGAGACTCATAATCTGCGCTCCAACGATGCTGTTCTTCGAGAATGTTCCCAGCAGGTCGGGGCGGCGATGGAGCAATGCAAGAAATAAAAGTAAACATAGCGTTACCGCTATAGCCAGGAGTTCCCGGTCCCGACGCAAGTTGAAAACCCGCATGCTTTCTTTATTGTCTTTTTTTTCCATTACCACACTCCGTCATTTCCCCTTCAGATAATCTCCGAGGAGCCCCCTGCTGTGCTCGTCGTCATGGCAATAAATGCAGAGGTTCTCCCAATTTGAACCGTCAGGGGGGTTGTTATGATGATTTCCGTCTTTATGGTGGACCGTAAGAAGATGCCGGTTTTTAAAATCGAACTCTCTTCCGCATTTGGCGCAGATCAGGCCATGGATTTTCAGCGACTGCTCCCTGTAATCGGAAGGTGAAGCGCTGCCCTCCTTTAATTCCTTGATGATGTCAGCTGCGGTTTTGTTCTCGCCGGCTTTTTTCGGCTGGACCTTTCTGAATGTTATCCTTTGTTTTCTACCCATGCCTAACCCCCATTATATACACGGGTATTATAAATGCTCTTCCGCAGTTGTGTGAAGTATTTTTAAGACCACTTTTGCTGCGAGGCTCGTAACCACTTAATTTTTATGTTTATTCCGTGGAAGATCGGGAAAACTTGGTTAAGGCGCGATTAATACTTCGGTTTCAAACCAGCCTGCTTACAAAGTTTCTACTGGTATTGTTCCAGGAGAGCCATGCCGGTTGGAATTTCTTTTTTCTGCTGGCGATAAGCCTTTATCATTTCGTTGAGAGCGTCTTTGAGCATTTCCCTGCACTTTGCCAGCGTTTTGCCTTCGGTAATCACTTCAGGCCATTCTATGAGTTGTCCCATGTAGCCTGAACTGATTCTGGTGTATTTAGCAGTAACTGTGCTTAACATGTTTCTTGCCTCTTTGTTGCATTAGGCTGTTTTTCGAATCAATTTCCTGTCAAGCTCAAGTTCATAAGAGAGAATAGTCTTAATGTTCATCTTCTTGGAAGCGTTGAGAATTTCTATGCCTACTATTTTATTTTCAGATGTGGTATCTAAATTGACCCCTTCGGAAATCTCAATAACTCCGTCCGGCTTTTTGTTCCCCAATTTTATGTATACAGCATCAATTTTGTCATCGTAATGCACTCTCATTTTTTCTTCCCCTTTTTCAGCGGATAGGTTGTTATTACCAGTATAACATCCTTTTCAACTGTCACGACAATCTTCAGAGGATACTTAAAGCCGGCCACATTTTTTATAATCTCGTGTTCGCCTTGACGCATTTTTACACCAGCTAAGATGCCGGTTACTACTGATTCGGGAATCCCGTAAAGTTTTGCTCTCCTTTTGGCATGCCGTGAAAATTTAATCTCCATCCAATGTCACCTGTTAAATCTCTCTAACCACTAGAAGCCAAGCCCCTTGAGCAGGGAGTCTACCCCTTCCTGAGAGATCTCCTCCCTGATTTTTGTTTCCCTTTCACCCTTCTCAGCCTTTAATCCGAAGGTCCCTATTATTTTGACCATCTCATTTTCCGTCTCTTCCATAAAGCCGATGACCTGCTTCAGGGTACGTCCCGTGAGGTCCTGGAACTCCTGTATTATCAGTAATTCGGTGAGGTCTTTCTCAAATTCCTCCCTGAACTTCTCCATATAGTCTACGGCATCCTGCTTGCCGGTGAATCCCTGGATCTCAGCCCTGGAGCCCTTCATCCGGGCAAAGTATTTTTCGACGATCTCCAATGTCCTGTTTGCCGCATCTTCGGTCCCCTTGATGACCAGTTGCAGATTGTCAAGGGCGTTGGGCATATCGGAAACAGTCATGCTTTTCAGGCGCGGCGTATTGATGCCCTTGAAGCCCTGGATGGCGTCATGCAGTTTCCTCGTGAGTTTGCCAAGTTCCTTGTATAATCCCTCCTGCCCTTTACTGATGATATTCTCCACGCACGCGTTGGTCTTCTCAAAATCCTGGCTGACGAGGGCATCCATAAAACAGACGAGTTCATCAAGTACTGTCACCCGCGGGTCATTCTTTGCGATGCCTTTATTCTTGAAGAATTCCTTGGTGTCCATAATCTCACGCACAAAAATATCGCCGCCGATACCCTCTACCTTCTTGACCACCTCTACTTTGTCCTCTCCTGCTTCCTTGTATTCGATGATCTCATCCTCGAAAAAATGCATGTCCTGATGGGGGATCATTTTCTTGGGGTCGAGCATGATAATGAGGCGGTCGTCTATTTTTGCTACTCCGTCCACCGCTTCTCCGGTATCGTCCATAAAGGTTTCAGCATGTTCTATATTGCTGTCTTCGATGCTGATAACACCTGTAATGCCGTCCACAAGGATGCCGAAGGCCACTCTGCCGCTTGCAAGGACTATGACCTTCTGCGGCCCGTCTTTATCGGGAAAGCCAAGGAACTTTCTGAGTTTGACAATGGTGATTATCTTGCCGCGTATGTTGGTGATGCCTTCAACATATGGAGGGGATTGGGGCATTTGGGTTATTTGGGGGAGATTGATTATCTCCTGGACCTTATTAATAGGTACTGTATATTCATTGCCGTTTACAAGGAACCCGATATATTTCATCTTTTTCTCCTCTCAGAAAGGATGATAACAAATTACTTATTGCCTTGCAAGAGAATTTTCACATTCATAATCAGTACTTGCGCTAAAAATGTCATCACCTTAAATACCACCTTACGCAATTTACGCTCGTGGAATTGTTCGTTAATTCTTATCGGGTGATTTGTTTGTCCCTTGTTTTTCGTCGAGATATCGTCTTATCTCATCAATAAAATCCTTACCGTAACGTTCGAGCTTCATATCGCCTACCCCGCTGACTCTTCGCATATCCGCTGACGTAAACGGCAAGCTCCTGCACATCTCCTGGAGCGTCTTGTCGGAAAATATGATATAGGGAGGCACCTGATGTGCGTCTGCCAGCCTTTTCCGGACACTGCGCAGCTTCTCGAAAAGCTCTTTGTCGTATTCACCGGACTCTGCCCTCTTTTCCCGCACGGCCTTAGCCTTCACTTCCTGCTTTCTCAAAGCCATGATCGTTTCTCCGCCGAACAGGACCGCGGAACCTCTTTTTGTAATCTTCAGCACTGGATAGGGATCGCCTTCCTGCATGACCGCTTCCTGTGCAATGAGTTCATCAACAACAGACCGCCAGTAAGTTTTTTCCTTCCCTTTGCCCGCGCCGTAAGTCTTGAGCTCGTTATGCCTGAGTTCCCGGATACGCTTTGTATCCGCACCTGTCACTATGTCGACGACATGGCCGGTGCCGAACCTCTGTCCTGTCCTTGATATGGCCGACATTACAATCTGAGCCTCGACCGTAATGTCTGTCTCTTCAACAGACCCTGAACAGATATCGCAGGCAGCGCAACTGTCGGCAGGATAGTCCTCTCCAAAAAATCCAAGGAGTTGTTTCCTTCTGCATACGTTATGCGATGCATATCCGATCATTTTGTTAAGTTTCCCCATCGCAATTAAACGGTCCCCTTCATCCGTTATCCTGTCAATGAAATACCGTATTTTGGGTACATCACCCCTGCCGAAAAAAAGCAGGCAGCGTGCGGCGCCTCCGTCCCTCCCGGCCCGTCCGGTTTCCTGGTAATAGCCTTCGATATTCCTGGGAAGGTCGGCATGGATAACAAAACGGACATTGGATTTATCAATGCCCATGCCGAAGGCGATGGTTGCTACAATGACCTGTATCTCATCCTTGTTGAACGCCTCCTGGTTCTTTTTTCGCTCTTCAGAGGACAGACCGGCATGGTAAGGCAGGGCTGCGATTCCCTTTGATTTCAGAAAGTCTGCCGTCTCCATGACCGACTCCCGTGTCGTCCTGTAGATGATACCGGCTTCGCCGGGATGTTCCCCGAGAAACTCGAGTATCTGAGGTCCCACCTTCGATTTTAATTTTACCTCGTAGAAAAGGTTCGGACGGTTAAAGGATGCGCGGACAATGTGCGGCCTTCTGAGACCGATTTTATTGATTATATCTTCCTGCACCCTTTGCGTGGCGGTTGCCGTAAAAGCAGCAACCGGCACATTCTCAAACATCTCCGGTATGAGAGAAAGACCAAGATAGTCCGGACGAAAATCATGACCCCATTCGGATATGCAGTGGGCTTCGTCTATCGCAAAAAAAGAGACTGCCGAACTCTTCAGCCTCTCAAGAAAGTGCCGCATGGCAAATCTCTCGGGAGCGATATAGAGCAGATTCAACTTGTTGTACTGCAACAAACGGTAAACATCGGCAACCTCGTCTGCAGTCATCGAGCTGTTCATGAAGGCCGCGGATATCCCGTTCTCAACTGCGGCATCCACCTGGTCTTTCATCAGAGAGATAAGAGGACTGATCACAACCGCGGTACCCGGCATCACGGTGGCAGGCAGCTGATAGCACAGGGATTTCCCGCCCCCTGTAGGCATCACAGCAAACACATCGCGGCCATCGAGAATACTCGTGATAATGGATTCCTGGTTGGGACGGAATGCCCTGAAACCGAAGACTGTCTTCAGGACATCAAATATCGTAGCTTCATCGTGCATATTGTTGCCGGCCATGTATGTTTATTTTAACACGTAGAGTTTAAGTTGCTGTAATTTGATATTGACGGCTGCTATTCCTTCTTGCGCCGCCTTTTTTCTATTAGATCAAAGTTGCCCTGATATTTACTGCACAGGCCCTCAAGGAAGCTTTGAAGTTCCTCCGGCTCAACGCGCGTTTCGGGTGCAGCATCCGTCAGAGTACAAGCCTTGATGATTTTTTTTACAAGATTGATGACGCCGTAATTGATCACTTCCTCTGGAAAGGATTCCGGAGCGTTTTCCATCAGCAAACGCTCCGAATACCATCCTCCGCTTGTGGGAGCTATGCCGGCGCAATCACCCGGAACAGGTTTTATAGTTACTCCGTGCGATAAAGCCATTTCCCTGACACCGATATTAACCAATTGAAGCCCGCGCATGGCGGGATTTGAATCCAGGCCGTGCCGTCCCTTTGTAATAGGAAGAAACCGGAATAAATCAGCCCCTGAACAGTAGATATATGCACCCTTGCTTCCGCTTTGATCAGGTCTTATTACAAAGAACAGGAATTCATTTATATACTCATATTTCTTCTTGTATCCGCCGATATTCGAACCGCTCATTTGTAGCTGCCTCCTGATTTCCTGTAATTTTATATTATGCACTATTAAACCCAATTGGGTTAATAGACTTTTAAAATTTGTTCAAATATGCTATAGTTGTTGAAGTTAAATTAACATAAAATTTCGTCAGAGTCTTTACGTTCCCATTCGACCGAATACAGAAAGCAGAGGTGATAAACAATGAAAAAATTATTTATTCTGATATTGTTGTTGCTGTCCTTGTCATTGCCGGCATTTGTTTTTGCCGGTGAAGGACTTCATGTGATAAAAGACAAAGCACCTACCAGCAAGATGTATGACAGGGCATTGCAATTTTTTACGGAGAAAGTACCGGAGGCATTTGAAAAGAGGCTCGCCGAATCGCAGAAGTATATTGATGTCATAACCGACATCTTCAGTGAAAAAGAGATACCGCTGGATTTGGCCTACCTGCCGCTTATAGAGAGCGGGTTCTCTCCTTTGTCGGTTGGCAGGGGTGACGCAGTCGGTCTCTGGCAATTCGTAAAAGGGACGGCAAGAAAGTATGGATTAAGGATAGACCGCTATGTGGACGAGCGAAAAGATCCGGAAAAATCAACCTATGCGGCTGCCAGTTATTTCAAAGATTTGTATAACATGTTTGGTGCCTGGGATATTGCACTTGCTGCATACAATGCCGGAGATGGAAAAATCAGACGCCTGCTCAGAAGATATAAGACGCCGCACCTTCCCCGGGTAGTGGACCGCTATATGGCCAAATTCATGGCAGCCTCTGACGTTGCCCAGGATCCCGAAAAGTACGGCCTCACTTCTCATTCGGAAATGACCGGCGATTGGCCGGAATACATCGAAATAGTAACTGACAAGTCAGTCAGTCTGAGTGCGATTGCCGGAACTTATAATACTACCGTCCGCATGATTAAGGAGCTGAATCCGGCATTGATTGCTAACGTAACGCCTCCATACGAGTATGTGATCCGCCTGCCGGACACTGAATAAAACAGCAGGCGGCAGGGAATAAGCAGTTTTCCTTGACTGCCTACCGCTTACTTTGCTTTTTTTCGCTGCCGTGGAGATTATGGACCAACTCGGCGCCTATCAGAAATATGCACGACGAATAGTAAACCCATAACAGAAAAATCACGAAGGCTGACAGCGGGCCGTAAATAGTTCCGAGGTGCGTAACCTTAACTACGTAAAAAGTAAAAAGGTGCTTTGCGGCTTCGAGCAGAACGGCAGTGAATATTGCTCCGGTAAGCGCGTTTTTGAGTTTTACTCTCCTGAGCGGAAGAAACTGATACATGATGGCCACAATGAGAAACACAAGGACAAACGGGATCATATATCCGATCAGGAAACTTGCGATTTTGCTTATCTTTATCTCTTCGGGAAGGATTTCCTGCGCCATCTTGAGGATTGAAATGGCTGATGTTGCGCCAAAGGACAGGATTATGGCAGTCATAATGAGCGTAACAATAAACACCGCACGCACAAGCGCAACATGAAAAGGCCTGCTCACCCTTATCTTGAAAACCGTGTTCACAGCCGTTTCCAGGGAAGAGAACAGCTGGTATGAGAGGATACCGTAAAGCAACAATGTGAACTTCCCGAGACCGTGGTATGATATTAATTTTTTCAGTTCCTCAGTTATCTTATAAGTAATGCTTGGGAAGAAGCCTGTCAGTTTGGCGGAGAAAAACTTGAGGAATGCCTCATTGTGCCCAAGGAAGTGGCCGAAGATCGCTACAACAAAAAGACAAAACGGAATAAGGGCCATCATGAAAAAATACGACAGCGAACCGGCGAGCATAAGCCCGCCGTCTCTAAAAAAATCGACAATTCCCCTTAACAATGATTTCAGATACCTGCCGGAACCCATTTGTCTCTCCATCCATTTTACCATTTTAACAGTCCGGCAGTGTCTCAGTTTGAATTTTCAGGCTATAGATAAGGTTTTGCAGATATGGCATAATAAAATATGCCTAAAGGACCACAAGGACAAAAGAGACCCGCTGATGTGATCGGATGCGCTGTGAAGGTCGCCAAGATCGCAACGGGCGAACTGCAAGAAGATGTCACAGAAAAAGAGTATACCCGCAAGGCCGGACAAATCGGCGGCAAAGCTAGGGCTGAAAAACTCTCCCCTAGAAAGCGCAAGGCTATAGCAAAGAAAGCCGCTCAAGCGCGGTGGGAAAAATCTTAACTATCTTCAGTTTCCGTAAGTGAATCTGAGAAAAGCTCAAGCCATTTTTTTATAGCATCTATGTCCTTTTTTCCAATTGGCAATGCCTCAAAGGCAATAACAGCCGTTTTCCCTTTTGACAAAGGTATAGGATAATGCTTTACGTTTGTTGCAGTTGATGGTATTGCTATTCCTGACACTTTTCCCGCTCCAATTATAGGTGCTGCTTGAACTGTTACATCCTGAGTCTGTTTTTGCATTTCGTCCTTTTCTTCCTCTGCTGGCTTATCTTGTGTAGTTAATCCCGCAAACTCAATCGTGCTACGAAAGCTGGTAATGAATCGTTCGATCTTGTAAGCATTGAACTTGTAATCCTTTATTAGTTTAACTTTTAATGTTGAATCTGATGGCAAATCGCCATTATATTCATTAAACAAATCAGCATAAACACTTGGTTTTAAAGCAATTTCTTTTACAATATCAATATATACCTTATCTGATGGGCTGTGAACTGCTAAATTTACAGCCTTATCAGTTAAAATAATATCACCTTCTCTCATATAAATCAAGTCGAAATGCTTTAAAGCTGCAAGTACTCTACCTGGATAGCCTCCGGCGGACCCATATCCTAAATGTTCCGCGGCCACTTCTCTTGGGATAGGATTATTCTTATCTTTGTCCCAAAGCATCTTGGCCCGTACTATAGCCTCCTTAAGGTCTATCATTGGGTAGCCTGGGCTCCTTACGCGTGAATGCTTTCTGTCTTCTTCCATGTCATGCCTCCCCTTTTCTTTTATAGTATTTTACTTAACTAATGCCGATAAGTCAAGTTGAGCATTAGCCTACTGGCTCCTTACTAATGCATACACTAATGCGGTTAACTATTGACATGAAGATTAAAATGATGTTAGGATTTAGCAGGCAATAAAAAAGCCTTACCCAGGTGACACTGGATAAGGCCCATGACTTAGATGCCCCCTTAGCTCAATGGATAGAGCGCTCCCCTGCTAAGGTTGTGATCCGGGTTCGAATCCCGGTGGAGGCAGTTTTACCACCGTCTTTGACGGTTTTATCCTGGCATGAAGGCCAGAATGTGATCAATCCTGATCAAAGTATCACATTTTTGCACCCTCCATGTCAATATGGGAGGTGTGTGTCATGAAGGACAAAGAAGGTAGGCTCATTTTTGTTGCTTACATTACGACTCGTAGCGGCAGGCGTATTTATGCTTGGCAATATGGGAAGAAATGTTTTGCAATCAGAGTAAAAAACTAAGGTTGTAATTCCTTACTTGGGGAGGTTGTTCGACTCCCCCTTTTTTTATTACATGTTCAAACTGAAAATAATGCATGACATTTATTTCGGGATTCTTTATACTTAAATCATGAACAAGCTATCGACAGAAAAGAGAGTGCAAATCCTCAATATGCTTTGCGAGGGTTCTTCTATGCGCTCGATCTCGCGTGTTGTCGATGTGTCCATCAATACAGTGACGAAGCTTTTAATAGATGCAGGGACCGTCTGTAGCGAATACCAGGACAAGCATTTAAGGGAACTATCATGCAGACGGATTCAGTGTGACGAGATATGGAGTTTTTGCTATGCGAAAGAAAAGAACGTACCCGCCGATTTTAAAGGTACTCCCGGCTATGGCGATGTGTGGACGTGGACGGCGATTTGTGCGGATTCTAAGCTTATCCCTTCATGGAAAGTCGGTAGTAGGGACGCTGAGACTGCGAAAGAGTTCATAGACGATCTCAAAAGCCGATTACTTAACAGAATACAGCTTACGACTGACGGCCATAAAGTTTATCTTGACGCTGTAGAAAGTGCATTCGGTTCAACAATTGATTACGCTATGCTCGTAAAGCCGTACGGCAGTGAAGGGAAAGAAGATGAAAAAAGATATAGTCCGGCACAGTGTACCGGAAGTATAAAGCAACCCATTCAGGGCAAGCCTGATGATAAGCACATCTCGACTTCATATGTTGAGCGTCAGAATTTAACCATGAGGATGTCTATGCGCCGATTCACAAGGCTTACAAACGCTTTCTCAAAGAAAGTGGAAAACCATTGTCATGCGCTGGCCCTTTATTTCATGTGGTATAACTTCGTTCGGATTCACAAAACGCTTAGAGTTTTTCCGGCTATGGCGGCGGGTGTCACAGATACTTTATGGTCGATGGAAGACATTGTGAATTTGATTGATAAAAATTCAAACTGAGACACTACCCACTGCCAACAATTCTTGACTTTTAGCAATGTAAAAGTTTAATGTGTAAGATTATGGGCAGTTAGCTCAGTCGGTAGAGCAGGGGCCTGAAAAGCCCCGTGTCGGGAGTTCGATTCTCTCACTGCCCACCATTTTTTATCACTCGCTGTCCCGGTAGTCCGTATTGTGAAAGCGATTTTGCCCATCCATTTTTTTGTAGACAACTCCCGGCGAATCATATATTATAGGTGATTAGTCACTGTTGCACGGTATACTAAAATTTATTGACAAGAAGGGATTTTTTCATGTATGATTTATAGCTTAAGGAGCGGCTTGCTTCCTTGATTCTAAATCAAAGGGGGAGAGGATTGAATGCTTTAGGTACCCATCTTTTGGTGGAATTGAGAGACTGTAATCCTGTAGTTCTGAAAGACCTTACCGAGGTAAAAAATGCCTTGGTTGCGGCTGCAAAAGAGGCGAAGGCAACTATCATCGATGTATCTTTCCATGAGTTCAACCCATTCGGAATCAGCGGCATGGTAGTTATAGCGGAATCACACCTTTCCATTCATACGTGGCCGGAATATGCGTACGCAGCATTAGACATTTTTACCTGCGGAGATATTATCAAGCCGGAAGTTGCTGCGCATTACCTGATCAACCGCTTTGAATGTAAGAACCCTTCCATTGTTGAAGTGAAGCGCGGCATCATATCGCACACCAACGAAAAGCTTCCTCATAAGATGTTCGATGTTGAATTCCAGGTAGCTTAAAAAACCGGGCACTCAACGCGCTGCAAGCAGGCGATTTGATGAGTGCCCGGCTGTTCTTTCTCAATTCTCTGTTATTTTTTGTCGGTCAGCGCCGATATGCCGGGGAGGTTTTTGCCTTCCAACAGCTGGAGTGAAGCTCCGCCGCCTGTTGAAATAAATGTAATAGAGTCGCTGACGCCTGCTTTATGCACGGCATAATCCGTATCACCGCCGCCGACAATGCTCAATGCATACGCATCGGTGACTGCATGGGCAATCGCGAATGTTCCCCTTGAAAAGGCATCGATCTCGAAAACGCCCATAGGACCGTTCCAGATGACTGTTTTGGCATTCTGAAGCGCCTCCGAGAAAAGTTTCACCGATGCTGGACCGATATCGAGGGCGCGCCATGCCCTGGGTATTTCCTGGGTGGTAACGATTTTAGTTTCAGCGCCCGCTTCTATCGTCTGCGCAATTACGCAATCAACCGGCAGGTAAAACTTGACATTGCTACGCCTCAATTTTTCCATAATGCTCTTGGCCAGATCGATCATCTCGGTCTCGACGAGGGAGTCCCCGATCTCCTGTCCCAAGGCCTTGAGAAAAGTAAACGCCATGCCGCCGCCCACAATGACCTTGTCAACTTTATTGGCAAGATTCTCGAGCACTCCTATCTTGCCGGATACTTTTGCTCCTCCCAGGATTGCAACCAGCGGCCTGACGGGGTTCTCTATGACCCCTTTGAGATATTCTATCTCCTTTTTCATGAGAAACCCTGCTGCAGAGGGGAGGAACTTTGTAATCCCTACGGTGGAAGCATGAGAGCGGTGAGCAGCCCCGAACGCATCGTTAACGAAAAAATCGGCGAGGGCTGCCAGGCTTTTTGCAAACGCTTCATCGTTTTTCTCTTCTTCAGGATGGAAGCGGAGATTTTCAAGAAGTACAACGTCGCCTTCTTTCATTTTTGATACTATATTCTCAGCCTGCGGGCCGACGCAATCGGAAACAAACAATACCTCTTTGTTCAACAGTCTCTGCAACCGCTTGACCACAGGAGCAAGACTGAAACGGGGTTCGACTTTTCCCTTGGGCCTCCCAAGATGGGATGCGAGAATGACCTTGGCTCCTTCGTCTATCGCATAATTAATGGTGGGGAGCGTGGAGCGTATTCTGCTGTCATCGGTAATTACCATATTATCATCCAGGGGCACATTGAAATCCGCCCTGATAAACACCCGTTTGCCCTTTATCTGAAGGTCTTCAATGGTAAGTTTGCCGAGTATATCTTTAATATCGACAGCTATATCGTTTCTCTTTGCCATGACTAGCCCCTTTTGCTGATGTAAAGGACGAGATCTCTCAGACGTGAGCTATATCCCCACTCATTATCGTACCAGGAAACAATCTTGACCATGTTCTTGTCCATTACTTTTGTCAAAGTGGAGTCGAACATCGAAGAGTGGGAGTTCCCGTTAAAGTCAATGGAGACCAGCGGCACATCCACATACTGCAGAATCCCTTTCATAGGTCCGTCGGCCCATTTTTTCATGGCGGCATTTACCTCTTCGGCAGTAACGTCCTTGTTCAGGTCAACCACAAGATCTACTGCCGAGACATTCGGTGTCGTGACCCGGATGGCAAATCCGTCAAGCTTTCCTTTCAGTTCGGGAAGCACAAGACCTACTGCTTTGGCCGCACCGGTAGTAGTCGGAATCATCGAAAGCGCTGCCGCCCTCGCTCTTCTCAGATCCTTGTGGGGCAGGTCGAGAATCCTTTGGTCATTCGTGTAAGAATGAACAGTCGTCATGAGTCCCCTGATAATGCCGAATTCCTTATGAAGGACCTTCGCAACCGGCGCCAGGCAATTTGTAGTACACGAGGCATTGGATATTATCTTATGCTTCGAGGGTTCGAGCACCTCTTCGTTGACGCCCAGACAAACTGTAACATCAGGCTCTTTTGCCGGCGCGGAAATAATGACCCACTGTGCCCCTGCGGCCAGGTGCTTTGACGCTTTTTCGCGTTCAGTGAAAAGCCCGGTCGACTCGATTACTATATCAACGTTGAGGCCCTTCCATGGCAGGTTTTCGGGCGCACGCTCCGCATATACCTTGATCTCCTTGCCGTCAACACTAATGCTGCCATCTCCTGCCTTAACTTCTGCTTCAAAGGTGCCGTGCACAGAGTCGTATTTCAGCAGATGGGCAAGGGTCTTGGCGTCCGTAAGATCATTGATAGCAACAATCTCCAGGCCGCTGTTCCCCCTGCTCACCCTGAAAAAATTTCTGCCGATTCTGCCAAACCCGTTAATTGCCACTCTCATAGCCATAAAACTCCTCCTTATGTATTATTTATAAAACTATTAATCACCACTCCGGTCAGAAGCTTAGGGTAAAAATAGGTCGACTTCGGCGGCATTCTCATATGAGACATGGCCACCCTTTCCACATCCGCAATTTTAGTAGGGTTCAGGAAAAAGACCCCGTCAAAATCTCCCCTCCGTATTTTTTCTATGGCGCCGGCAGCATCCATCTCATAAGCGATATCGATAATTCCAAGATTTCTTTTCAAAATAAGCTCGTGCAGCACAACCACATCCAGATTCCTGAGGGCCGGGTGAATATCGTGTAAACTGTCTTTCTGGTATTTCAGAATATACCAGTCTTCTTCCGTGTCTATGTAAAGGCCGAAAACATTATTCTCTTCCTTTGAAAGGGTCTGGAGAAAATCTGCGGTCTTGGGCAGTCTTGAAATGGCAAAGTCGGATTCAAGTTTTCGGAAAATATTATTTCCTGAAATGCCCCTTACAAGCCGGTGCGTCGGCAGTATGGCAATCCCCTCATCTGTCATGTTAGCAAGAAACATCATCACGTAATCCCACGGACAAGTGTCACCCTTCTTTCTTCCCGTCTTTTTATCCATCTCCTTTTTGAATTCCAGGGCCACTTCGTAACGGTGGTGGCCGTCGGCAATGAATATATCTTTGTCACGAAACTCCCTGATGATCAGGTCTGTTTTTGATTCATCGGTAATTCTGTATATCGAATGTCTCGCGCCGTCGGCATCTGTACCGCTGATAAAGGGCTCCTCGCGGATATCGCTTAAAATAGCGGATGCAATCTTTTCGGGGCTGTTGTAGAGCGAATAAATCGGACTTATATTTGACAGACAGTATCTCATCAGGTCAAGCCTGTCTGCCTTTGGTTTTGAATGGGTTTCTTCGTGAGGATAAACCCCTTCGCCAAGTTCCTCTATTTTAACGAGTGCGAGTATTCCTTTCAGTTGTTTGCTTTCTCCCGAAAGCTTGTAGTCGATTTCATAGCCGTAGAAAGCCGGGACAGCATCTCTGACAAGAATCTTCTCTCCGACCCACTGCTCCAGCCAGGCACAGGCCCTTGTATACTTATTGCCGGCAGCAGTATCACCTTCAGCTTCTTTGCCGAAATCTATGCGGACGATATTATAGGGACTCTTCAGGTAAAGTCTTTCCCTGACGTCCGGGGAAATAACATCATAAGGGGGGGCGAACACGTCGTCGCCTGAAACTTTGCCCGGGTTGTAAAGCAGTCCTTTGAAGGGAAGAATATGTGCCATGTCAGTTGTTTTCAGTAATTATTTGTTTTACTTAAATAAAAATCAAACGTTTAGTCTTCTATATTAGCATGTCAGCAGAGCAAATTCAATAAAACAGCCGGTAACAAAACAGATATTTTAATAATACATGATAGTAACCTGAAAAGGCTCTTTCTTTTTTGTTAACTTTAGTTGACATAACACAATTTTGTTATGTTATATTAAGTCGTGGCAGGGAAAATACAGAAGATAGTCAAAGGTGTAAAACTGTACGACACCGCGCAAGAAGGGATAGAAGAGGCCCTGGTACGCCAGGATGAAATCGATAAAATCCAGACCACCGGCCTCAGGGCAATTAAGTATTTGGCCGGCAAGAAGGCAATTGCGACCGGCAAGAAGGAAATCCAGAAGAAAATAGAGAGGGAATACAAAAGGAAATCTCTGGACAGCCAACAAGCCAAGAATCTTATCGAACAAAGGCTGCAGGAAGAAGGAAGAGGCGGCAAAACGCTCGGAGTTGTTGAAGCTGATGAATTAAGAAAAGTCGTGGCAGAAGAGATGCCGCACAGGGAGCCGACGGAAGAGGCAAGACGACAGCTTACCATCGATTATATTGACGTGGTAATGCAACTGCCGGAATTCTGGACAGGCCAGATGGAAAAACCGGATGAAAAGCCGCAGAAAGAGGAAATCGAATTATTGGAAAAGCGCGCATACCATGGAATAATGGGCTACCTTATCAGGAACAAGACCACCGGCAAGAGGTTTTTTGTCCCTGATCTGCAGAACTTGAACAGAAACGTTGCAGACAAAGTACCGCCTGCTATCAAAATAAATCTGAAGTCCTATCACATCAGTTGAAGCACGTACTCACTTATATCCCCCGCAAATAAAATCTTCAAGATCTTTAATCGTAATCTCCTGTTCCGAAATAATTTCCTTAACCACGTCGCCGATCGTTATGATACCCGCAATCCGGTTATTGGAAAAGACAGGCAAATGACGGATATGTTTCGATGTCATCAACGCCATACATTCATTAAGGGTATTTTCCGGTTTAACATAGAATACCTGTTGAGTCATCAGTTCGCCGACATGTGTATCCCTGGAAGCCTTTCCTTTTAGGATCACTTTTCTTGCATAATCGCGTTCCGAAAAAATTCCGACAAGTTGCTTATTATCGAAGACTAATAAAGCTCCGATATCCTTCTCAGCCATCACTTCGAGAGCCTCATATGCCATCGTCATGGGAGAAACTGACCAGATTTCACGAGCCGGGTCTTTCAAGATATCTTTGACAGTTTTCATATCACCATTCCTCCTTCATAGTAGATTCCATATTACTAATATACGATAACAGCAGGAGTTTAGCCAGCAAAAATAGCTGCTGACAGGAAGGGGCGAAAACCGGGCTAATGTTTCCCGCCGTCTTTAAGGTCAAACAATGTCTTTACTTCTTCCATAAGATCACTGATATCTTTGAACTGGCGGTACACGGAGGCAAATCTGACATAGGCGACTTTATCAAGCTCCTTTAGAGATGACATAATTTCCTCTCCTATCCAGGAGCTGTTTATCTCTTTAACGCCCAAGCCTATGAGTTTTTTCTCGATATGTTTTTCGGTCTCTTCGAGTTTGGTAATGGGTATGGGACGCTTTTCGCAGGCCTTCTTAAGCCCGGTGATGATCTTGTGGCTGTCGAAGAACTCCCGACTGCCGTCTTTTTTGATCACCATTGGGAGGGGATCTTCGACACGCTCATATGAAGTGAACCGCTGCGTGCATTTGAGGCATTCCCTTCTCCGCCGTATGACATCCCCGTCCTTGCTGGCCCTGGAATCGATGACTTTGTCCTCGATGCTGCCGCAGAAGGGACACTTCATATTAAAAAAAACGGGTTTGTAAAAAGTTCATAGGCAAGGCGTGCAAATACAGAGGAATGAGGCGTACTTTTAGATACGCCGCAGTGACGAAGTATGCAGCGCAACGCAGCATATGGACTTTTTACGAGGCCGTCAGTCATAAATAGGAAATTTGTCGCATAGAGATTTTACTCTTTTTTTCATATCGTCGGCAATCGACGGGTCCTTTACATTCTTTATAACTGCGGTTATGATATCGGCTATCTCTTCCATCTGCGCTGCGCCCATTCCCCTCGTAGTTACGCAGGGTGTTCCCAGCCTTATCCCGCTGGTAACCGAAGGAGGATTGCTATCGTAGGGAATAGCGTTTTTATTTACCGTAATTCCAGCCCTGTCAAGGGCTTCTTCAGCCTCTTTTCCGGTAACACCCATTTCGGTCAGATCAACAAGCATAAGATGGTTGTCTGTACCCCCGGAAATTATTTTAAATCCATGCTTCAATAGCCCTGCGGCAAGGGTGGCCGCGTTCTTAACAACCATCTTCTGATAATCCTTAAATTCGCCCGAAAGCGCCTCTTTAAGGGCTACCGCCTTTGCAGCGATCACATGGGCAAGCGGCCCCCCCTGTATACCGGGGAAAATCAATTTATCAACAGCCTTTGCGTGTTCCGCCTTGCACATGATCATCCCACCCCTGGGGCCCCTGAGCGTCTTATGCGTAGTAGTAGTTACAAAATCCGCATACGGCACAGGAGAAGGGTGTTCTCCTGTTGCTACCAATCCAGCGATATGAGCTATATCGGCAAGGAGATACGCGCCTGAGGCTTTAGCTATTTCGGAGAACCTCCTGAAATCGATAATGCGCGAATATGCGCTGGCTCCGACAACAATCATTTTGGGTTTATTCTCCATGGCAAGGCTGCTCACCTCATCCATATCGATGCGCCCTGTTTCCCTGCTCACTCCGTAAGAGCGGATATTGTAGAGCTTGCCTGTGAAATTGACCTTCGCTCCATGAGACAGGTGGCCGCCGTGGTCCAGCCTCATGCCCAGAATAGTATCTTTGGGGTTCAAGACTGAAAAATAAACTGCCATATTTGCCTGGCTTCCCGAATGCGGCTGAACATTTACATGGTCGGCCCCGAAAAGCAGTTTTGCCCGCTCAACAGCAAGCCTTTCAATAATATCAACATATTCGCAGCCGCCATAATACCTCTTGCCGGGATACCCTTCTGCATACTTGTTGGTCAGAACAGAGCCTTGCGCTTCCATCACTGTAGCGCTCGCGTAATTTTCAGAAGCGATCAGCAGAATTTTGTTCTGTTCCCTTTGCGTCTCCCTGAAAATTGCATCAAAAACTTCAGGATCATTCTTTTTCATTTGCTCACAATTCATTGCCAGGCCCCTTACCTGATCCCCCGAAAAGTCATTTCCCCTGGGAATCCCCTTTCATTATCGTTTTTTCCTCAATGAGTTCTATTTTCTTCAGTCTTTTTTCGTGTCTTCCCCCCTCAAAAGGGGTAATCAACCATGTTTTCACTATTTCCTTTGCCAGGTCTTTGCCGATTACCCTGCCTCCCAGGATAAGGATGTTTGAATCGTTGTGGAGCCTGCTCATTTTCGCGGAGAAAATATCACCGCAAAGAGCTGCCCGGATATGGCGAAATTTATTTGCCACAATTGACATGCCGATTCCTGTGCCGCAGATAAGAATCCCCCGGTCGACCCTTCCCTCGGACACTGCAGCGGACACCTTCTCTCCAAAATCAGGATAATCTACCGACTGCGCGCTGTCCGTACCCAAATCTTTATACTCATGCCCCATGTCTTTCAACACCGCGGTCACTTCATTCTTCATTTCCAGCCCGGCATGATCGGACCCAATCGCGATACGCATTTGCCCTCCATAGCAACAAAACACAATAGGTCATGGCTATTAGCCCCTGCCCGGTCCATCAACTGTGAACCATGTGCTAATATTGCCATTTATATGTCGATATTTTGTGGGGGTGCAGGCCAGCATTACCTGCACCCCTGGATGAAGTTAATTATGCATCAGGGAACGTGGGACGGGGATACAAGCCTGCGGCTTTCAGGATCACCGGCATGGCGCTTTCCCACTCGATCGCCTGAACATGGACACCTTTAACGCCGGGGATTTCGAGCACCTGCTGGATCAACTCAACCGCGATTTTTATTCCCTCTTCTTCCTGTGCTTCCTTGGCCTTCTTTTTATCGGTACCTGCGTCATTCTTCGCCTTCATCATACGGTCTATCAAAGGCTTGGGTACGCTTACACCAGCCACTGAAGAATCCATATAGCGGAGCATCATTGCGCTCTTGGGCACTATTATCCCGCCCAGGATAGCTGTCTTCTCGTGAATACCGAGATTCCTGACCTTCTCCATCTGGGATTTGAACATTTCCACATCATAGATGCCCTGGGTCTGGATGAAATCAGCCCCCGCATCAACCTTTTTCTTAAGACGGTAAGGACGATAGTCCATGGGTTCACCGCCCGGAGTAAAGGCAGCCCCGATAAAAAATTTCGGCGCAACTTCCAGTTTATCGCCGCCTTCCTGAAGCCCTTCGTCGCGCATTTTTTTGAGGATGCCCACCAGTTGTATGGAATCGACATCGTAAACATTCTTGGCGCCGGGGTGCCCTTTAAGTTTACCGGCAGCACTGAATGATTGATGGTCACCGGCAATGCAGAGACAGTTCCTCAGTCCCAGGGCGGCAGCACCCAGCAGGTCGGCCTGCATGGCAATTCGGTTACGGTCCCTGCAGGTCATCTGCATAACCGGCTCAAGCCCCTCTCTCAGTGCCAATACAGCAGCAGCGATACTCGAAATACGCACGACAGCAGTCTGGCAGTCGGTAATATTCGCTGCATCACAATAACCTTTCAGCAGTTTTGCCTTGTGAATCACTTCTTGCGGATCGGCACTCATAGGAGGCCCTAATTCGGCTGTTACCGCAGGTTTTCCGCTCGCGATCACTCTTTCAAGATTGCTTCCACTCTTCATCTTCTGTATTCCTCCCGACTGCACCCCAAAAAATCGCAGATTTTCCGGGGGCCCCGATTATGATTCCTTCTTGGCTTCCTCTTCTTCAAGGTCCTGAATATGCGCGAGCACCACCCGGCGAGGCCCGCCATCCCTTGCAGTAGACCAGTTGCGCGGCTGCTGAATCGCATAAAGCTTATCCACTGTGCCCAATTGCTTCATCCGTTCCACAATTAAATACCACCCGCAATCGACTTCCTGGCTTATTTCACATTTCCCCTTATTTGTACCGCCGCAAGGCCCGTTCATCAGCGACTTTGAACAACGGGCGATAGGACAAATTCCGCCGGTAAGGTGAAGTATGCAGTTGCCGCATCCCGCGCACAACTCTGTAAAAACGCCTGCCTGCGGTACTGCGCCAAAAAACTCGGTGTTTATACCCGGATATACAGGGATATTGCCTATCCTTTCAGACAGAAAGTTTACTCCCACACCGCATGCTGTTGAAAGCACCAGGTCATAGGTTTTCACCTCTTCCATAAGAGGCTCGAAATACTCCGGCTCGCAGTGCCTTTCTATCCCTGCATGCTTGACTTCCATAGGCACACCTTCCTCTGCGGCCTTTATCCTGATCATGGAGGCAATTATCTCTGCCTCCTTCCCTCCGCCTGCATGGCAGATGGCAACACACGTGTTGCATCCATAAACAAGCACCTTCTTAAAATCCTTGACCATATTCCATATTTCTTCAAACGGTTTCTGTTTCCCGACAATCATTGCTGCTCACTCCTTTTTGACCCATTCCGTTTGCACAATGCAAACCAGACAGGAGATGGTCCGAGGGTACGTACTCTCTCGGTGAAATCTGTGCAGATCTCCGCCCATCGGGGCCCCATGGCCGCTGACAGGTTGTACATTTCCAACCGGGCAGGATCAATGCTCAATTTGGACAATAAATTTTTTAAGTATTTGATTCTTCGTGCCGCATATGTATTACCTTCCAGGTAATGGCATTGCCCCTTTAGTCAACCGGCTGCGAAGACGCCGTCAACCCCGCGTTCAAATGCCCTGAGCACATGAATGTAGTCCAACTTTCCGGTGCAGGGAAGACGGACTACTTTCACATTCGGGGGATATGAAAGCCGCATGACCCCGGCAAGGTCCGCTGCCGCAAAGGCACAGTAATGGCAGGCAAAAGCCAATATGTTCGGCTCCCAGTCCTGAGGTATCTCACGAGGTTTCTCAATCGATGAACGCTCGCTCTCTGCCCCGGCAAGTCCGTGACTTCCCGGGGACCTCTGCTCCGCAGACTCTGCGAGTTTATCCATTATGCAATCCTCCTCTATTTTTCTTCATATTAAAAATCATCCCCCGGCAACACTGGTGTCGCATTCCACTGCAACGTCGATCATTGCCAATATCTGGTCATCCCGGAAATTGTTGACCTGGAATGCCTTGGCAGGACAGATTGCTGCGCATATGCCGCATCCGTGGCACTTGACTTCATTATGAGCGACCTTACCGTCCTCGCCGATATAAGGCGAATCGAACGGGCACACCCTGAAACAGCTCAGGCACGACATGCAGAGGTCCTTCCTGTGCTTGGCGATGATTCCAGAAATCGCCAGCCGGTCGTGTGACAGGACCACACCTGCGCGTCCAGCTGAAGCTAACGCCTGGGTAATTGTCTCGTCAAGATTCTTCGGCGCATGCGCAAGCCCTGCAACGAAAATCCCCTCGCTCGGGAAGTCAACCGGACGGAGCTTCACATGTGCCTCGAGGAAATAACCGTCAGGGTTGCGGGTGACCTTATACAGCGCCCCAACCTTTTCGGTAGTGGGATGTGGCCTGAACCCCGCTGAAAGTACTACCCAGTCGGCACCGATGTTCAATTCCCTGTTCAGCATATAGTCCCAGGTTTTGACGCTCATTCCATTCCCGGACTGTGCGACCTCCGGCTTCCTGTTGACATCGTACCGCACGAAGATGACTCCAAGTTCGCGGGCTTTTTTATAATAATCTTCGCGCAGACCGTAAGTGCGGATATCTCTGTAAAGAATAAATACCTGCGCCGACGGATCCTTCTCTTTTATAGCAATAGCGTTCTTTACCGCATCCTGGCAGCAGATACGGGAGCAATACTGGTTCGGCTCCTCACGCGACCCGACACACTGAATCATCACATATCGGTTGCCTGCCTGGACCTCCGCTGCTGCAATCTTCTTTTCGAGTTCCCGCTGGGTAACTACCCGATCGCTTTCCTTATAGAGATATTCCGTCGGTTCGTACTCAATGCCGCCGGTCGTGAGTATGATCGCACCGTGGCTTATTTCCGTTCCATCGGTAAGGGTCGTCTTGAAATTTCCGACAAAGCCATCGGTATTCCTTACTTCCGTACCTGTGAATACCTTGATTTTCGGATGAGACCGGACCTGTCCGATTCTCGAAGCAAGAAATTCCCGGACATCATTACCCTCAAGGGTACGATAAAGATTCCTGACAAGTCCGCCCAGCTCATTTTCCTTTTCAACAATGCTGACCTGGAACCCCTGGTCTGCAAGAGAGAGGGCCGCAGTCATTCCGGCTATGCCGCCGCCGATAATCAAACATGCAGGAGTTACCCCGACTGTGTCGGTCTTGATCGGCTCCTGAAGCCGCGATTTTGCAATCGCCATTTTGACGATACGGATCGCTTTTTTGGTTGCCTCTTCCTTATGTCCCATATGACACCAGGAACACTGCTCGCGGATATCGGCAAGATCGAAGAGATATTTGTTCAGACCGGCATCCCGGATAGTCTCCTGGAACAGAGGCTCATGGGTCCTCGGCGTGCACGAGGCTACGACCAGCCGGTTCAAGTTTTTCTCTTTTACCAATTGTTTGATAGTCTCCTGGGTATCCTGGGAGCAAGCATAAAGCGTATTAGTCGCATAGACCACACCCGGAAGATCTTTTACAGCCTCGACCACCTGTTCGACCTGGACTGTCGATGCGATGTTTATCCCGCAGTGGCAAACCAGGACGCCAATCCTCGGCTCTTCTCCCAGAACTTCCTTTTCCGGAGGCAACTCTTTCTTGATGGTTTCGGTCCCGCGCGCCTCTGACAGAAGGGCCATTGCCTCCCCGGCTACAGCGCTCCCCTGCATCACGGTGTCCGGAATATCTTTAGGTCCCTGATAGGTGCCGGTCACGAACACCCCTTTCCGGGTAGTCTCCACCGGGTTGAGCGGCGATGTCTTTGCAAACTTGTACACATTGGGTTCGATTCCGAACGTCTTCGCGAACTCCGCCGCATCCTTATGCGGTTCGAATCCAATGGACAGAACCACCATCTCAAATGTCTCATCGATAAGGCTGCCGTCCTCTGCTGCGTAACGCAGAACAAGGTCTCCGGAGCCGGGGTCTTCCCTGATGGCGGAAACCATGGCGCGCTGATAACGCACGCCGTATTCGTTCTTCGCACGCTCCACATATTTATCAAAATCCTTTCCAAAAGCCCTCATGTCCATATAGAAAATAGCGGGTTCTATATGCTTGTCATGCTCTTTGGCGATGATCGACTGCTTGGTCGCATACATGCAGCAGACAGATGAACACCAGGGGTTGGCATTGTGAGGGTCCCTGGAGCCGACGCACTGGATCCATGCCACTTTCTTTGGATGCTTATCGTCAGAGGGTCTCTTCACTTCGCCCTTAAACGGACCTGAGGCTGAAAGGATACGCTCAAACTGGAGAGACGTGACTACATTAGGCCAGCGGCCCAGGCCGAGTTCGCCCCTCACTTTTGCATTGTAACGGTCGAGACCCGGCGCAAGGATTATTGAACCGACATTAACTTCAATTTCTTGCCCCTTGTCATCATAATTTATGGCACCGGCCTTGCAAGCCTTTTCACACTTCTTGCAAACATCTTTCTTGGCACCTTTTTTACGGCTTGTAAGAAAAAGACAATACCGATCATCAATAGCCCTGGTGTTGGGAACAGCCTGAGGAAACAGCGCATATATGGACTTACGGTTGCCGAGTTGCTGATCGAATTCGCTTGGTACCTTTTTGGGGCATTGTGCCTCACATTCCCCGCAACCTGTGCATTTGGCAGGATCAACATACCGCGGTGCAAGCCTGATCTTTGCCCTGAAATTTCCCTCTTCACCTTCGACAGATACGACTTCAGCCAATGTGTGGATATCAACATTAAGGTGTCTGCCAACCTCCACCATTTTAGGCGAAATCATGCACATGGAACAGTCGCCCGTAGGGAAGGTCTTATCAAGCATAACCATTGTGCCGCCGATGGAAGGTTCTTTTTGGACCATGTGAACCTTGAACCCGCTGTCGGCAAGGTCGAGGGACGCCTGCATGCCGCCGATGCCGCCGCCGACTACCAGTACTGATCCTTTTTTATTTGAAGACAGTTTATCGCTCATAGTAAGTTCAATCCTCTCAAGAGTGCTGTTGCTTCTACAAAATGTCTGTCGAGCTGAAGCTCGACTGCACCGATGCCCATAGAGACACCGATAAGTTCAGTGATGAAATAGACAGGCAGTCTTTCACTTATCCCGTATTTCTGACCCGCTTCGTTCTGATAGGCGTCCATGTTCATCTGGCACATGGGGCATGTCGTGACAAGGCAATTTGCCCCGCGCGCAACAGCGTCCTTCAGGATGTTGTACATAAGTTTGAGTGAGACTTCGGTATCGTTGACCGAGGCCGAAGCACCGCAACAGTCGGTCTTATAACCCCAATCAATTGCCTGGGCTCCCAGGGCCTTGCAGACAGTCTCCATTCCCTGCGGATTCTCCACATTGTCGGAAAGCTGAATGTCCATAGGATAGCGGGTCTGAAGACAGCCATAATAGCAGGCTGGTTTGAGTCCTTCAAGTTTTTTGGGGGCCTTTGAACCAATCGCTCCGGATTTGGCCTGCTCAACGAGAAGGTCGAGAATAGACAGAAGCTTAATCTTCCCCTGCACCTTACTGGAAAGTTCAGCGTTGATCTTTTCTCTCAGGTCTTTATCGCTTTCGAGAGCCTTCTGCGCCAGGAGGGTGCGGCTGAAACAGGAAGCGCAGGGTATCACCATCTCCTCATAGCCGCTGGCGTCTGCAATGCCCAAATTCCGGGCCGGCAACGCCATTGACAGAAATTCGTTGGTCTTTGCTGCAGAAGTAGCGCCGCAACAGTTCCAGTCTGCAATCTCCTTGAGGCCGACTCCGAGCCTGCCGAGCACCTCCCTGCACTGAATGTCATAAAGCGCACTGGAGGCGTGGAGCGAACATCCAGGATAGTATGCTATTTCCATAATATTACCTCATTAACAAAACGGTTTCGTAAAAAGCGACCGCTCATTTTATTTTCCTGTACTTTTGTTATAAAGGCGTTTGACTTCGGACATGCCTTTGACCTTGTCCATCCCGAAGTGCATTCTCTTGAGTTTCATCATCTGCTTCCCAAGCCGTGCCTGGGTTTTCAGCTCTTCTATTACAGCTTTTAATCCTCCGCCTCCACGCAGCTCATCTTTGGCATTCTTGATTTCGTACATACCCATAAACTCGAGTTCATTGAGCCGTCCAAAATGAGAGGCCGAGGTCAGGAAAGAGCTGTGGAAATTAGCAACTTTAGGGGTCAGAGGCTTCATATGGGCCTCTTTCACCATCTGCTTCAGGGCCTCGGTAATCCGCGCCGTATGAATGCTGTTAGGGCAACGCGTCCCGCAGGTATAGCAGGCCACACACTGCCAAACAAGGAGGTTGTTCATTGCGCCCTCTCTGTCGCCTAATACGATCATCCGGATCAGGCGGTCAGGGGTCACACCGGTTACATCGCCTACAGGACATCCCGCAGCGCAACGGCGGCACTGATAGCAGGCATTAAGATTCTGGCCTGAACGCTCCATGACCTCCTGAAGC